>NZ_JFYT01000001.1:0-415092 GCF_000632165.1 Delftia sp. RIT313 | reverse complement strand
CCTCCGAGGCCTGGGCTGCAGCCGTCACGGCAGGCGGGAGCTTTTGCAGGGTGGGCGGGTCCAGCAGCAGGGTGTAGTTGCGCTGCAGGTTGCCCGAAGCCCAACTGGCGTCGATCACCAGATCGACAAAGGGTTCGTTGACGGGCTGTGTGCTTGTGAGGCGCAGCACGGCCGAGCCATCCGCGCGGCGCTGCACGCTGACGCGCACCTGGCTGGCGGTGGCGTTGTACTCCATGCCCTGGGTGCGGAAGACGCCGGGAGAGGCCACGCCCACGCGCAGACCTTCGGCTTCAGCGGCGGTGATCTGGGGGATTTCGACTTCGGCACGCAGGGGCTCGCCCAGGGCCGATTGCACGTTCACCCGGCCCAGAGCCAGTGCCCAGGCCTCGGAGGCGGGCAGTGCGACCGAGACGACGGCCGCAGTGGCCAGCACAGAGAGTTTCCAACGATGCATAAAGCGTCAAACCTGTGTGGATGCAATTGGGCAGGCACTATTGTTATTGTGGGAATGCCCGCGCTTGCACATGTAATTGAAATTTACCCGGGGATAGATGGCACGCCATCTACCAAGGTGCTTGGGTCGCATTGTCGGCCACGCTATAGGATCGCAAGCGTCTGGTTGCCGGCGAACGCCAATAGTTGTTGTCGAACGGCAACGAGAAGAAACACAATGTATCTTTGGTGATTGTAGGCAACCACCTACAGCCAATGGACAAGAGACCTGGGCATTGTGCCCAATTGCCCAGGGCTTAAAGCCGAAAAAAGCGCCATGTCCCGGCCCGGGACATGGCGCTTTTTGTGTTGGCTCAAGCCGGCGATGTTCAGGCGGCGAGCAGGATGCGCAGCATGCGGCGCAGCGGCTCGGCGGCGCCCCACAGCAGCTGGTCACCGATCACGAAGGCCGACAGGTACTCGGGGCCCATGTTCAGCTTGCGCACGCGGCCCACCCCGACTTCCAGGCCGCCGGTGATGGCGGCAGGGGTCAGTTCCTTGACGGTGATGGCGCGGTCGTTGGGAACCCACTTCACCCAGGGGTTGCCGGACTTGATGATGGCTTCCAGCTCTTCCAGGGGCAGGTCCTTCTTGAGCTTGAGGGTCAGCGCCAGGCTGTGGCAGCGCATGGCGCCGATGCGCACGCACAGGCCATCGACAGGGATGGTCTGCTCGGTGCCCAGGATCTTGTTGACCTCGGCCTGGCCCTTCCACTCTTCCTTGGACTGGCCGTTGTCCAGCTGCGCATCGATCCAGGGGATCAGGCCACCGGCCAGCGGTGCGCCGAAGAATTCGGTGGGCACGTCGGTGCGGATGGTCTGGGCCACCTTGCGGTCGATGTCCAGGATGGCGGATGCGGGCGTGGCCAGTTCGTCGGCCACGGCAGCGTGCACCACGCCCATGCCCTTGAGCAGCTCGCGCATGTGGTTGGCGCCGCCACCGGAGGCTGCCTGGTAGGTCATGGAGCTGACCCATTCCACGAGACCGGCCTTGAACAGGCCGCCAAGGCCCATCAGCAAGATGGAATTGGTGCAGTTGCCGCCAATCCAGTTCTTGCCGCCCGCGGCGAGCTTGGACTGGATCAGGCCTTCATTGACGGGGTCGAGCACGATGACGGCATCGCCTTCCATGCGCAGCGACGAGGCGGCATCGATCCAGTGGCCGTTCCAGCCCGAGGCGCGCAGCTGGGGGAAGACTTCCTTGGTGTAGTCGCCGCCCTGGCAGGTGATGATGATGTCGCACTTGGACAGCTCGGCAATGTCGTTGGCATTGCGCAGCTCGGTGTGGGTCTTCGCCATGGCCGGGGCCTTGCCGCCGGCGTTGGAGGTGGAGAAGAACACGGGTTCGATCAGGTCGAAGTCACCCTCTGCCTGCATGCGGTCCATCAGCACGGAGCCGACCATGCCGCGCCAGCCGACGAGGCCTACCAATTGCTTGCTCATTTTTGAAACGCCCTTTCAGTGTGAAAACAGTGCTTGATCAAGACTGTTGTCGCCCGGCTCGTCTAGGCCAGGTGAGGGCGCACGACGAACCGGGCTGGGTCAGCCTTTGGTTGTCGTAATGGTTGTGGAGGTGATTGCGCGCGCAGCCACACCAGCCCGGGCGGCGGGTGCAATGTTCAGCAGGAGGAACGGGCGGGCGGCAAACATAAGAGACGTCATTCTATCGAATACGCCAGGAAAGAGAATGTCTGTTTTGATGAATATCTTCGTCGAATCGGCGAAAACCGAACGTCTATTTTGACGTTTTGCCATGTTGTGGCGAAGCAGGGCAGTGCCTGCCCGCCACAGGGACGGCCGCAAACCTGGAGGCTGGCGGCCGTCATGGACTTCAGGCCAGTGCGGCCACCACGGCATCGCCCATCTCACGGGTGGAGACCTTGGTCGTGCCTTCGCTGTAGATGTCGGCCGTGCGCAGGCCCTGGGCCAGCACCTTTTGCACGGCGGCTTCGATGCGCTGGGCGGCGGCTTCCTGGTTCAGCGAGAAGCGCAGCATCATCGCGGCCGACAGGATGGTGGCCAGCGGATTGGCAATGCCCTTGCCGGCGATGTCGGGGGCCGAGCCGTGGCTGGGCTCGTACAGGCCCTGGCCCCTGGAGTTGAGCGATGCCGAGGGCAGCATGCCGATGGAGCCGGTCAGCATGGAGGCTTCGTCGGACAGGATGTCGCCGAACATGTTGCCCGTGACCACCACGTCAAAGCGCTTGGGTTCCTTGACCAGCTGCATGGCGGCGTTGTCCACGTACATGTGGTCCAGTTGCACATCGGGGTACTGCTGGCCCACTTCAGTGACCACGTCCTTCCAGAACTGGAAGGTTTCCAGCACGTTGGCCTTGTCCACGCTGGTCACGCGCTTGCTGCGCTTTTGCGCGGCCTGGAAGGCGACATGGGCGATGCGCTCGATCTCGGGCTTGGAGTAGCGCATGGTGTCGAAGGCTTCCTCGGCACCGGGAAAGTGGCCGTCGGTGGCCACGCGGCGGCCGCGCGGCTGGCCGAAGTAGATGTCGCCGGTCAGCTCGCGGATGATGAGGATGTCCAGGCCCGCGACCAGCTCGGGCTTGAGGCTGGAGGCGTGGGTCAGTTCCGCATAGCAGATGGCCGGGCGGAAGTTGGCGAACAGGCCCATGTGCTTGCGCAGGCCCAGGATGGCCTGCTCGGGGCGCAGCGGGCGGTCCAGCGTGTCGTACTTCCAGTCGCCCACGGCGCCGAACAGCACGGCGTCGGCCTCCATGGCCAGCTTCAGCGTGGATTCGGGCAACGGGTGGCCGGCAGCTTCGTAGGCAGCGCCGCCCACGGGGGCCGTCTGCATGTCGAAGTCCAGGCCGAGGGCGCCCAGCACCTTCACGGCTTCCGCAACGATTTCGGGGCCGATGCCATCACCGGGCAAGACTGCGATTTTCATGGTGTTCCTTTTGAGAGACTGTTCGGATGGTGGAAGGCCGCCGGAGGCTGGTTCAGCAACGCCTGCGGCCCATTGATGCGCGCAAGTGGAGATCGATCAGCGCTGCACCAGCGTGTGTGCCAGCCAGGGCTTGGTGGCCAGACGCTCGGCCTCGTAGGCACGGATCTTGTCGGCGTGGCGCAGCGTCAGGCCGATATCGTCAAAGCCGTTGAGCAGGCAGAACTTGCGAAAGGCGATGACATCGAAAGGGATCTCCTCGCCCTGCGGGCGCACGATCACCTGGCGATCCAGATCAATGGTCAGCTCGTAGCCGGGGAAGGCTGCGATCTCGTTGAACAGCATGTCGATCGTTGCCTCGGGCAGCACGATGGGCAGCAGGCCGTTCTTGAAGCAGTTGTTGAAGAAGATGTCGGCAAAGCTGGGCGCCAGGATGGCGCGAAAGCCGTACTGGTCCAGGGCCCAGGGCGCGTGCTCGCGGCTGGAGCCGCAGCCGAAGTTCTTGCGTGCGACCAGGATGGAGGCGCCCGCATAGCGGGGCTGATTGAGCACGAAGTCGGGGTTGGGCTTGCGCGAGGCCGGGTCCTGGCCGGGCTCGCCATGGTCCAGGTAGCGCCATTCGTCGAACAGGTTCACGCCGAAGCCGGTCTTCTTGATCGACTTGAGGAACTGCTTGGGAATGATGGCGTCGGTATCGACGTTTTCGCGGTCCATGGGGGCGACAAGGCCCTTGTGCACGGTGAATTGTTGCATGGCTGTATCGGATTCAGGGTTCAGCGGGCGGCGCGTTCGATGGCGCTGCCCGCGCTTTGCACGTCCTGGCCAATGCCCTTGACGGTATTGCAGGCGGCCAGGGTGAAGGCCAGGCCGATCAGGAGGATCGAGAAGGAGGGCTTCATGGTGTGCAGGCGGGGCAGTTGCGGGATCGGATCAGGAGAACCTGCGGATGTCCACGAAGTGGCCGTGGATGGCGGCGGCTGCAGCCATGGCGGGGCTCACCAGGTGGGTGCGTCCGCCCGCGCCCTGGCGGCCTTCGAAGTTGCGGTTGCTGGTGGAGGCGCAGCGCTCGCCGGGCTCCAGGCGGTCGGCATTCATGGCCAGGCACATGGAGCAGCCGGGCTCGCGCCATTCAAAGCCTGCCGCCTTGAAGATCTGGTCCAGGCCTTCGCGCTCGGCCTGTTCCTTGACCAGTCCGGAGCCGGGCACGACCATGGCCAGCTTGATGTTGCGCGCCACCTTCTGGCCCAGCTTCTTGACCACGGCGGCGGCCTCGCGCATGTCTTCGATGCGGCTGTTGGTGCACGAGCCGATGAAGACCTTGTCCACGAAGATGTCGTCAATGGCCTTGCCGGGCTCCAGCGCCATGTAGGTCAGCGCGCGTTCGATGGCGCCGCGCTTGCTGGCATCCTTTTCCTTGTCGGGGTCCGGCACGCGGGCATCCACGCCCAGCACCATCTCGGGCGAGGTGCCCCAGGTGACCTGAGGCACGATCTCGCTGGCCTGCAGCTCGACCACGCGGTCGAACTTCGCATCGGCATCGGAGTGCAGCGTCTTCCAGTAGGAGACGGCGGCATCCCATTCGGCGCCAGTGGGGGCCAGCGGGCGGCCCTTGACGTACTGGATGGTCTTGTCGTCCACGGCCACCAGGCCTGCGCGTGCGCCGCCTTCGATGGCCATGTTGCAGACCGTCATGCGGCCTTCCATGCTCAGGTCACGGATGGCTTCGCCGGCGAACTCGATGGTGTAGCCCGTGCCGCCGGCCGTGCCGATCTTGCCGATGATGGCCAGCACGATGTCCTTGGCCGTGATGCCGGGGGCCGCCTTGCCGCTGACGTTGATCAGCATGTTCTTGGCCTTCTTGGCCAGCAGGGTCTGGGTGGCCATCACGTGCTCGACCTCGGACGTGCCGATGCCGTGGGCCAGTGCGCCGAAGGCGCCGTGCGTGGACGTGTGGCTGTCGCCGCAGACCACGGTCATGCCGGGCAGGGTGGCGCCCTGCTCGGGGCCCATGACGTGGACGATGCCCTGACCCTTGTCCATGAAGGGGAAGAAGGCCGCAGAGCCGAACTCGCCGATGTTGGTGTTCAGCGTGGTGATCTGTTCCTTGCTGATGGGGTCGGCAATGCCGTCATAGCCGCGCTCCCAGCCGTCGGTGGGGGTGTTGTGGTCGGCCGTGGCGACCACGGAGCTGATGCGCCACAGCTTGCGGCCGGCCATGCGCAGTCCTTCGAAGGCCTGGGGGCTGGTGACTTCGTGCACCAGGTGGCGGTCGATGTAGAGGACGGCGGTGCCGTCATCCTCGGTGTGGATGACGTGCTCGTCGAAGATCTTGTCGTAGAGGGTGCGTCCCATGGCGTTCTCGAATGGTTGGTGTCGTGGGGAAATTTTTGGGGGCATCCAGCGGCCAAGTGGCCTTCAGGATGCGCTGGCCGGCGGGCTCAGGTGCTCGACCAGCAGGCGGGCCGTGACGGGTAGCGCGTCGAAGTCACGCGCCACGATGCTCAGCTCGCGCCGAGCCCAGTCGTCGCTGAGCTCCAGTGCGCGCAGATGGCCCACGCCGTGCATGAGCTCGAAGGCGCGGTCGGGGATCAGTCCCACGCCCAGGCCGTTGTCGATCATGCGGCACATGGCATCCAGGCTGGTGACCTGGATGCGCTGGTGCAGCGCATGCCCCGCCTGTGCGGCGGCCGCACGCATGGCCAGGCTGATGGAGGAGCCGGCCTGCAGGCTGACGATGTCCCATTCGAGCACATCGGCAAAGGCCACGCTGTCGCTGTGCGCCAGCGCGTGCTGTTCGGGCACCACGACGACCAGGCGATCCTCGCGGTAGGGGCGGTGCTGCAGTACGGGAGTGGCCTGGCCATTGCCCAGCGGCATGTACGCCATGGAGCAGATGCCGATGTCGGCCGTGCCTTCCTGTACGGCAGCCAGTACGGCGGGGCTGAGCTGCTCCTGCAGGTCGATCTTGACCTGGCCGTGCTTGCGCGCGAACACGCCCAGGTCTTCCGGCAGGAACTGCACGATGGCAGACATGTTGGCGTGGATGCGCACATGGCCGCGCACGCCATCGGCGTACTCGGACAGCTCGCCCTGCATGCGCTCCAGGCCGTACAGCACGTTGCGGGCATGGTGCAGCAGGCTTTCGCCGGCCGGCGTCAAGGTCACGCCACGGCTGTGTCGATACAGCAGGGCTGTGTCCACCGTGGCTTCGAGATCGGACAGGCGCTTGCTCACCGCCGAGGCTGCAATGAACTCACGCTCGGCCGCGCGGCCGATGCTGCCAAGTTCGCAGACAGCCACGAACAGCTGCAGGGAGGTAAGGTCTATGCGCCGTGCAAAACTGCGCTCTGAATTCTTCATGTGGTGGGGTTCAGGCTTCTCATTAGGAGAAGTTGGATGGATTTTCTCGCACAAATCATCGACCTGTCATCTTCAAGCGCGATGTCTTTGGTGATGTCGTGCGATTTCATGGAGATGGGGGTCATGCCTCGTGGCGATGGCTGCGGGCAGCCATAGCCGCCGGAACGCCGGTTGCATACTGAAAGAATTTGTCAATCTTTGCGCCAGTCGCCTGCATGGATTGCTGCAAAAATAAGAGCATATGAACGATCGATACCCGACGGGCCTGCGAGCCCTGCCTGCAGGCCTGTCATTGCTGCTGGCCGCAGCCCTGTCCTGCATGGCCGTCCCGGCGTCTGCCAAGCCGCAGCCACCAGCGAAGAACACGGCCAAGAGCGGTGCGAAGGCACCGGCCAAACCTGCAGCCAGACCTGCAGCCAAAGCGGCAGCCAGGCCAGCGGGCAAGGCCGCCGTCAAGACCGGGGGCAAGTCGGCGCCCTCTCCAACCCGCAATGCGCCGGCCAAGGCCGCCGCCGCTGGCGTGGCGGCAGGGGCCGTTGCGGCCGGAACTGCCGCAGCCGCAGTGGGCCATGCCCCCAAGGGCGAGCCCGGCCTGAGTGCGGCCGAGGTCGCAGCGCTGCACCAGCATGCCGAGCAGGGCGAGGCCAGCGCCCAGTACGCGCTGGGCTCGCTGTACAAGCGCGGTCAGGGCGTTGCCCTGAGTGCCGAGACGGCGGCCCAGTGGTATGAGAAGTCTGCGCAGCAGGGCTATGCGCCAGCCCAGTCCGACCTGGGGTTGATGTATGCGAATGGCCGTGGCGTGGCGCGTGACGATGCCCAGGCCGTGCAGTGGTATCGCAAGGCTGCCGAGCAGGGCGATGCCGTGGCCCAGAACAACCTGGGCCTGATGCTGGCCGAGGGGCGCGGAGCCGCCAAGGACCCCGCGCAGGCCGTGCAGTGGTTCCAGCGCTCGGCCGAGCAAGGTGAAGCGGCCGGTCAGTACAGCCTGGGCGTGATGTATGCCACGGGCCGGGGCGTGGCCGAGGACGTGGCGCAGGCGCTGCGCTGGTTTGTGGCGGCGGCAGGCCAGGGCCATGCCGATGCGCAATTCAATGCCGGCATGCTCTATGCCGAGGGTGGCGTGGTCGATCGCGATATGGCGCAGGCCGCCCACTGGCTGGAGAAGGCGGCCGAGCAGGGCAATGCCGCAGCCCAGTCCAACCTGGGCGTGCTGTATGCCAATGGCCAGGGCGTGCCCGCCAGCGACGAGAAGGCCGCGCGCTGGCTGGAGCGTGCCGCCCAGCAGGGCGACGCGCTGGCGCAGTCCAATCTCGCCAGCCTTTATGCGTCGGGCAAGGGCGTGGAGCGCAGCCCGTCCCAGGCCTATTTCTGGATGCTGCTGGCGGCGGGCAGGGACAACTCGCTGGCCGCCAAGCGTGACAGCATGGCCCAGCCGCTGAGCGCGGCCGAGCGTGCACGCACCGAGCGCCAGGCGGCGGCCTGGAAGGCCAAACCCGCTCCCTGAGTCCTGTTGAGCATGCACCAATGAAAAACGCCTCGGAAGAGGCGTTTTTGTTGGGGGCTCAGTGCCGCATCAGCTGAAGAAGCTCTTGAGCCTGTCGGTCCAGCTCTCGCCGCTGGGCGAATGCTTGGCGCCGCCCTTCTTGAGCGATTCCTCCAGCTCGCGCAGCAGCTTGCGCTGGTACTCGGTCAGCTTGACGGGCGTCTCGACCACGATGTGGCAGTACAGGTCGCCGGGATAGCTGGAGCGCACGCCCTTGATGCCCTTGCCGCGCAGGCGGAACTGCTTGCCGGCCTGGGTGCCTTCGGGGATGTCGATGGCCGCCTTGCCCGACAGGGTGGGCACCTCGATCTCGCCGCCGAGCGCCGCCGTGATGAAGCTCACGGGCACGTTGCAGTGCAGGTCGTCGCCGTCGCGCTCGAAGATGTCGTGGTCCTTGATGCGGATCTCGATGTAGAGATCGCCCGCAGGCCCGCCATTCGTGCCGGGTTCGCCATTGCCGGAGGAGCGGATGCGCATGCCGTCGTCGATGCCGGCAGGAATCTTCACTTCCAGTGTCTTCTGGCGCTTGACCTTGCCCTGGCCGCCGCAGCTGGTGCAGGGCTCGGGAATGATCTTGCCCGTGCCCCGGCAGTGCGGGCAGGTCTGCTGCACGCTGAAGAAGCCCTGGCGCATCTGCACGCTGCCCATGCCGTTGCAGGTGGTGCAGGTCTTGGCGCTGGTGCCGGGCTTGGCGCCGCTGCCGTGGCAGGTGTCGCAGCCATCCCAGCTGGGGATGCGGATCTGCGCATCCTTGCCGTGGGCGGCTTCCTCCAGCGTGATCTCCATGGCGTAGCTGAGATCGTTGCCGCGGTAGACCTGGCGGCCGCCACCGGCGCCGCCGCGTCTTCCGCCACCCTGGTTGAACATGTCGCCAAAGATGTCGCCAAAGGCTTCGGCAAAGCCGCCAAAGCCTTCGGCGCCGCCGCCCATGCCGCGGTTGGGGTCCACGCCTGCATGGCCGTACTGGTCGTAGGCCGCGCGCTTGTTGCTGTCGGAGAGCATCTCGTAGGCCTCCTTGGCCTCCTTGAATTTCTCTTCCGCCCCGCTTGCGGCATCCCCCTGGTTGCGGTCAGGGTGGTACTTCATCGCCAGCTTGCGATAAGCCTTCTTGATGTCGTCGTCCGAGGCGTTCTTGGCAACGCCGAGGACCTCGTAAAAATCGCGTTTGGACATGGTGTTTGCTAGCCAGTCAGTGAGAACAGGAACGCCGCGTCAGCCCCTTGGCAGGGCCGAGCGCGGCGGCAAGCGGTCGTCAAGGGACCACGCGCTGGGTTCAGTCCTTCTTGACTTCCTTGACTTCGGCGTCAACGACGTTGTCGTCAGCGGCTGCTGCACCGGCCGAGGCGCCTGCTGCACCGGCCGCTGCGGCGGCTGCTGCTGCCTCGGGGCCGCCGGCTGCCTGCGCATCGGCGTACATCTTCTCGCCGAGCTTCTGGCTGGCCGTCATCAGCGCCGTGGTCTTGGCGTCGATGGCGTCCTTGTCCTCGCCCTTGAGGGCCTCTTCCAGGTCCTTGACGGCGCTCTCGATGGCGGTCTTCTCGCCAGCGTCGAGCTTGTCGCCATGCTCGCCCAGGCTCTTCTTGACGCTGTGCACGGCAGCTTCGCCCTGGTTGCGGGCCTGGACCAGTTCCAGCTTCTTCTTGTCGTCGGCTGCGTTCAGCTCGGCGTCCTTCACCATCTTCTGGATCTCGTCCTCGGACAGGCCCGAGTTCGCCTTGATGGTGATCTTGTTTTCCTTGCCCGATGCCTTGTCCTTGGCGGACACGTTCAGGATGCCGTTGGCGTCGATGTCAAAGGCCACTTCGATCTGCGGCACGCCACGCGCTGCGGGCGGAATGCCTTCGAGGTTGAACTCGCCCAGCATCTTGTTGCCCGAAGCCATTTCGCGCTCGCCCTGGAACACCTTGATCGTCACGGCCGGCTGGTTGTCGTCGGCCGTCGAGAAGGTCTGTGCGAACTTCGTCGGGATGGTGGTGTTCTTCGTGATCATCTTGGTCATCACGCCACCCAGCGTCTCGATGCCCAGCGACAGCGGCGTCACGTCCAGCAGCAGCACGTCCTTGCGGTCGCCCGACAGAACCTGGCCCTGCACGGCGGCGCCCACGGCCACGGCTTCGTCGGGGTTCACGTCCTTGCGGGGTTCCTTGCCGAAGAATTCCTTGACCTTCTCCTGCACCTTGGGCATGCGGGACATGCCGCCGACCAGGATCACGTCATCGATGTCGGACACGGACACGCCTGCGTCCTTGATGGCCGTGCGGCAGGGCGCAATGGTGCGCTCGATCAGGTCTTCGACCAGGCTTTCCAGCTTGGAGCGGGTCAGCTTGATGTTCAGGTGCTTGGGACCCGAGGCATCGGCCGTGATGTAGGGCAGGTTGATGTCGGTCTGGGCCGAATTCGACAGCTCGATCTTGGCCTTCTCGGCAGCTTCCTTCAGGCGCTGCAGGGCCAGCACGTCCTTGGCCAGATCAACGCCCTGGTCCTTCTTGAACTCGGTGATGATGTAGTCGATGATGCGCTGGTCGAAGTCTTCGCCGCCCAGGAAGGTGTCGCCGTTGGTGGACAGCACTTCGAACTGCTTTTCGCCGTCAACATCGGCGATTTCGATGATGGACACGTCAAACGTGCCGCCGCCCAGGTCATACACCGCGATCTTGCGGTCGCCCTTGTCGATCTTGTCCAGGCCGAAGGCCAGCGCAGCTGCCGTGGGCTCGTTGATGATGCGCTTGACTTCCAGGCCGGCGATGCGGCCGGCGTCCTTGGTGGCCTGGCGTTGGGCGTCGTTGAAGTACGCGGGCACGGTGATCACGGCCTCGGTCACGGGCTCGCCCAGGTAGTCCTCGGCGGTCTTCTTCATCTTGCGCAGCACTTCGGCGGAAATCTGCGGCGGGGCCAGCTTCTGGCCGCGCACTTCCACCCAGGCGTCGCCGTTGTCGGCACGCGAGATGGTGTAGGGCATCAGGTCGATGTCCTTTTGCACTTCCTTCTCGTCGAACTTGCGGCCGATCAGGCGCTTGGCGGCGTAGATGGTGTTGCGGGGGTTGGTGACGGCCTGGCGCTTGGCCGAGGCGCCGACGAGGATCTCGCCGTCTTCCTGGTAGGCAATGATCGAAGGCGTGGTGCGCGCACCTTCGCTGTTCTCGATCACGCGCGTGGTGTTGCCGTCCATGATGGCCACGCAGCTGTTGGTGGTGCCCAGGTCAATACCGATGATTTTTCCCATTTTGAGTTCTCTCCGCGTTCTGTGAAATGTTTGAATGACTGCTAACTTGTGGCCGGCAGGCGCTGCTTCAAGGGGCTTTGCCTCTTTTTTGTCAGCGATGCCGTGAGCGCACGCTTACTGGGGCTGGGCCACGGTCACGAGGGCCGGGCGCAGGATACGGTCGGCAATCAGGTAGCCCTTTTGCAGCACCGACACCACGGTGTTGGCTTCCTGCTGGGCAGGCACCATGCTGATGGCTTGGTGCAGGTTGGGGTCGAATTTCTCGCCGGCTGCCGGGTTGATGGTCACGACCTTGTTGCGCTCCAGGGCCGAGGTCAGCTGGCGCAGCGTGGCGTCGGCGCCTTCGCGCAGCTGCTCTGGCGTGGCCTGCTGGATGGCAAGTGCGGCATCCAGGCTGTCGCAGACGGGCAGCAGGCTTTCGGCAAAGCTCTCGATGCTGAACTTGCGGGCCTTGGAGACTTCGTCTTCCGCGCGGCGGCGCACATTCTCTGCCTCGGCCTTGGCGCGCAGGAACTGGTCGGCCAGCTCGGCGCTCTTGGCCTTGAGTTCGGCCAGCTCGGCCTGCAGGCGCTGCAGCTCGTCTGCGGCGTTGGCCGCCATGGCGGCTTCGATTTCTTCCGGGGCTGCGTCTTGAAAGGGGTTGGAGTTTTGTTCGGACATGGATGGAGACTTCAGCTACAAAACAAAAAGATCGCCGCGCTGGAGGCCAGGCTTGGCGATTGCACGATCTTGAATCGAGATGCGAGCGGATCGGTGTATTTTCAAGGGCTTTGTGCCTGTGCCTGCGCACTGCAGGTGCACACGGTGGGGGCAAAAGCCGGACGAAGGGGTAAAAGCCCCACACGAATCCGGGGTCTCGGGCAGTGCGGAGTGTACAGATGGAAGAGGGCTGCGCTAGAATCCAATGCTTTGCCTTGCCGCACCGCTACAAGACGCAGTGGGCGGCGTTTTCCCAAAAGGAGTCGATATGCGTCATTACGAAATCGTTTTGTTGATCCACCCGGATCAGAGCGAGCAGGTTCCCGCCATGCTGGAACGCTACAAGGGCATGATCACCGCTGGCGGTGGCAAGGTCCATCGCGAAGAAGACTGGGGCCGTCGCCAACTGGCTTACATGATCAACAAGCTCGCCAAGGCCCACTACCTGTGCCTGAACATCGAAGCCGACCAGGCTGTGATGGCTGAGCTGGAGCATGCCTTCAAGTTCAACGATGCCGTGCTGCGTCACCTGACGGTTCAGAAGAAGAAGGCCGACACTGCGCCTTCCTCGATGATGAAGACCGTCGAGCGTGAAGAAGCCCGCAAGGCCAGCCAGACCGAACAGGCCTGAGCCCAGCCCTTTCAGAACCTGAAGGAGTGGAGAATCACGTTGCACTGACGGCAGCCATCGCAGAGCTTCAAGCACTGCGCTACACGCCGGCAGGGCTGCCCGCCCTTGAACTGCGACTCGAACACGCGTCGCGACAAAAGGAAGCAGGAAGCGAACGCAGCGTGACGGCATCTGTCAAGGCGGTGGCCTTTGGCGCGCTGGCTGAAAAGCTGGCCCGCCAGGCGCTCGGCAGCCAGTGGAAGTTCCAAGGCTTCCTGGCAACGCCCCGCAACGGCAAATTGCTGGTTTTCCACATCCAGGACATTCAACAAAACTAATTTTCAAGAGGTCCAGAAATGGCCACGTTCAAGAAATTCAACAAGGACAAGCGCCCCAAGCGCAACACGCAGTCGCTGCTGTTCAAGCGCAAGCGCTTCTGCCGCTTCACCGTCGCCGGCGTCGAAGAAATCGACTACAAGGATGTGGACACCCTGCGTGACTTCATCGGTGAAAACGGCAAGATCGTGCCCGCTCGCCTGACCGGCACGCGCGCCATCTACCAGCGTCAGCTGAACACGGCCATCAAGCGCGCCCGCTTCCTGGCTCTGGTTCCTTACTCTGACCAGCACAAGATCTAAGGAATACAACCATGCAAGTCATTCTGCTCGACAAGGTTGTGAACCTCGGTGGCCTCGGCGACATCGTCAAGGTCAAAGACGGCTACGCCCGCAACTTCCTGATCCCCACGGGCGCTGCCCGTCGTGCCACGGCTTCCGCCAAGGCCGAGTTCGAAGCCAAGCGCGTCGAACTGGAAAAGCAAGCGGCTGAAAAGCTGGCTGCTGCTCAGCAACTGGGCGAAAAGCTCAACGGCGCAAACGTCAAGCTGACCCAGAAGGCTGGCGTTGACGGCCGCCTGTTCGGCTCGGTGACCAACGCCGACATCGCCGAAGAACTGACCAAGGCCGGCTTTGCCGTTGCCAAGTCGCAAGTTCGCCTGGTCAACGGTCCCATCAAGACCGTGGGCGACGCCACCGTGGTCGTGGCACTGCACACCGACGTCAGCGTCGAAGTGACGGTGTCGGTCTACGGCGACCACTCCTGATCCGGGGCTTGTCCCGTATCACCAAAAAGCCGCCTTAGGGCGGCTTTTTGCTTTGCCGTGCCAGGGTGATGACGCCGGGTGGCGCGGCCTTTTGCCAGCCGCTACGATGGCGGGCTCATCTCCAGGAATTCCATGTCGTCCGTAATGCCCCCGCTCGATCTCGATGATGCGTTCGCACCGCTGCCTGCTGGCGACCAGCAGGTGGCCCAGTTGCGCGTGCCGCCGCATTCGATGGAGTCCGAGTCCAGTGTTCTAGGGGGGCTGCTGCTGGACAACAACGCCTGGGAGCGTGTTGGTGATCTGCTGGTGGATGGTGATTTCTACCGCCATGAGCACAAGCTAATCTACGAGGCCATCGGCAAGCTGATCAACGGCAGCAAGCCGGCCGATGTGATCACGGTCTACGAGCATTTGCAGAGCATGGGCAAGGCCGAAGAAATCGGCGGCCTGCTGTACCTGAACCAGCTGGCGCAGTACGTGCCCAGCGCCACCAACATCCGGCGCTATGCGGAGATCGTGCGGGAGCGCTCCATCCTGCGCAAACTGGTGACCGCCAGCGACGACATCGCCACCAATGCCTTCAATCCGCAGGGCAAGACGGTCGATCGCATCCTGGACGAGGCCGAGCAAAAAATCCTGGCCATCGGCGAGGAGGGTGCGCGCAACAAGCAGGGCTTCCAGTCGCTCGACACGCTGGTGGTGGACTTGCTGGACCGTGTCCAGGAGATGGCCGACAACCCCATGGACGTGACCGGCGTGCCCACGGGTTTCGTCGATCTGGACCGCATGACCAGCGGCCTGCAGGCTGGCGACCTGGTGGTGCTGGCTGCCCGTCCCTCGATGGGCAAGACCTCGTTTGCAGTGAATATCGCCGAGCATGTGGCGCTCAACGAGGGCCTGCCGGTCGCCATTTTCTCCATGGAAATGGGCGCGGCCCAGCTGGCGGTTCGTATCGTCGGCTCCATCGGCCGCGTCAACCAGGGCAATCTGCGCACGGGCAAGCTCAACGACGACGAGTGGCCGCGCCTGACGGAAGCCATCGAGCGGCTGCGCACGGTGTCCCTGCACATCGACGAGACTCCGGGCCTGTCCCCCACGGAACTGCGCGCCAATGCGCGGCGCTTGGCGCGCACCTGCGGCAAGCTGGGCCTGATCGTGGTGGACTATTTGCAGCTGATGAGCGGCTCGGGCTCGGCTGCCAGTTCCGACAACCGTGCGACCGAGCTGGGCGAGATTTCGCGGGGCTTGAAAATGCTGGCCAAGGAACTGCAGTGCCCGGTGATTGCCCTGTCACAGCTCAACCGCTCGGTGGAGCAGCGCACCGACAAGCGTCCCATGATGTCCGACCTGCGCGAATCGGGCGCCATCGAGCAGGATGCCGACATCATCATGTTCATCTACCGTGATGACTACTACAACAAGGACAGCAAGGAGCCGAACATTGCCGAAGTCATCATCGGCAAGCAGCGTAACGGTCCCACGGGGACGGTGAAGGTGTTCTTCCAGAAGAACCAGACGCGCTTCGAGAACCTGGCTGTGGGCTACGGTGGCGGCGACGAATACTGACCGGGATACCCGGGCTTTGTGCCCGCAATGAAAAACGGCCCCGAGGGGCCGTTTGCTTTGGGTGGTTGGCGATCTACATGCGCCAGACCTGGATCAGCAGGCCCGCCACGCAGACGCCAAGGATGGCGCATGCCCAGGCCAGCCGCTGGGCGCCCGTGCGCAGCGCGCCCACGGTGGCCACGATCTGGGCGTTCTGCTCGGCCAGCTTTTCGATCAACTCCAGCGACTGGCGCTGGGATTGTTCCAGTTGCACGATGCGTGCGTCCTGGGCCTGGATCAGCTGCAGCGCCTGTTCGCCAGCCGAGCGCGGCGGTGCCAGCGGCTCGACGGCCGCAGGATGCTGTGCATCGAGCTCCTGCGCAGCGTCCTTCTTGCGCAGCAGGTTCTTGGCGGCCTTGACGACCTGGGGCGTGACCTCGATGACATCGCCCCAGGGCACCAGCTTCAACGCGGTGATCCAGCTGATCGCCATGGCTTAGAGCACCTCGCTGGCGAAGTCTGCCAGGCGCGAACGCTCGCCGCGCGCCAGCGTGATGTGGCCGCTGTGCGGCCAGCCCTTGAAGCGGTCCACGGCGTAGGTCAGGCCCGAGGAGCCTTCGGTCAGGTAGGGCGTGTCGATCTGCGCCAGATTGCCCATGCAGATGATCTTGGTGCCGGGGCCGGCGCGCGTGATCAGGGTCTTCATCTGCTTGGGCGTCAGGTTCTGGGCCTCGTCGATGATGACGTACTTGTTCAGGAAGGTGCGACCGCGCATGAAGTTCATGCTCTTGATCTTGATGCGGCTGCGGATCAGCTCATTGGTTGCCGCGCGGCCCCATTCGCCGGCATTGCCGCCATCGCCCTTGGCCAGGAATTCGAGGTTGTCGTCGAGGGCGCCCATCCAGGGACCCATCTTCTCTTCCTCGGTGCCGGGCAGGAAGCCGATGTCCTCACCCACGCTCACCGTGGCGCGCGTCATGATGATCTCAGTGTAGCGGCGGTCGTCCAGCACCTGGGACAGGCCGGCAGCCAGGGCCAGCAGGGTCTTGCCGGTGCCGGCCGTGCCGGTCAGCGTGACCAGGTCAATGTCCGGGTTCATCAGCAGGTTCATCGCGAAGTTCTGTTCGCGGTTGCGTGCCGTGACGCCCCAGACGGCGTACTTGGGATTGCCGAAGTCCTTGAGCGTCTTGAGCACGGCCGTCTTGTCGCGGATCTCGGTCACGCGCATGAACAGGCTGGGCTCGCCCGGTGCCTCGTGGTAGACGAACTGATTGATCATCAGCTGGTCGACGATGGCGCCGCTGATGCGGTAGTAGGTGATGGCGCCTTCCTGCCAGCTCTCGACGTTCTTGCCCGCCTTGGCCCAGAAGTCCTGGGGCAGGGCCAGGGCGCCTGCGTACAGCAGATCGCCGTCGTCCAGTACCTTGTCGTTCTGGTAGTCCTCGGCCGCCAGGCCCAGCGCGCGTGCCTTGACGCGCATGTTGATGTCCTTGGACACCAGCACGACTTCGCGCTCGCTGAACTTCTTGCGCAGCGCGGCGACCACGCCCAGGATCTGGTTGTCCGCCTTGCCCTGGGGCAGGCTGTCGGGCAGCGAGGTTTCCAGCGGTTCCGTCTGGAAATACAGCATTCCCGTGGCGCTGCGCTGGCCCGTGGCATTCAGCGGCAGGCCTTTGTCCAGCGTTTCGGAGGGCTGGGAGGCGACCAGCGAATCCAGTGTGCGACTGACTTGGCGGCCGTTGCGCGCCACTTCGGTCATGCCCTTCTTGTGGCCGTCGAGTTCTTCCAGCACCACCATGGGCAGGAAGATGTCGTGTTCCTCGAAGCGGAACAGGCTGGTCGGGTCGTGCAGCAGCACGTTGGTGTCGAGCACGAACAGCGTCTTCGGCCCTGTGCGCGTGCGGCGCGGGCGAACCGGCGCTGCCAGCAGTGCTGCCGGCTTGGCTTCAGTGGAGGACCTTTTTGCCGAGCGGGCGCTGGACGGCGCTGCCGTTGCGTTGGAATTGTCGGTTGCGCGGCGCTGCCGATTGGCAGGGGCTGCAGTCGCGGGCGCAGGAGCCGGTGCCGGTGATGCGGGCTTGGTGTTGCGGCCGCGCGCCGGTGCGGGCTTTGCAGTTGTGGCGGTGTTGTTGGAGGCGGCGGCTGGGGCCGGCTTGCGCTTGCGCGTCGCGGCGGCAGCTACGGCCTCGGCTGCATCGGGAAGATCGTCAGCGGGCAGGGGGTCTGCGTGCTGGGCACCGCGCACGGGAAGAAAGGCTTCGGGGGAGAGCTTGGCGGCACGGCGGCCGGGTGCGGGGGGCAGGGGCATAGTGGACGAACCGTTCCTCAACAGGGATCAAAAAGCACAAAGCCGCCTGGAAACCGAGGCGGCTTTGGTGGGGTGACAGGGAAAAGCGTCTTTGCTAAGAGGCATCGTCCCATTATGCATAGGCTGATGGCCTGAATATGTCGGCCGGCGCTTTGTCGCCTGTCAGATTGTCGCTATCAGGCGGCCTGCTTCAGTGCCTTCAGGGTCTTGACAGCCTTGAGCACCTCGTCAACGTGGCCGGGGACCTTCAGGCCGCGCCATTCCTGCACCAGCAGGCCATCGGTGCCCACCAGGAAGGTGGAACGCTCGATGCCCTTCACCTTCTTGCCGTACATGATCTTGTTCTTGACCACACCGAACATGTGGCACATCTTTTCTTCCGTGTCGGCGATGAGCTCGAACGGCAGTTCCAGCTTTTCCTTGAAGTCGTCGTGCGACTTCATGTTGTCGCGCGAGACGCCAAACACGGTGGCACCAGCTTTCACGAAGTCCTTGTACTTGTCGCGGAACTGCATGGCTTCAGTGGTGCAGCCAGGCGTATTGTCCTTTGGGTAGAAATACAGGATCAGAATCTGGCCCGTGTGGGAGGTGTTGGTCACCTTGATCCCGCCGGTAGCGTTGGCTTCAAATTCGGGAAGGGGTTTGTTGACAACGATCGCCATGCGCTTATATCTCTCGGGTGTAGTCGTTGAAATGCCGAGGGCCGTGTTTGTGTTTTTGCTTTTATCGGAAATGCCCCCAACCGCAACCTGCAATTTTACCCTGAAAACGGGATTTCACCCAATCAGGGGGGCAGGAGTCTACTCCAAGAGTAGGGCCGCGACGACGTTACGGCCTTCGCTGGCAAGGATGTTGTAGGTGCGACACGCGGCCTGCGTGTCCATGCTTTCCAGGCCTATGCGCCGGGCCATGAGGGGGCGCAGCCAGGCCGCCGGCGGGAAGCGGTTGCGCTGGCCGCTGCCCAGGATGATGACCTCGGCATCCAGTTGGGACAGCGCCTCGAAATGCTCGGGCGTCAGGTCCTCGAAGCGGATGCAGTCCCAGGCCTGGCGCAGGCCCTTGGCGCCTACCAGCAGGCTGTGCTCGAATTTTTCCCTGTCCACGGCGACCCAGCCGGGGCCATAGCCCGTGATGCTCTGTGCTTCGGATTTGTCGGCGTGGAATTTCATGGATGAGGGTGGCGCGGTCTGCGCGAAGGGGGTGGCCGCCACATGGCCGGGGCCAGGGCGATGCTGCATTGCGGAACTGTGGTCAAATTATAGGTTTCACCAGGGTGCATGGGGCACTTTGGCGTGCATGAAGGCCGCAAGCCCGCGCCGGCCACTTTCATATTCTCAGCATGAAAACCGTTCTCAAATCCGCAAAACTAGCCAACGTCTGTTATGACATCCGCGGGCCCATCATGGACGCGGCGAAGAAGATGGAAGAGGACGGCCAGAAGATCATCAAGCTCAATATCGGCAACCTGGCCGTGTTCGGCTTCGATGCCCCCGAGGAAGTGCAGCAGGACATGATCCGCAACCTGCCCAATTCGGCAGGCTACTCGGACAGCAAGGGCATCTTCGCGGCGCGCAAGGCCGTGATGCACGAGACCCAGCGCCAGGGCATCCTGGGCGTGACGCTGGACGATATCTACCTGGGCAATGGCGCATCCGAGCTGATCAGCCTGGCCACGAACGCGCTGCTGGACGACGGCGACGAGATGCTGCTGCCGGCGCCCGACTATCCGCTGTGGACCGCCGTCACCAGCCTGTCGGGCGGCACGCCCGTGCACTATATGTGTGACGAGTCCAACGGCTGGATGCCCGACCTGGACGACATCCGCGCCAAGATCACGCCGCGCACCAAGGGCATCGTCGTCATCAATCCCAACAACCCGACGGGCGCCCTGTACAGCAAGCAGCTGCTGCAAAGCATCGTGGCGCTGGCCCGCGAGCATGGCCTGGTGATCTTTGCCGACGAGGTCTATGACAAGGTGTTGTACGACGACGTGGTGCACACGCCGCTCGCCAGCCTGTCCACCGATGTGCTGACGCTGACCTTCAACTCGCTGTCCAAGGCCTATCGCAGCTGCGGCTACCGCGCCGGCTGGATGGTGGTCTCGGGCGACAAGAAGGCGGCCCGGGACTATATCGAGGGCCTGAACATGCTCTCCAACATGCGCCTGTGCGCCAATGTGCCCGGCCAATGGGCCGTGCAGACGGCGCTGGGCGGCCACCAGAGCATCGACGAGCTGGTGCAGGAGGGCGGCCGGCTGCGCGTGCAGCGCGATCTGGCCCACAAGCTGATCACCGAAATCCCCGGCGTGAGCTGCGTCAAGCCGCAAGCCGCGCTGTACATGTTCCCGCGCCTGGACCCCGAGATCTACCCGATCAAGGATGACCAGGCGTTCTTCCTGGAAGTGCTGCAAGAGACCAAGGTCATGCTGGTGCAGGGAACAGGCTTCAACTGGCCGCACCCCGACCATTTCCGCATCGTCTTCCTGCCGCACGACACCGACCTGCGCGAGGCCATCCGCCGTCTCGCAGTGTTCCTCGAGAAATACCGCAAGCGCCACGGCACGGACCGCGGCTGAGCTGTGCGGGCCGGTGGAGGGGAGGGCCTTCCGCCGGCCATTGCTTTTTACCGGCTGCCGGCGCGCACCCTCTGGGCGCCGCAGCGTTTTTTGACTGGCAAGTAGTTTATGAAACCGATCCAAGTAGGCCTTCTGGGCATTGGCACCGTGGGCAGCGGCACCTTCAACGTGCTGCAGCGCAATCAGGAAGAGATCCGCCGCCGTGCGGGCCGCGGTATTGAGATTGCCATGGTGGCCGACCTGGATACGGAACGCGCCCGCTCCGTCGTGGGCGACACGGCCAAGGTGGTCGGCGATGCGCGCGAGATCATCGCCAACCCCGAGATCGACGTGGTGATCGAGCTGATCGGCGGCTACGGCATTGCCAAGGCCCTGGTGCTGGAAGCCATTGCCGCCGGCAAGCATGTGGTCACGGCCAACAAGGCCTTGCTGGCCGTGCATGGCAGCGAAATCTTCAAGGCCGCCGCCGAGAAGGGCGTGATGGTGGCCTACGAAGCGGCCGTGGCCGGTGGCATCCCCATCATCAAGGCGCTGCGCGAAGGCCTGACGGCCAACCAGATCCAGTGGGTGGCCGGCATCATCAACGGCACGACCAACTTCATCCTGTCCGAAATGCGCGACAAGGGCCTGGACTTCGACGTGGTGCTCAAGGAAGCCCAGCGCCTGGGCTATGCCGAAGCCGATCCGACCTTCGACATCGAAGGCGTGGACGCCGCCCACAAGGTCACGCTGATGAGCGCCATCGCCTTCGGCATTCCCGTGCAGTTCGACAAGGCGCATGTGGAAGGCATCACCAAGCTGTCTGCGGCCGACATCAAGTACGCCGAGCAACTGGGCTACCGCATCAAGCTGCTGGGCATCACCAAGCGCACGGACAAGGGCATCGAGCTGCGCGTGCACCCCAGCCTGGTGCCGACCAAGCGCCTGATCGCCAACGTGGAAGGCGCAATGAACGCCGTCGTCGTCCATGGCGATGCCGTGGGCACCACGCTGTACTACGGCAAGGGCGCGGGCTCCGAGCCCACGGCCAGCGCCGTGATCGCCGATCTGGTGGACATCGCCCGCCTGCACACGGCCGATCCCGAGCACCGCGTGCCCCCGCTGGCCTTCCAGTCGAACACGCTGGTCGCCGCAGGTGGCGAGCTGCCCGTGCTGCCCATGAGCGAGGTGGTCACCAGCTACTACCTGCGCATCCGCGTGGCCGACGAAGCCG
This sequence comes from Delftia sp. RIT313, assembly GCF_000632165.1. Lineage (NCBI taxonomy): Bacteria > Pseudomonadati > Pseudomonadota > Betaproteobacteria > Burkholderiales > Comamonadaceae > Delftia > Delftia sp. RIT313. Next base: position 393,524 of record NZ_JFYT01000001.1, on the reverse strand, counting down.
GTGTGCTGGCCAAGATCACCAGCATCCTCGCGGGCATGGGCATCAGCATCGACGCACTGCTGCAGCGAGAGGCCGGCGAAGTGAGCGGCGACAGCGAAGGCAGCCAGGGCGTGCCGCAGACCGACCTGATCATCCTGACCCATGCCACGCGTGAAGGCGATATGGACACGGCCCTGGCCCAGATCCAGCAACTGCCCACGGTGCTGGCCCCTATCAACCGCATCCGCAAGGAAGAGTTGAACTAAGACACCCCCTGAGCGGCTGCGCCGCTTCCCCCTCTCTCGCACGCGGGAGGGGGACGACGCCCTCGCTGCGGGGCGGCCCTTGCTCGGCATCCCTGGCATCGGCCGCGCCCCGTCTCACAGAATACTGACGAGGAAGCGACATGCTTTATCTTTCCACGCGCGGCCATGCGGACCGCAAGCGCTTTTGCGACATCCTGCTCGAGGGCCTGGCGCCCGATGGCGGGCTGTACCTGCCCGAGCACTATCCGCAGATCGATGCCGCCCGCCTGGGCGAGCTGCGCAGCATCTACAAGGAGCAGGGCTACGCTGCCCTGGCCTTCGAGATCCTGAGCCTGTACATCGACGACATCCCGGCCGAGGATCTGCGTGCCCTGTGCGCCAAGACCTATACACAGCAGGTGTTCGGCACGGCCGAGATCACGCCGCTGCGCCCGCTGGAAGACGGCCTGTGGCTCGAAGCCCTGTCCAACGGCCCCACGCTGGCCTTCAAGGACATGGCCATGCAGCTTCTGGGCAACCTGTTCGAGTACGAACTGGGCCGCCGTGGCGAGGAACTGAACATCCTGGGGGCCACCAGCGGTGACACCGGCAGCGCGGCCGAGTACGCCATGCGCGGCAAGCAGGGTGTGCGCGTGTTCATGACCAGCCCGCGCGGCCGCATGAGCCCCTTCCAGCAGGCCCAGATGTTCAGCCTGCAGGATGCCAACATCCACAACATCGCCATCGAGGGCGTGTTCGACGACTGCCAGGACATCGTCAAGGCCGTCTCCAACGACCACGCCTTCAAGGCGAAGTACAAGATCGGCACGGTCAACTCGATCAACTGGGCCCGTCTGCTGGCCCAGGTCGTCTACTACTTTGCCGGCTACCTGCAGGCCACGCAGAGCAATGACCAGAAGGTCAGCTTCACGGTGCCCAGCGGCAACTTCGGCAACATCTGCGCCGGCCACGTGGCGCGCCAGATGGGCCTGCCGATAGCGCGCCTGGTGGTGGCAACCAACGAGAACGACGTGCTCGACGAGTTCTTCCGCACGGGCGCCTACGTGGTGCGCGGCAGCGAACATACCTACGAGACATCGAGCCCCTCGATGGACATCTCCAAGGCCAGCAACTTCGAACGCTTCGTGTTCGACCTGCTGGGCCGTGATGGCCAGGCCACGCGCGAATTGTTCGCCGAGGGCGTGGCACGCCAGGGCCGCTTTGACCTGGGCGGCAACCCGCTGTTCCAGGAAGCTGCTGCCCGCTACGGCTTCGTCAGCGGCAAGAGCACGCATGCCGACCGTCTGGCCACCATCCGCGATACCTTTGAGCGCTTCGGCACCATGATCGACACGCACACGGCCGACGGCGTCAAGGTGGCGCGCGAGCAGCTGCAGGCCGGCGTGCCCATGATCGTGCTGGAGACGGCACTGCCCATCAAGTTCGCCGCCACCATCGAGGAGGCGCTGGGCCGCCTGCCCGATCGCCCGGCCAAGTTCGAAGGCATCGAGGACCTGCCCAAGCGCGTGACCGACTTACCGGCCGACGCCGAGCAGGTCAAGGCCTATATCGCCCGGCATTGCGACTGATGCCGCAGCCGGGCTGCCCAAAGGTCCGCAGCAGGAGTGCATGGCGATGAAGGTCATAGGCTTCGCCGGCTACTCCGGCTCGGGCAAGACCAGCCTGGTGGAGCCCCTGATCACGCTGATGCGTGCGCTGGGGCTCAGCGTTTCGGTGGTCAAGCATGCCCACCACCATTTCGATGTCGATCACGAGGGCAAGGACAGCTGGCGCCACCGCAAGGCGGGCGCCTATGAAGTGGTGCTGGCCTCGGATCGCCGTCTGGCGCTGATGCGCGAATTCCCCCGTCCCACGGAGCTGTCGGTGCACGACATGCTGGCCGAACTCGATCCGCGCGTGGATTGGGTGCTGGTCGAAGGCTTCAAGCACGCCGACCTGCCCAAGATAGAGATCTGGCGCGATCAGCCCGAGCGCGCAAGCGCCGGCAAGACCCAGGCGCCCCTGTATCCGCACGACCCCCATGTGCTGGCCATTGCCACCGACGCACCGCAGCGCCTGCCAGAGCCGCCGCGCCAGCCCGTGCTCGATCTCAATGCGCCAGGGCAGATACTGCAATGGCTGCTGGAGCATGCGCAGCAACTGCGCTACCGTGCCCCAGGCCTCCCTCGAAATTAGGAAAACACCATGCGAGCCCCGCTCAAGCCCCTTGACGAAGCGCTGGCCGAATTGCTGGCCCAGGCCCTGCCGCTGGCCGGCGATGACACCGTGGACAGCTTCGATGCCGATGGCCGTGTGCTGCTGGCCGATGCCGTCTCTCCGCTGCAAGTGCCTCCCCAGGACAACAGTGCCATGGACGGCTACGCCGTGCGCAGCGCCGAATGCACGCAGGGCAATGCCGAGCTGCCCGTCTCGCAGCGCATCCCCGCAGGCGCCGTGGGCCAGCCGCTGGCTGCCGGCACGGTGGCGCGCATCTTCACGGGCGCCCCGGTACCCGAAGGTGCCGATGCCATCGTCATGCAGGAAGACTGCGAAGTCCTGGAAGATGGTCGCGTGCGCATCAAGGTGCGGCCCGAGGCCGGGCAATGGATACGCCGCTCGGGCGAAGACATCCGGCGCGGCGCCACCGTCATCGCGGCCGGCACGCGCCTGTCGCCGGCCGAGCTGGGCCTGGCCGCCAGCATTGGCCTGGCCTCTTTGCGCGTGGCACGCAAGCCGCGCGTGGCCCTGTTCTCCACAGGTGACGAGCTGGTCATGCCGGGCACCGTGGCGCCCGAGCAGATGCCGCCAGGCAGCATCTACAACAGCAACCGATTCTTCCTTCGCGCCCTGCTGCAGCGCATGGGCTGCGAGGTCACCGACTTCGGCATCGTCCCCGACCGGCGCGAAGCCACTGTGGATGCTTTGCGCGAGGCGGCCCGCGCGCATGACCTGATCCTGACCAGCGGCGGGGTGTCGGTCGGCGAGGAAGACCATGTCAAGCCCGCCGTGCAGGCGCTGGGCCAGCTCGACCTCTGGCAGATCGCCGTCAAGCCCGGCAAGCCCTTCGCCTATGGCCGCGTGAACCGCGATGGCGAAGGCTTTGCCCACTTCATCGGCCTGCCCGGCAACCCGGTCTCCAGCTTCGTCACCTTCCTTTTGCTGGTGCGCCCCTTCGTGCTGCGCCTGCAGGGCGTGCAGCAGGCGCTGCCGCGCTCGGTCGAGGTGCGCGCCGACTTCCATTGGCCGCGCGGGGACAAGCGCCGCGAATTCCTGCGCGTGCGCTACAACGACAGCGGCGGGCTGGAGCTGTTCCGCAACCAGAGTTCGGGCGTGCTGACCTCGGCGGCCTGGGGCGATGGCGTGGTGGACAACCCACCGGGCCAGGCCATTGCGCCGGGCGACCGGGTGCGCTTCATCGCCTTTTCGGAGCTGCTGTCATGAGCCAGGCCGTCCCCATCGCCATCACCATCACCGTGCGCTATTTCGCCTCCATCCGCGAAGCCCTGGGCACGGGCAGCGAAACCCTGTCCACCGAGGCCGCCACCGTGGGCGCGCTGCGTGAGGAACTGATTGCGCGTGGCGGTGCAGCCGCCGAAGCGCTGGCCCCTGGCAAGGCCGTGCGCATGGCGCTGAACCAGGTCCTGTGCGATGCCGGTGCCGCCATTCGGCAGGGGGACGAGGTGGCTTTCTTCCCTCCCGTGACCGGAGGTTGACCCAAATGACCACCGACAAGCCCGTGGACCAGGCCATCAGTGCACGCACGCGCAAGGCCCTGTCCGAGGCCAAGGCGCGCGGCGTGCAACTGGGCCGTGCAGGCGCAGACAACCTGCGCGCCACCGTGGAAAAGCGCAAATCCACGGCCGATGCCTTCGCCCAGCAGCATGAGGCGCTGTTCGCCGAACTGCAGGCGCGCGGCCTGACGCACCGCGCCATGGCCTCCGAACTCAATGCGCGCGGCATTGCCGCGGCCCGGGGCGGCGAGTGGACGCACGGTCAGGTGCAACGCATCCTGAACCGCTATGCCGACCTGCGCTCTGCAACACCGTCTGCAGACGGCAGCAGCGGCAGCTGAATCCCGGCCAGCCGCTGCGCCAGCGCGGCCGATGCCGGCTGCATGGGCGCACGCAGCGTTGCCCGCATTCGGCCCTGCTGCGCCAGCAAGGCCTTGATGGGTGCGGGATTGGGCTCGGCAAAGCAGGCGGCGATGTGCGGCTGCAGCGGCTGCCACAGCGCGCGGGCAGCGGTAAGTTCGCCACGCTCCAGACATTGCATCAACGCGACGAAGTGCCGTGTATGCGCGTGCGCGCTGGCAGCAATCGCTCCCGCACCGCCCAGGGCCAGCGTGGAAAAGATCTGCGCGTCTTCGCCAGCCAGCACCTGCAGTTGCCCATCGGCGATCAGTGCCTGGGTCTTGGCGGCATCGCCCCCGCAATCCTTGATGGCCACGATGCGCTCATGTGCGGCCAGCGCACGCAGCGTGGCCAGCTCCAGCACCACGCCGGTGCGGTAGGGAATGTCGTAGACGATGACCGGATGGGCGCTGCGCTCGGCAATCGCCGTGAACCACTGCAGCAGCCCCGCCTGCGACGGGCGTATGTAATGCGGCGCGGGCACCAGAATGCCGGCCAGCGGCAGGGCGTTCAGTGCCTGAACGCGGGCCAGCGCATGCCCCAGGTGGCAGTCGGAAACTCCCATGACCACGGGCATGCCCTGGGCCGCTGAGAGGATGGTGGACAGGGCGGCATCGTGCTCCGCTTCGCTCAGCGCGGCGGCCTCGGCGGTCGAGCCGCAGGCCACGTAGCCGGCGATGCCGGTGGCGTTGTAGTGCTGCACCAGGGCGCGCAGCGCCCCGTGGTCCACCGCCGCCTCATCTCCAGGAAGAAAGGGCGTGACCAGCGGAAGCCACAGCCCCTGGAATCGGGCTTGCGGCGAGGTGGTGGAAGGCAAAGACATGGAAGATCCCTTCGGGTGATTCAAACAATGAACGACCGGACGCAGCCACCGGCCAGACCGAGGGCGGAAAGGCAGGCGCCTGAAGGGATGCGGGAAGGGGAGATGGAGGCTGCCGGGCCGGTTCCGTCGCTCATCTGGACGGAACCTCAGCTCCGGTCAGACGAGCTGGGGTTTGCAGGCTTTGCCCAGGCACAGGCGCACGGCATCACCGTGGCATGTGGGGAAGGCAAAGATTGCAGGCATGGCGCGCAGTGTAGCGCGCCTGAGCGCCTGGAGGGCTGTCAGGCTGCGCCTTCGGCGCCGGGAGGGGGTGATGCATCGGGCAGCAGCGGTGCCTGCCACTCCAGCAGCTCGGCCAGGCGCTGCACGATCCAGCGCGCCTCGCCAGGGCTGACGATGGAGCCCTCGGCCGCCAGGCCCGCGTGCATGCCCAGCAGCACGCCTTGCTCCGAGGAGTTGCCGGAGTGATAGAGCGTCTGCGCCTGCTCGACCAGGTGGCTGGCCAGGTCCTCGCACAATTCATAGCGCCCGACCACGTCTGCAATCGATGCCTTGAGCCGGCCGTGCCGGTCGGCATACAGGGCGGCAAAGCTCGGCGGCGGCTGTATCTGGCTGGTCTCGTCCATGGCGCGCCTCAATCGGGTTCGAACAGGCGCTCGAAGCGTGCAAGGTCCTCGGCCAGCTCGCAGCTCACGAGCTGACCCATCTTGCCGTCGGCCAGGCGGTGGGCTGCGAACAGCGTGGCCTTGCCGCGAAAGTTGTAGTCGGGCAGATGGATGATGGTGTAGGGATGGGACACGAACAGCTGGTGCTCGTAGACCACGCGCTGCTCGTTGCGCGGCGACGGGTAGAGCGTGTATTCGGGGGTGGTGATCGTGAGTGTGGCCATGCATGGCCCGCCGCAGCAAAAAAGCGCTGGGGGCGGGGGAGGGCAATGCTACCGCGTTCATCACACCCTGGTGCGCCGCCGCCCTGCGACAATGCGGGCATGCAAGCAGCCCGTGTATCCATCCAGACCGAGGATTTCGACGTATCGGCCGAACTCGCCGCACTGCGCGGCGGCGACGCGCGCGTGGGCGCGGTCTGCAGCTTCATCGGCACGGTGCGTGACCGCAACGAGGGCGCCGCCGTGGCCAGCATGGAGCTGGAGCACTACCCGGGCATGACCGAGAAATCCATCGAGGCCATCATCGACGAGGCGGTCCAGCGCTTCGGCATCCATGGCGCGCGCGTCATCCACCGCATCGGTCCGCTGCAGCCCCTGGACCAGATCGTGCTCGTGGCCGTCACCGCCTCGCACCGGGGCATGGCCTTCCAGGCCTGCGAATACATCATGGACTACCTCAAGTCGCTGGCGCCTTTCTGGAAGAAGGAACAGACGCCCGAGGGCGCGCGCTGGGTGGATGCGCGCGTCAGCGACGAAGAGGCGCTGGCGCGCTGGCGCCAGTGAGGCGGCGGGCCTTCAGGTCTTGAGCGCGGCGCCCCGTAAACATTGCGGCGGGCGGAACACCAGCAGGTTTCCGAACATCACCAGCAGCAGCCCGCCCACGGCCAGCGGCGTCCAGACATAGCCCTCGAAAAGCGCCGAGATGCTGAGCGCAACAATGGGGAACAGCACTGTCGCATAGGCCGCCTTCTCCGGACCCAGCCGGCCCACCAGGGTCAGGTAGGCCGTGAACGCAATCACCGAGCCTGGAATGGCCAGGTACAGCCAGGAGCCCACATAGGTCCAGCTGGCATCGAAGCGCCAGGGCAGGCCTGCCACCAGCGCATAGCCGGTCAGCAGCAGCGTGCCGGCCAGCATGCCCCAGGCATTGGTCTGTGCGGGCCGCCAGCCCATGGACTGCAGCGACGCAGACAGCATGTTCCCGCAGGAAAAGCACAGCGTGCCCAGCACCGCCCAGGCCAGGCCAGGCAGGCTGGCATGCCGGCCTGCGCGCAGCTCGGGCCAGAACAGCGCCACCAGGCCTGCAAGGCCAAAGAGGCTGCCGGCCAGCACATGGGGCGCCAGCCTGCGGCCGTGGATGATGCGCGCCAGCAGCGCGTTCCAGAGATTGGCGCTGGAGAACACCACGGCGGCCAGGCCGCTGGCCAGCGTCTCGCTGGCATGCATGAAGCACACGAAGTTGAAGCTGAACAGGCACAGGCCCTGCGCCAGCACGCGCGGCAGCGCCGGGCCGCGGGGCACGCGCAGCTGTCGCGACCAGGCTAGCCAGGCGAACATCAGCACGGCGGCCAGCGCAAAGCGGTAGGCAATGGACAGCTCCACGGGCACGGCGCCCAGCTGCAGCTTCAGGGCGATCCAGGTCGAACCCCAGATCAGCACGACCAGGGCATAGAGGGTGGCAGTCATGGCCGTTGATGATGGCGCCGCAGGCTGGGCGGGCATGGCAGATTCCTGCGGTTTGATGGCCTGGCGCCATGCGTCGGTATGGCTGCGGGACCACAATCGCTGCCATGACGCCCACGCCGCTGCCCGAGCTGCCCTCCAGCCACCTGTGCCAGGTGCTGTCACGCTCCAAGGCCCGGCTGCAGCGGCGCGTGCGCCTGAGCGAAGGGGTGGAGCTGGCCGTCTGGGCCAATGTGGACGACGAGGTGCGCTACTGCCAGCCCGGTCACCACACGCTGTCGGTCTACCTGGCCGGGGGCGAGGGCTCGCAGCTCAAGGCGCGGCCCGAGGCCATGGGGGCGCCGGGGCGCATCTGCATCTTCACGCCAGAGGACGAATCGCACTGGCTGGTGCGCTCGCCCGTGCAGTTCCTGCACCTGTATGTGTCCGACCTGGCCTGGGCGGGGCGCGTGGTCCGCATGCTGGATGCCGAGCCCCGCTCGCGCACCTTGCGTGCGCAGATCTATGGGGACGATCAGGCCTTCCACGCCGGTGCCCGTGCGCTGATGCAGCTGGACTGGCAGGACCCGCAGCAGCAACTGGCGGCCGATGCCATTGGCCAGCAGCTGGTGGACCGGCTGGTGCTGCAGTCCGCCACGCCGCGCCAGCTGCAGGCGCTGCAGCGGCCGCTGGGCGGGCTTTCTGCGGCCATGCGGCGCAGGGTGCTGGCCCATGTCGAGGCGCATCTGCATGACTCCAAGGCCGTGTCGCTGCCGGCACTAGCGAGACAGGCCTGCCTCTCCGAATTCCATTTCGCACGCATGTTCCGCCAGAGCATGGGCTGCACGGTGCACGAATGGGTGCTGCAGCAGCGCCTGGCCCGGGCACGGCGCGCCCTGTCTGCGCGCAACGTGCCGCCGCTGGCCGAGCTGGCGCTGGATTGCGGCTTTTCCAGCGCCAGCCACCTGGTACGCAGCTTCCGGGCGCATTTGGGCGTTACGCCTACGCAGTTCTCGATTTTTCAGCGCAATGCTTGAGAAGGATGGCCGGCCTCGCCGGCCTTGATCTGGCGCAAGCGTCTGTCCTTGCAGACCGGGCATGGCTTGAAATTTGCCCTGCCGGTATCAGATAAATCGCAATGACCCTGTTTCAGGAGCGAAAAGAAACACCATGCGAATCGACAAACTGACAACCAAGTTCCAGGAAGCCCTGGCCGACGCGCAAACGCTGGCCCTGGGCGGTGACCAATCCAATATCGAACCCCTGCACCTGCTCGTGGCGCTGCTGCGCCAGGACGATGGTCCGCGCTCGCTCTTGCAGCGCGCCGGCGCCAACGTGGGCCAGCTGCAGGCCGCAGCCGAGAAGGCCCTGGCCGATCTGCCGCGCGTGCAGCACCAGGACCAGGTGCAGGTCGGCTCCGAGCTGGGCCGGCTGCTGCAGGCGACCGAGAAGGAAGCCCTCAAGCGCGGCGACCAGTTCATTGCCAGCGAGCTGTTCCTGCTGGCGCTGACCGACAGCAGCGGCTCTTCCACGCGCGCAGGCCAACTGCTCAAGGAAAGCGGCGTGACGCGCTCCAGCCTGGAGTCGGCCATCAACGCCGTGCGCGGCGGCCAGACCATGGACAGCGCCGAAGGCGAAGGCCAGCGCGAGGCCCTCAAGAAATACACCATGGACCTGACCGAGCGCGCGCGCATCGGCAAGCTCGATCCGGTGATCGGGCGTGACGACGAAATCCGCCGCTCCATCCAGGTGCTGCAGCGCCGCAGCAAGAACAACCCCGTGCTGATCGGCGAGCCCGGCGTGGGCAAGACCGCCATCGTCGAGGGCCTGGCCCAGCGCATCGTGGCCGGCGAGGTGCCCGAAAGCCTCAAGAACAAGCGCGTGCTGTCGCTGGACATGGCGGGCCTGCTGGCCGGCGCCAAGTACCGTGGCGACTTCGAGGAACGCCTGAAGTCCGTGCTCAAGGAAGTGGCGCAGGAAGAGGGCCGCATCATCCTGTTCATCGACGAGATCCACACCATGGTCGGTGCGGGCAAGGCCGATGGCGCCATGGACGCGGGCAATATGCTCAAGCCGGCCCTGGCGCGCGGCGAGCTGCACTGCATCGGCGCGACCACGCTCGATGAATACCGCAAGTACATCGAAAAGGATGCGGCGCTGGAGCGGCGCTTCCAGAAGGTGCTGGTCGAGGAGCCTTCCGTGGAGGACACCATCGCCATCCTGCGCGGACTGCAGGTGCGCTACGAGGCCCACCACGGCGTGGACATCACCGACCCGGCCATCGTGGCTGCGGCCGAGCTGAGCCACCGCTACATCACCGACCGCTTCCTGCCCGACAAGGCCATCGATCTGATCGACGAGGCGGCGGCCAAGATCAAGATCGAGATCGACTCCAAGCCCGAGGTCATGGACAAGCTCGAGCGCCGCATGATCCAGCTCAAGATCGAGCGCGAGGCCATGAAGAAGGAAAAGGACGAGGCCTCGCAAAAGCGCCTGCAACTGATCGAGGAAGAACTCGGCAGCCTGGAGCGCGAGTACGCCGACCTGGAAGAGGTCTGGAAGAGCGAGAAGGCCAGCGCCCAGGGCTCCGAGCAGATCCGCAAGGAGATCGACCAGATCCGCATCCAGATCGAGGAGCTCAAGCGCAAGGGCGACTTCAACAAGGTGGCCGAGCTGCAGTACGGCAAGCTGCCCTCGCTGGAAAAGCAGCTCAACGAAGCCCAGGCCAACGAGCAGGGGCAGGGCGGCGCACCCGCCCACAGGTTGCTGCGCACCCATGTCGGCGCCGAAGAAATTGCCGAAGTGGTCAGCCGTGCTACTGGCATTCCCGTGGCCAAGATGATGCAGGGCGAGAAGGACAAGCTGCTGCGCATGGAGGACCGGCTGCATGACCGCGTCGTCGGCCAGGACGAGGCCATCTCGGCCGTGGCCAATGCCATTCGCCGCTCGCGCTCGGGCCTGTCCGATCCCAACCGGCCCACGGGCTCCTTCCTGTTCCTGGGCCCCACGGGCGTGGGCAAGACCGAGCTGTGCAAGGCGCTGGCCGGCTTCCTGTTCGACAGCGAGGACCATCTGGTGCGCATCGACATGAGCGAGTTCATGGAAAAGCATTCCGTGGCCCGCCTGATTGGTGCGCCGCCTGGCTACGTGGGCTACGAGGAAGGCGGTTACCTGACCGAGGCCGTGCGCCGCAAGCCCTACAGCGTGCTGCTGCTCGATGAGGTCGAAAAGGCCCATCCCGACGTGTTCAACGTGCTGCTGCAGGTGCTGGACGATGGTCGCCTGACCGATGGCCAGGGCCGCACCGTGGACTTCAAGAACACGGTCATCGTGATGACGAGCAACATAGGCTCTTTGCTGATCCAGGCCATGGTCGGCGAGGACTACGATGATGTGAAAGATGCGGTCTGGGGGGAACTCAAGAACCATTTCCGACCCGAATTCCTCAACCGCATCGACGAAACCGTGGTCTTCCATGCGCTCGACGCGAAGAATATCGAGTCGATCGCAAGGATTCAGCTCAAGCTGCTGGAGCGTCGTTTGGAGAAAATGGACCTTGCGCTGCAGGTGTCCGACCAGGCACTGGCCGAACTGGCCAAGGTGGGCTTCGATCCCGTTTTCGGGGCCCGGCCGCTCAAGCGCGCGATACAGCAGCGGATCGAGAATCCGCTGTCGAAACTGCTGCTCGAAGGGCGCTTCCCGCCCAAGAGCACGATTGCGGTACATGTGGACCCGGTACTGGAGCCGGGCGTATTCCGGTTCGATGCGGCAGACCCCGCCTGACGCACCGGGCCAGCCAAGAAAGGCTTTGCTTTGAACGATTTTGTCGCCACCCTGACCCGCTGGGCCGTTCGCATCCTGCTGATGCTTGTGGGCCTGGTCTTCTTTGTCAGCCTGCTGACCGCCGCGGCGCTGCTGGCCCTGGTCTGGGCCGTGCGGGCGCTGTGGGCCAGGCTCACCGGCCAGCCGGTGATGCCCTGGGCCATGCGCATGAGCCCGCGGGCGGGCTGGCAGACCGTGTACCGCTCCGGCTCCGAGTGGATGGCACAGCGTCCGCAGCGCGCCTATGGCGCTGCCGAGGGCGGTGGCCGCCGCGCCGGTGCTGGCGTACTGCCGGGTGCGGGCGAGGTGACCGACGTTCAGCCCCGTGAAGTGCGCGAGCCCTGAAGCGTCTTGCTGCAGCCTTTACGCGGCCTGTGCATCTTCGTGCCCAGGCCGCGCGTGGCGGCCCGTATAGTCTGAAACCCTCGGGAGCCCGTGCAAGGCTCCCTTTTTTTTCCTGCCGCTGCATGCCAACATGTGCCGCGCCGCATCCTTGGAATGCGGCGCATGCAAGTGTCTTCTTACCATTGAGCCTATGACCCAGCTGGATCTCCACCGCGTCTTCGACCTTCAGTACCAGGCCAGCCGGGCGCAGGTGGACGTGCCCCTGCTGGTACGCCGCGAGCGCCTGCTGCGCATGCAAAAGCTGCTGGACGAGCACGGCCCCGTGCTGGCTGCCGCCGTGCAGGCCGACTTCGGCATGCGCTCGCCACGGCTGACCGAGATGGTGGAGCTGTTCGTGCTGCGCAACCTGCTCAAGCACACGCTGCGCCATCTGGCGCGCTGGTCGGGGCGCCAGCGGGTGCGAACGCCGCTGATGCTCATGCCCGGCCGGGGCTGGATAGAGCGCCAGCCGCTGGGCGTGGTGGGGGTGATTTCCCCGTGGAACTATCCGGTGCAACTGGCGCTGGGGCCGGCCATCACGGCCCTGGCGGCGGGCAACCGCGTCATGCTCAAGCCCAGCGAACTCACGCCGCACACCTCGGCCCAGCTGGCAGCGCTGGTGGGGCAGTTTTTCGCGCCCGAGGAATTCGCCGTCATCGAAGGCGATGTGAGCATTGCCACGCAGTTCTCGGGCCTGCACTTCGACCATCTGCTGTTCACCGGCTCGACTGCCGTGGGCCGGCGCGTGGCCCAGGCGGCGGCGGCGCACCTGACGCCGACAACGCTGGAGCTCGGTGGCAAGTCGCCCTGCATCATCTCCACCGACTGCGACCTGAAGGAGGCCGCGCTCAAGATCGCGCATGGCAAGCTCGTCAACGCGGGCCAGACCTGCATCGCCCCCGACTACGTGCTGCTGCCGCGCGGGCAGGAGGCGGAGTTTGCCGAGGCCTTCCGCACCGCGGCGCGGCGGCTGTTCCCGCGCTTTGCCGGCAATCCGGACTATGCGGCCATCCTCACCAAGCGCCACCTGGCGCGCCTGCGGCAGATGCTGCGCCAGGCCCAGGGCATGGGGGCGCATGTCGAGTGGATGGAGGATGGCGGAGCCGGCCAGGAGAGCGCCGACATGGCCTGGGGCGATGCCGTGGAGCGCCAGATGGCGCCGGCCCTGGTCTTCAATGCCACCAGCCAGATGCAGCTCATGCAGGAGGAGATCTTCGGCCCCATCCTGCCCGTGATCAGCTACGACAGGCTGGATGACGTGGTCTCGGCCATCAATGCGGGGCCCAGGCCGCTGGCGCTGTACTGGTTCGGCCGCGATGAGAAAGTGCGTGATGCCGTGCTGTCACGCACCATCAGCGGCGGGGTGACGGTCAACGACACCCTGCTGCACTTCGCCCACGAGAACCTGCCCTTCGGCGGCGTGGGCGACAGCGGCTGGGGTGCCTACCATTCGGAGCAGGGCTTTGCACGGCTGAGCCATCAGAAAGCGGTGTTCGTGCAGTCGCGCTGGTCGGGGGCTTCGATGCTGTATCCGCCCTATGGAGCAAGGTTCGACCGCATCATGGAGTTGATGCGCCGCTGGCTGTGAGCGAGGGGGTGATTTCTCGCCGTTGCCGGGCTTGCCTGCATCGTGAGAAATTGTCAACTGATTCCTTGCCAAGCCTTGTGTCGCATGCACCAGCTGCTCTTTTTTGGAGAGCACATAGCACATCCCAATGCCGAGGGCAAGAAAACGAGCACAGCCGTACTTGCGTGCATGGCTAAGAGCCGCAACGCACGCAAAAAGCGCGATTCCTGTGAAAATCACGCCCTTCTATTTTCACCTGTTTTCGTTTCGGTTTTTCCATGTCTAGTATCCAGGTTCGTCCAGCCACTCTCCGCGATGCAAAAGCGATTGCCCAGATCCATACTGCTTCCGCCATGGAGGCTTATCGCGGTCTGGTTCCCGATGACCAGCTCAAGAGCATGTCGTCGGTAGAAAAACGCCAGGCCTATTGGCGCGAAGCCATCGAATTTTGCGAACCCCAGGTTCAGGTCGCCATCGACGGCGACAAGATCGTCGGCTTCGTCGGTTTCGACCGCTCGCGCGATGAGAAGTCGCGCCAGACCACCGGTGAAATTTGGGCCATCTATGCCTCTCCCACGCACTGGAATCAGGGTGTGGGCGTGGCCCTGTGGGACGCCGCACGCGACGGCCTGCTCGAAGAAGGCTGCACCAATGTCACCTCGTGGGTGCCGCTGCGCAATGAACGCGCGCTGCGCTTCCATGAGCTCGCCGGCTTCAAGCGCGAAATGTCCACCGCCAAGACGGCCCAGGTTGGCGCTCTCAAGATCGAGGAAGTGCGGCTCAAGCGCGCACTGAACTGATCGATTCGCCAAACCATCCACCCATCACTCACGGAGCAGCAGGCCTTGTCCTCTTCCCAGAACTGGTCCCTGCTGCAGTGGCAGGAGCACGAGGCCACCCAGGTTGCCCTGTGGCGCGCGGACAGCACCATGACCGCACCGCGCCGCATCGTCATCGCTGACGACAGCCTGGCCGCCGACAGCGCCTACCGCCTGGCCTGCGAAGGCCAGGCCATGCTGTGGCGCGGCGATTTCCAGAATGCCCGGCAGTTGCTGTCGGCCCTGGGCCGCCGCCTCGACAAGCCCGCACGTGAGACTTCCGCCAAGGCGCGCCAGCGCCGCGCCGGCAAGGAAGACGCCAAGCCGGTCTTTCCCCACGCCTTCCACCTGCACCGCCAGGCACTGGCGCAGCGTGCGCGCATCCTGTCCAGCGTGATGATCGAGCTCGATACCCGCTGGCACTGTGCCCTGCGCCGCGCGCCGGACTGGAGCGAAGCCTGTCGCGAAGCCTGGGGCGAGATTCCCGCCGACCAGGGTGCGCACAGTGTGATCGTTCCCCTGCGTGAACTGCTGGGTGCCCTGGGCGCACATGAGTGGCGCAAGAAGGGCGTGGCCCTGGCCGTGCCGGGCATGCCGGAGTTCAGCATTCACCCGCACTACGGCGTGTTCTCCCCGGTGCGCGGCGAGTACCTGGATCTGGTGGCGCAGGCGCCCCTGCCGGCCGCAGCCCAGCAGGCTGATGCCGCCGTCTGGGATATCGGCACGGGCACGGGTGTGCTTTCCGCTCTCTTGCTGCACCGTGGCGTGCGGCAGGTGGTGGCCACTGACCTGAGCGACCGGGCACTGGCCTGCGCGCAGGCCAACCTGCAGCGGCTGGGTCTGGCGCAGCGCGTGAGCCTGCGCAAGGCGGACCTGTTCCCTGAAGGCCGGGCCGCCTTGGTAGTCTGCAATCCGCCGTGGCTGCCGGGCAAGGCCAGCTCCTTGCTGGAGCAGGCCGTCTATGACGAAGGCAGCCGCATGCTGCGCGGTTTTGTCGAGGGCCTTGCTGCACATCTGCTGCCGGGCGGCGAAGGCTGGCTGATCCTGTCGGATCTGGCCGAGCACCTGCAGTTGCGCTCGCGCGAGGAACTGCTGGGCTGGATCGATGCCGCAGGCCTGCAGGTCCTGGGCCGCGAGGACATCCGCCCGCGCCATGGAAAGGCTGCGGACTCCACCGATCCGCTGCACGCGGCACGCGCCGCCGAGCTCACCTCGCTGTGGCGCCTGGCGCCGCGCTGATCGCGCGCGCGTCCACCCTTCGTTTCGTCTAGACGCCCTGTGCCGTCGCTGCCTCCTGGGGCAGCAGATGCCGCAGGCGCTCGCGCAGGGCATCGGCGCGCTCGTCGCCCGCATGTTCCTGCACGGTCTGCAGCAACTGCAGGGCGGCGGCCTGCAGTGCCTGAAGATCGCGCGCCTCGCGCAGCAGATGGCGCAGCACCTGGGCCTTGTCCTCATGGCGGTTGGCGAACATGCGCTCGCACATATCGAACAGGTACATGCGTGTGCCGGCAAGATTCAGCGTGGTGGCGGGGCCGGGCGGGCTGGATTCCTTCGCAGCGGCCGGTGCCATGAAGGGGGCCTGAGCATGAGCCGGGGGGGATGATTCGGCGGCTTGGCCAGCCAGGCGCTGCAGGTGGCCGCTGGCGATCAGTTGTTCGATCAGTTCGCCGGCCTGTGCGCCCAG
Organism: Delftia sp. RIT313; assembly: GCF_000632165.1. Classification (NCBI taxonomy): domain Bacteria; kingdom Pseudomonadati; phylum Pseudomonadota; class Betaproteobacteria; order Burkholderiales; family Comamonadaceae; genus Delftia; species Delftia sp. RIT313. The sequence continues at coordinate 377,743 of NZ_JFYT01000001.1, read as the reverse complement.
CACCTGCTGCAACTGCTCCTCGGTGCGGCCATCGGCCATCAGCAGCACCGAGCGCTCGCGCAGCGGCAGGCTGCGGCGGCCGGGCTGCAGCTCTTCAAGGGCCTTGGCGGTTTTTTGCAGCAGCATGGTGGGGGCAGGGAGTCCGACAAGCCCCGATTGCACGTTACATGAATGACCGTGGCGTGAAGAAGCCATGACAACTGGTCCACCCGGTGTTCTGCGGCAAGCGCACAATCGCTTGCCATCGCATGGGCGGGCGCTGATTTCCAGAGGCTGGCGGCCGATGCCGGTCGCAGAAATATTGTTTGATCTGTAACAGGAAGACGGGGCGCAGGCCTCGCGACATAGGTGATGAGACTGTTGCTGGCGCCCATGGAGGGCTTGCTTGATTTCGTGCTGCGCGATGTGCTCACGCGCGTGGGCGGCGCAGACCGCTGTGTCTCGGAGTTCATCCGCGTCACGGGGACCGTGCTGCCCGACAAGGTGTTCCTGCGCACCATGCCGGAGCTCAACAATGGCAGCCGGACGCTGGCAGGTGTCCCTGTGCGTGCACAGCTGCTGGGCTCGGACCCGGACAGCATGGCGGCCAATGCGGCCAATCTGGCGCGCCTGGGTCCGGAAGGCATCGACCTGAACTTCGGCTGCCCCGCCAAGGTGGTCAACCGCCATGGCGGCGGTGCTGCGCTGCTGCAGGACCCGGAGCAGATCGCGCGCGTGGTGGGTGCCGTGCGTGCAGCCGTGCCGGCGGCCATGCCTGTGTCGGCCAAGATGCGCCTGGGTTTCAACGACACGACCCTGATGACCGAATGCGCCCAGGCCATGCAGGCCGGTGGCGCCTGCGAAATCGTCGTCCACGCCCGCACCAAGCTCGACGGCTACCGTCCGCCTGCCTACTGGGACATGATCCCGCGCATCCGCGAGTCCGTGACCGTGCCCGTGGTGGCCAATGGCGAGATCTGGACGGTGGAGGATGCGCTGCGCTGCCGTGAGCAATCGGGCTGCGGCGATCTGATGCTGGGCCGGGGAATCGTTGCCGACCCAGGCCTGGCGCTGGCCATTCGCGCTGCCGTGGAAGGCGGGCAGGCACCGGCGGAACAGCTTGCAGCACAGGTGTTCTGGAGCGACCTGGTGCCGCAGGTCCAGCGTTTCTGGGACATGGTCTGCGAGGATCTGGAGCCGCGCCAGCGCGCAGGCCGCCTCAAGCAATGGCTGAACCTGCTGCGCCGCCGCTTTCCCGAAGCCGAGCAGGCCTATCAGGAAGTGCGCACGCAGACTGACCAGCGCGAGATCACGCTGTGGGTACAAGCGCTGGCGCGGCGCCAGGAGTGGGCCGGGCTTTAGCGCGATCGGCCGGTCACAGCAGATGGTCGGGCGCCAGCGGGCCAATGAGCTTGAGCATCAGGCGCAGGCCCCAGCTGGCATCGGGCTCGCTGTGCTCGTCACCGCGCTCACTGTCTTCCGAAGCCCGCCACACCAGCTCGCCATCCTTGTCGAGCTCGACGCGCCAGCTGCCATCCTGCAGGCCCTCGTCAATGCTTTGCGTGGCCAGGCGGCCGAACTCGCGGCTGGCGATGAGCAGGGCAATCTCGGTGTTCTGCAACTGGGAGCGCAGATCCAGGTTCATCGAGCCGACTGCCACCAGATGCCCGTCCACCACCAGCAGCTTGGAGTGCAGCATTGCACGCGAGGCGCCTGTGGAACCCGAAGGACCGCCGCCACCCGTGCTGCCCGAGCCGAATGCAGAGCGGACGCTGGCCGCCGTGCTGCGCATCTCGTAGAGTTCAACGCCCATCTCCAGCAGCGCCTTGCGGTGGCGCGCATAGCCGGCATGGGCCAAAGGTGCATCGTTGGAAGCCAGCGAATTGGTCAGGATGCGCACGCGCACTCCGCGTTGCCGTGCGCCACGAAACGCCTCCATCATGTCCGGGCCCGGCACGAAATAGGGCGAGACCACCAGCAGATCGCGCCGGGTCTTGCGCACCAGGGCCAGCAGGCCATCGACCACCGAATCGGCCTCCAGCACCGGACGCGCCGCCTGGCGCAGGGCGCCAGCCGGCTGGCCCATGGACAGCGTGCCGGCAGGCCTGGCCTGCGGGCCGTTCGGCGCGGGGCTGGCCTGTGCGGACGCATCCGTGCCAGCGCTTGTGATGGAGCCTGGGCCGTCATCCCTGTCCAACGGAATTTTGGCGGGCTCATCTACCAGCACGGCGGCCGATGCCCAGGTCCAGCGAGCCTTTCGCAAATCCATGGGCTGCTGGTCCCAGATGATCCGGCGCTGTTCAGCCGTCTGGTCATCTGCCTTTGCCTCCTTTGGGGGAACGGCAGGCGTGGGGTCCTCCTCCTGCGCCTGGTCATCATCTCCCGCAAAGCGCTCGCGCAACTGCTTGAGCTCCTTGAGGCTGATCAGCGACTGGACGGGATAGGCGCGCTGGTTGTTCCAATAGCTGTCAAAGCTGCGTGACAGGTCCCCGACCACCGGCCCTGCCGCCAGCACGTCGAGGTCCACGAAATTGCTGGCGCTGTCCGCATCGAAATACGCATCGCCCAGATTGCGTCCCCCAATCACGCCCATGGCGTTGTCGGCGATGAACAGCTTGTTGTGCATGCGCTGCTGGGCCCGCTGGAAATCCGTCAGCAGCGTATAGGCCCGGCCCAGCGCCGAGCTGCGCGCGCCCGCCAGAGGATTGAACATGCGCATCTCGATACCCGGCACAAAGGCCAGGCGCATGACCTGCGCATTCGCGCCCGTGCTGTGGAAATCGTCCAGCAGCACGCGCACGCGCACGCCACGCCGTGCTGCCTCGACCACGCCGCGCAGCAGGCGCTGCGTGCTCTCGTCAGCATGGATGGCGTAGTACTGCAGGTCCAGCGTCTGCTGCGCTCCCTCGACCAGTGCCAGCCGGGCGCCATAGGCGGCCTGGGCGCCGGACAGGAGGGTGAAGGCGGAGGTCTGCTTGCTTCCCGCCTCGGAGCGCTGCTGTTGGATCAACTGGCCCAGGGGGGTGACAGAGGAATTGGTCAGTGCCCGGGTCACGGGTCTTTCCACCTGACTGGGCAAGCCCGCGCAGCCGGTAGACGCAAGAAGCGCCAGCAAGACCATGCCCATCAGCGACTGACGCAACCGGTTCAGGGGTAAGGGCAAGTCGCTCATGGTGATTGAAACTGGTAGGTGGGCTGATCTGTGCGAATGCGGAACTGGTGAATTCTTGCATGACACATCTGCAGCGGATGTGGCCGAAAACGCGGCGTGCCTGCCGGACCAGTCTGGCGCAATGACAGGCGGCGTCGTGTGACCGCCGAACGGTTCCATCCTTGCGCGATCACAAAGCAATAATCAAATATGTCCTTTTGCAAGTTTCTGTTTCCGCGCGCAACGCGGGTCCGAGGCTTCACCTTGATTGAACTCATGGTGACGCTGGCCATTGCCGTAGTGCTGGCGATGCTGGCTGCGCCTTCGATTGGCGACTACATCGTCAAAAGCAAGATGAACGGCGTGGGCGGCGAGTTCTCGGGCTCAATCCTGCGTGCCAGGAGTGAATCCGTAAGCCGCAATACCTGCGTCACCATGTGCATGAGCAGCAAGGCGGCTGATGCGGCACCTGTATGTACGACGACGGGCAGTGACTGGCAGGTCGGCTGGATTGCCTTTTTGAACACCAGTTGCGATGCCACCGCCACCAAGCCTGCGGTGGATGGCGATCTGATCTTCGCCCGGGTGGCTAACGGCAGCGACGTGCTCCTGTCTGCTGCGGGCACCACTCCGGTCAGGTCCATCATGTTCAATTCCTCCGGTTCGCCGTCCTTGCCCAGCTCTTCCCAGTTTGGCCTTTTCTACAAGGACAAGGACAGCTCTTACACCCAGAGGTATGGCTCCAATATCTGCATTGATGCCCAGGGACGTTCCAGGAGCATCCCAGGCGACAAGTCCTGCTGAGGGCCAAGAATGAAATTCGCTCATGCCATGACACGCCGCACTCATGAAGGCGTAACGCTGATTGAGATGATGGTCGCGCTGATCATTATGTCCATCGGCCTGCTGGGCCTGGCTGGGCTGCAGGCGGCCACGACGAAATACCGGATCACCACCATGTCGCGCGCCGCAGGGACCGGCCTTGTATTCGACCTGTCGGAACGCATTCGCATCAACGCCGATGCTGCGGGCCCGAGCTTCATGCAGAGCGGCAGCGAAGTTGCCTCTCTGTATACGATCGCCTCTGACTGGACCGCGCAGCAAAAGGACAGTTTCTCCGTGAGCAAGAACTGCAACACGGCGGCCTGCACTTCCAGCGAGCGGGCCACTTTCGATCTGCTGACCTGGCGCCAGAAGGTCCGCGACAGCATGCCGCAGGGCGGTGCCATGCTTTCAGGCAACAAGCGCGATGGAATTACCGTGACCCTCATGTGGTTCGACAAGGAGTTCACCGACGGCAGCTCGGATGCCACGTTGCAGAAGGCACCCACCTGCAATGCTGACCAGAGCGGCATGGCTCGGCAGACCTGTTGTCCGGCAGAAGCCAAGGCGGTCGAAGGGGTGCGCTGCTCCCGTTTTTCTTTCGTGCCCTGAGCTATGAAAACGCACATCCAGCCACAGCGTGGCATGACTCTTGTGGAGCTGATGGTGGCACTGGCCATCAGCATGGTCATCATACTTGCCGCCGTTTTTGTGTACACGGCATCAGTGGATTCCCAGCGCGCCCAGGACCGCAGTACTGTCAGCAGCGAGACGGGGGCATTTGCCATGCAGATGATGGGGCGCGCCATCATGAATGCCGGCTTCTATCCGGCGCCAGCGTTGCCCATCCCGGTGGATGTAAGCCAGACTGGTATGTATGACACCTATCCGCCCATCCCTGCTACTTCGCGGGTGTCTACCGATTGGGCGGATCCCGCCAGCGGCTGGCCTCCCACGGCCTTTCAGACCGGGATCTATGGCTGCGATGGTGCAAAGCTTGACGTTGCCACCAGCCTCTGCGGGACGGAGACCGCCAATGACCCCGACACCCTGGTGATCAATTACTTCACCAGCGATTCGATGGGGGGCGCAACGGGTTCGCGTTTCGACTGCACGGGGCGGGACGTGGCTTCCGATCCCAGCAACAGCGAGCGCAACAAGGATGCCAAGGGTGTGACCATCGCAGATGGCAAGCCACCCCGCCTGCCGCTGTTCGGCTCCAACCGCTATGCACTCAGTGCAGGCACGGTGTATGTGGGGCGAAGTGAGGTGAGCACCAAGAGCCTGGTTTGCAGCGGCAATGGCAAAAGCCCGCATGGCACGGCGGACAGCACGGCCTACCAGCCACTGCTGGCGGGCATCGAGGACATGCAATTCACCTATGGCATCTATTCGACGAATCAGACGCTTTCCCCGGATCGCTTCTATACGGCCAAGGAGGTCAATGGACTGTCAAGTACCGTCATCGACGGTGTCACCATGACTGGCTGGCAGCGCGTTGTCTCCATTCGGGTCTGCATTCTGACCAAGACCCTCAATGGCAGAACCCGTATCGCCGACAAATCCGGCAGTGAGCGGAAGTATGTGGATTGCCAGGAAGTGGAAAAGAGCCAGCCGACAGGAGAGACCTATACCCGGCTTGTCCAGGTTTTCGGCGCTCGCAATGGCCTGAAGCAAAGTTACTAGATCGCGTGATCATGTCGTCGCAACAAAAAATCAATCATCAACGTGGCGTGGCGCTGGTTGTCGTGATGCTGCTGTTGGTTGCCATCACGGGTATCACGCTGTGGATGGTCAAGCAATCCACCCTGTCCGAGGGGTTGGCACGCAATCAACAGGATCAGGAGGCGGCGCGCCAAGCGGCCGAATCGGCACTGAGGGATGCGGAGCGGGACATCCTGAATGTCGAGACCGCGTTGCGCACCAATGCCTCCTGCTCTCGTGGAGTTCAGGAACTCAATCCCAACGACTTTTCTTCCACCTGCAAGGGCGGGCTTTGCTACATGGCTGATACCAGCTATACGACCACGGACTGGGCTGCCGCTGCCAAGGACAACGCCACAGTTGCCGAGCCCTGGTGGCCTACCGGAAAAGGGGGGCTGTGGAATGACGATTTTGACTCCAAGCCCAGTCGAACACCGGTCAAGGCAACCAACTGCAACTTTACGGGAGGCGTGCCGCTTGGAACATATACAGGCATTGCAGCCATTACGGGTGTGGCCGTGCAGCCCGAGTACCTGATAGAGATTTTCCGCAGAAAGCATGTACGGATGAATCTTGATGAAACCCTTGTCACATCGCGGGGCGAGAACGCAAATCAGTGGTCGTATATGTACAGGATTACAGCCCGTGGCTTTGGCTACTCGCAACGCACGCAGGTGGTGCTCCAGACCATCTACTTTCCTTGAGGTGAGGGAAAAATGAATACAAGAAAATCATTGCTGGCCTTTGTAGGTGGCTTGGTGGCTGCGTTCGCCTGCAGTGCCGTTGGCGCGAGTCCGCTGGAAGTGTCCAGGCCACGTCAAGGCGTTCCGCCGAACATCGTCACATCGGCCAACAAGCCGATGATCATGCTGACGGCCTCGAAGGACCACACCCTGTTCGGGCCGGTCTACACGGACTTCGAGGACCTCGATGGCGACGGCGTGATCGACACCACGTTCAAGCCCGACTTCAAGTACTACGGCTATTTCGATGCCACGAAGTGCTATGCCTATGAAAGCGGCATCTTCGTCCCCAAGGTGCTGGCGACGAAAACAGAGATCACCACCGGGACCGTCAAATCCAACAAGTTCAGCTGTCCTGCCACGCAGTCTTACTGGAGCGGCAATTTCCTCAACTGGGCAACGATGACGCGCCTGGATACCGTGCGCAAGATGCTCTATGGAGGCTTTCGCAGCGAGGACAAGAACGAATCCACGGTGCTGATGGGCTCCAGGCTGGTGCAGGATGCGCACTCCTTCGTCAAATACTACCGTGGCGCGGATATCCGTGACTACACGCCATTCTCGACCACTGATCTGATAAAGACGACGGGCGCCAATGCCAATGTTTATGCAGGCCTGAGCATGTGTGTCACGGGCAGCAGTGAAAATCCTGCCTTGTCGGAACCCAATATCCGGCTGGTCAAGGGCAATGTCAGATTCTGGTCCACCGTGGAGGTCAAGCTCTGCCGCTGGAGAGATGACACGGACAACTACAACCTGGGCACCTTTGGCCCCAAGCTGGCGCGCTTTTATTCCGATACAGACAAGGGCAACGGTGGGGTCAAGCATGAAGAGAAGATTCCTTCGAAGACTGCGGACGGAGCCACCTATTCCGGCGTAGGCCCTGACCTGACGGTGAAGGTGAAGGCCTGTGTTCCCAGCCTGCTGGGCGATGAGCGTTGCCAGGCCTATCCGGCGGACTCCACATCCAACTACAAGCCTTATGGCCTGTTGCAGGAGTTCGGCTATCCGAGCACCAGCAACGCTGCGGCGCGCGTGGAATTCGGCCTGATCACGGGCAGCTACGACAACAACCATACGGCGGGTGCATTGCGCAAGAACATCCGCGATCTGGACGACGAGATCAACCGCAGCACCGGTGTCTTCTGCCACAGCGAATCCTCGAAATGTGCCAAGAAGCTGGACGACCTTCGAGAAACGGGCAAGGGTGCCATAAAGACCTTCGACTCCATCATCCTGTTCGGACGCAATGGCACCTCGTATGGAAGCGGCAAGACGCCCAGCAATTCTCCCGACGGGGATTTGCCGGCCTGGGGCAACCCCATAGGCGAGATGGTGGTGCAGGCCCTGCAGTACTACGCCTACAACGGCAGCAGTCCTACGCCCAACAATCCGTCATCCAGCAACAACGACACGACGGCGGGCATGCCCGTGGCGACATGGGCCGACCCACTGGCCACGACGGATGCGCGTGCAAAATATGGCAATGCCATCTGCAGGCCCCTCAATATCCTTGCGTTCTCGTCCAATGCGCTGAGTTTTGACGGCCAGGCAGGAACGGCCTTTGGCACCTTGTCGAATACCACTGGAAATCTGGATTCCTACGTCAACAAGATCGGTGATGCCGAAGGGCTGACAGGCACATCGCGCTCCGTAGGCTCGGTGGGCGGCAAGGGGCTGACAGCGGCGGACGACAAGAATGCCTGCTCAGCCAAGACCGTGGGCACGCTGTCGGACGTCAATGGCATCTGTCCCGAAGCGCCCGCTATGGGCGGAACCTACCAGGTGGCAGGCGCCGCGCTCTATGGCAACACCGCCAAGATTCGCACTATCTCCAATCCGCCCTCGGATCTGGGCACGGTGGAGAACGCACTCAAGGTCCGGACCATGGCCGCCTCGCTGACCGGTGGCTCTCCGCGAATCGACGTACTGATCCCTGGCAGCAATCCCAAGAAATATGTCTATATCACGCCTGAGAGCGTGCAGGACGGCGGAAATGTCAGTGCGCCGTTGACCTTTGCCTCCATCAGTTCCGGCGAGTTCTATGGTTCCTTCATCGTCACCTGGAATGACATTCTGATGGGCGGCGACTACGACATGGATATCACCGGCTTCCTGCGCTACGACTTGATTGCAAATGCCAGCTCGCCTTCTGGCTGGGATATCAAAATCACCACCGACATCCCGGGTGTCTGCGGGGGCAGTCCGGGAACCCATGGCTTCAGTATCATTGGGGTGCAAACGGGCGGCAAATCCGCCAATGGGCGATACCTGACCCACCAGCACTACAGCAGTGGCAAGCTCAAGGGCATGCCCGATACCTCCCAGTATCTCTGCGGTGATGACAGCTACCGCAAGCGGCTGATTGGCACCAAGACGTATGACGGCACGGTCTGCAATGTCACCGGCAATGGCACGGTCTCGTTCAGCGACGGCAGCAGCAGCAAATTCTCCGCCTACTGCACGGTCAAGAACGAGGACTATCTGGTGCCCATGACCTTCAACATGGTTGGCGAGACGGATGCACTGATCAAGGACCCGCTGTGGTACGCAGCGAAATACGGCTACTTCCGCTCCAGCGAAAAGCTGTCAAACGGCACCTACAGCACACTGACCATGCCGCCCAACCAGGCCAGCTGGGACAGCCTGAGCAGCGATGGAAACTCTGGCTCGGATGGTGTTCCGGACGGCTACTTTCTCGCACGCCGTCCTGAAATTCTCGAGGCCCAGTTGCGTCGGGTGCTGGATGCCGTGGCGAAGGACTCGAATGCGGCTCCCGCCATCTCGTCCTCTCAGTTCGTGTCAGGCAGCTACAAGTACGTGGCCAAGTTCGACAATGCGACCTATTCGGGTGCGCTGGAGGCCTACAAGATCGATGCGGACGGCAATGTCGGGGCCAATTACTCGTGGGAAGCCGGGCTGCTGCTCAAGACCGCCGCGGCGGGTGGCACACGCGCCATCATCACCAACAGCGGCAATGGCAGCAATGCGGGTATCGCCTTGCGCTGGGACTCCCTGACCGACGCCTATAAGGAGCAGATGACCACGGCTTCGGCCAACAAGCTCAGCGTGGACAACGCCAAGCTGGCCTTGAACTATGTGCGCGGCGACCAATCTCTGGAGGGCGCCTCCGCTCTGCGCCAGCGTGGCAATAGTCTGTTGGGCTCCATCGTGAACGGTACACCCTGGATACAGGATCGCCCCCAGGCGCTGATTCAGGGCAATTCCGACTACACCAAGTTCTATGGTGACAACCGCAGCCGCAAGAAGCTGCTGTGGGTGGCTGCCAATGACGGCATGCTGCACGCCTTCGATGCGGAAAATGGCAATGAGCTGCTGGCCTATGTGCCGGGGGTGCTGGCCAATCGCCTGCCCGAGTTGCCGCTGCAGCGCGACACTTCCAGTCGCACCAAGCTCAACAACGCCAATTTCACACTGGATTCCACCGAGACCTTGCCGCAGGGCACGATCTGGCCCTATGTGGACGGCAATCCTTTTACGGCTGACGTATTGGTGACATCGGGCTCCAAGTCGGTGTGGCGGTCTTATGTCTTCGCATCGCTGGGTCGCGGTGGACGCGCCGTGTTTGCTCTCGATGCGACTGACCCTTCGAGCTTCTCGGAGTCCAATGCATCCAGCATCTTCAAATGGCAATTCACGTCGGACGATGATGCGGATCTCGGCTATATCACCGGCGATGTGGGTATCCATACCACCAGCAATCAGGCCACACCCGTGGCAAAGATGAACAACGGCCAGTATGCGCTGCTGCTGGGCAATGGCAACAGGTCTCCCGGTGGCAAGGCGGTGCTCTATATCCTCTACATGGATGGCCCTTCGAGCGGCAGTTGGAGCGGGCGCTATACCAAGATCGTCGCCGATGCCGGCACCGGCAATGGCATGGCCATGCCACGCTGGGAGGACTACAACGGCGACGGTACGGCCGATGTGATCTACGCAGGGGATCTCAAGGGCAATCTGTGGAAGTTCGATGTGTCCAGCACGACGGCAGACAACTGGGGTGTAGCCTACAAATCCACGTCATCCGCCAATCTTCCCTTGTTCCGAGCCCAGTACACCACGGGTACCGGGCCCTCGGCTGTCACGACGCAACTGCCCATCACAACGGCGCCGCAGACCTTGTTCATGGGGCGTGGCGGCATGCTGGTCACCTTCGGTACTGGCAATGCATTTGAAACCGGGGACTTTCCCGCGACTGGCACCACGCAACGCGTCTATGGCATCTGGGATCGCCCTGGTATGCCCACGACAAGGGCGTTGCCGGCCTGGTCGGGCAGCACGCTGGTGTCCCGTGCCTATACGCGCGATAGTGCGGGCAATGTCTACGTGTCTTCCGATGGAACAGCTCTGGACTGGTCACAGCACGATGGCTGGTACATCGCCCTGCCTGGCTCGGCCGAGGCCGTGCTCGCCGATCCGTCGCTGGATGCGGGCGTGCTTTCTCTGGTGGGGATCCGGCCTAAATCGGATTCCAACCAGTGCTCGGATACGCCCAACACGACCCTTTACACTATCGATCCTATTTCCGGACGTGCCGAGCGCAATGTGCAAGGCACGATGGTGGTGAACTCCAAGACAGTCATCATCGCCGGCAAGGACATTGGCGGTGACCAGCGCGTGCGCGTGGTGAATGACCGCTCCAAGAAGCCCTTCACCAAAAACTGCAAGGCGGGCGAGCCTGGATGTACTTGCACGGGCAGTACCTGCGAGAAGGCCTCACCGACCTGTGGCCCGGGCATGGGGGCCAAGCGTGTGGTGGGCCGCAATGCGGACGCCATCATGTGCTTCAGTTCTTCTCCCCGCATGCAGTGGCGTGATGTCCCCGGCCTGAGGACCAATCAATGAAAAGAACTTCTCGATTGATGGCGGGTTTCACGCTGATCGAACTGATGATTACCGTGGCCATCGTCGCCATCTTGGCCTCGGTGGCCTACCCCTCCTACAAGGAATATGTGGCCAAGAGCCGCAGGTCCGAGGCCAGAACCGTTCTCTCGTCTGCTCAGCAATGGATGGAGCGGTTCTATTCGGAGAATTTCCGGTATGACAAGAACAGCGCTGGAACCGCAGTGACCAATTCTGCGCTGTTCCCTGCATATTTCTCGGTATCTCCCCCCAAGGGGCAGGGCACAGCGGTCTATGATATTTCGGTTGTAGTGACTGAGGATGTGCGGGATGCCTACTCCATCAAGGCCGTGCGAAAGGCATCTGCCGGCATGGCCTCGGATCGCTGCGGCGATTACTACCTGGACCAATATGGCCGCAAGGATTTGAAGGAGTACAGTGACAAGTATTTCGCCAACAAGCAGGCGGCCATGGATTACTGCTGGCGATAGTCGGCGGATGGGCGGGGGCTGCCGCTGACTACCTGAAATGGTCTCCAAATTGTCCTCGCAATGGATGGCACAAGCCATCGGGCTTGCCACGCAAGCCCTGTTCATAACCTCACCCAATCCCCGGGTAGGCTGCGTCATCGTCGACTCCCAGGGGCAGCTGCTGGGTCAAGGCTCCACTCAGCGCGCGGGAGGTCCGCATGCCGAAATCATGGCCTTGCGTGATGCCCAGTCTCGGGGGCACTCCGTGCGAGGCGCCACTGCCTATGTGACCCTGGAGCCCTGCGCCCACCATGGCCGCACGGGGCCTTGCTGCGATGCACTGGTCGAGGCGGGCATCGGCAAGGTGGTGGCATCGCTGGCGGATCCCAATCCCCGCGTGGGCGGACAGGGCTTTGAGAGGCTGCGCGCCGCAGGTGTCGAGGTTGAGATTGGTGATGGCGCAGATCAGGCGTGGGAACTGAATCTGGGATTTTTCAGCCGCATGCTTCGGGGTAGGCCTTGGGTGCGCGCCAAAGTGGCAGCTTCTCTGGATGGCATCACTGCATTGAGCAATGGGCAGAGTCAGTGGATCACCTCTGCCGAAGCCCGACATGATGGCCATGCCTGGCGCGCTCGCTCCTGTGCGATTCTCACGGGCATAGGCACGGTGCTTGCCGATAATCCTCGCCTGGATGTCAGGGAGGTCGAAACGTTTCGGCAGCCTACCCTCATCGTGGCGGATAGCCAGCTTCAGACACCTCCGGATGCAGTCTTGTTTGCGGCGCAACGCAAGGTGGTCATCTACACAGCAGTCAGTGATCTGGCGTCAAGCCGTGCGCTTGCGCTGGCGGAGCGTGGAGCGCAGTTGCTGTGTATGCCTGATGGGCAGGGGCGTGTGGATGTTCGGGCCATGATCCACGATCTGGCGAGGCTGGAAGTGAATGAACTGCACGTCGAGGCGGGTCATCGACTCAACGCAGCGCTTGTCGAGGCAGGGCTGGTGGATGAGTGGTTGGCCTATCTGGCCCCCAAGCTTCTGTGGGGCGGGGCTGGTTGGGCCGATACGCCCTCTTTGAGCAGGCTCGCCGATGCGCAGGCCATGTCATTCCAGTCGGTCGCAAGCGTGGGCGACGACTTGCGGGTGATTCTTCGGAAGGTAGGAGCGGATCGGCTTGGTGTGGACGGCTCCACCTGAGGCATCTCACGCGGTCGCAGCTACCGTCCCCAGCACTCTATCGCTTTGGTATTCGCGCCCAGGTTCCGTGCATCGCGCTCGCCCGTATGGGTCAGTGTGAAATCGCCGCATCGGTCATTGAGCTGGGAGCCACGGCGCGTGGCGATCAGGGTGTAAGTGTCGTCGTCGTGGCCGCTGGTTGCCAAAAAGTCGATGGTGTAGCGCTTGCTGGAGTCGCGGGCCCAGGTCAGATCGACGGGGAGCTTGGTGGGGTAGACCCCGTTGGCCGTTGCTGCGCGCTCCAGCCATTGCTGGGCCTGCAGCAGGCCGGCGCGGGCATCGGCACGGTGGACTCCGCGGATGTATTCGTTGTAGCTGGGCACGGCGACGGTGCCGAGGATGACTATGACGGCTACGACGACCATGAGTTCTATGAGTGTGAAGCCCGGGGATGGAGGGCGGCGCATCGTGCGGCTCATTTCATTTGGCGCCAGCTGGGGCGCAGGGATTGCTCGGGCATGCGGGCGAGGACGTTCCGGCGGCCATCGGTGTCGTAGCCAATGGCGTGATGGCCTTTTTTGAGCAATGTCTGGGATCCCCCGGAGACGGTTGCGCGCGAGGCTTCCTGATCCGCCATGTCGTAGACGCCGTCGCCGTTGCTGTCCATCAATGGAACACTGGGCCGCTTGCCATCCATGATGTTCATGAGCGTCAGAAATTGGCTTTCCTCGCTCACATTGCAGGCATCAGCGGGGCGGCTCATTGCTTCACCAGGACGCTTGGAGGATCTGGCGGGTATCTGGCTGTAGATCGCGAGGAGGTTGCTGCCGTCGTAGAAGCTCATCGGCTTGAGCAGGCGCTCGCCTGACAGGGGAAGGTCTATGTACCAGCCTTTGTGCCGCGTCCAGTCGAGATCGGTGGTGGAGTCCACTCGCCAGGTGCCACGGCCTACGATCCCTTGCGTCTGTTGGTTCACCGAGCGTTTGGCCAGCTCACCGATGCCGGATACAGGGGCTGGACGCTCCCCTGCAGGCAGCTTGCACTCAGAGTCCGAGTCACCCGTGCAAGGCTGTACCCGGCCGTCCGCGAGCAGCTTGTAGCGGGTGTTGTCGAGGATGGAATAGATGCTCTGCACCGCCGTGCTGCCAGTGTCCTGCCGGGTGATGTTGCGTCCTGTGCCGAATGCCACCAGCATGCCGCCCACAGTCACGCGTTCATCGCTTCCTTTAGGTTCTGTGGTGACGCTGTACCGGTCATTGGCGCGTACGGACGCAGGGGCGGTAATGGGCTGGCGCAGTGCGCGAGAGGCCGTTGGCGAACTGCCACCCATGGCGGTGTACAGCGGCCGGCCGTTGAAGGCCATGCCCCAAGCGGAAGAGGCATCGCTGGCGATGATGAATTTCCACAGATTGCCCTGGAGGTCGCCCGCATAGACCACATCGGGCCGGCCATCCCCATTGATGTCCACGAGGCGTGGGGCAGAGAGCCCATTGTTGGTGGTATCCGGTGTGGTGCCGGTGGGGATGTCGCCTGTGGCCACGATGCGCAGCAGCTCCTGGTTGCCATCGAGGTACTGGATCAGCAGCACGGGTCGCTGGTTGATGCTGTGGTAGCCGTTGCCTGTCACCAGAGCCCAGCGGTTGTTGTTCAACTGCGTGATCTGGGTGCTGCGTTGCGGGTTGGCATCGTCCCGTACGGGCGCTGCAAGGATATGGCCCAGGTCCCTGTCTTCCTGGCAAGTGGTGCGCTGCCAGAGGTCGGCGGAGATGGCGCAGTCACCGGGATCGCTGTTGCGGGTCTGGGTGCGGTCCAGCAGGACCAGCGTGCCGGCGCCGTGTTCGTTGAAAGCCTCTGGGTGCGTGATGTCCAGCACAAAGTAGCCTTTGGCACCGGCGCCCGGCATGCCTGCCAGCACGGTGCGCCACTGCGGGGATGCATGGCTTCCCGAGTTGATGTCGCCGCTCATGGCAGAGCCATCCACGAAGTAGCGATGCCGGGTGTCGTATTCGAGGTCGGAAAGGTGTGCTAGCCCCGAAATCACGCCACGGGGGATGTAGGCGATCTTCTCGCTGCCGTCAGTGGCAGAAAAGCCGTGCAGCATGCCGTCGTTGCCGCCCGCGTAAATCATGGGCTGGCGCTTCTGCTGGGCGAGCGCATAGGCCGCATAGCCCGGCAAAGGCGAGTTGTCCACGGGGTGGCCGGTGTGCCAGATCTGGGAGTTGACGATATCGCCCTGGCGCGAGCCGCGTTGGCGAAAAGGGTGGGCTGGGTCAGGGCGCGGCGGTTGTCCCGCAGCTTCCATGCGGCGGTCGCCACGTATGAAGTTGAGCCTGTGCTTGCCCAGTTTGTCGGCCCTGCCTTCGGCATCGACGCTGAAAGACGCCTTCTGGGGGCGGTCCAGCTCATGCCATTTGAAAGACACGCCCCTTTGCAGTCTGTCACTCCAGGTCAGGATCAGGCGTTCATTGAGTACCTGTTGATCACTGAGTGCATCCAGGTGGTCAGCCGTGCTTTTGCCTTGCCAGCCGGCTGCTGCGGTGATGCTCCCGTCGGCTTGGACCGTTTCTGCGTTGATCCAGCCGCTCCAGGCAGCTTTGGCACTGTAGCGGGCCGTGAATATGTCCACGCCTGCCTGTGCAATCACGCTGCCGTTGGAGGTGGCGGAGCTGCTGCGGCCCTTGGCATTGGCTGGCTGGCCTGTCAGGCAGTCTTCAATGGGCGTGGCAAATTCTTTGTCTTCTTTCTGCGCCAGGGAAACTGGCGTGCCTGCCTCAGAGAAACTTTGGGCCTGGCTGTTTTGCGCGGCCAGGACTGCGGCGATCACGGCTGGCAGCAGGAGGGGGCGGAACCCAGGGTGGAAGAGATAAGGCATGTCAGACGTTCTGAATCAGTCGCGGCGCTTCTGGCGGACATAGGTCTGTTGCAGCACCACCTGGGTGCCGCTCTTGCGGCCGTGAGCGATGGCTGTGATGCGATAGATCACCTGGGGCTGCATGTAGAGGGCCAGACGGGGTGAGTCATTGGCGATGAGGCCTGAGTTCCCTGCGTTGGCGTCATAGGGCAGGATCTCTATCCAGTACCAACCCCCCTTTCCTGTCTCACGGCTTGCCAGGATGGGATTGCTCTTGCCTCCAGAAATGGCGCCCGTGAACTGGCCGTAGCGCGCGGCTACATCGGTGGCGGTCATCTGGCTCAGCGTGATCCCTTTGGTCTCGTCCACGTTGTTCCAGAAGTCCTGAGGCCCTGTGCGCTTGGTGCACAGGGCGTCTCGGCAGCTTGTGGGGGTGGCTCGGTTCAGGTTGGCCAGCAGCAGACCTACCTGCTGGGTTTCCTGGGGAAACTGGGTGATGGTTGCAGCGTTGCGGCAGACGGATGGCTGGCTGCTGTTGGCGATGCAGGCGGTGCCGTTGGCCTGTTCGCCTCGAATGTCCAGTTCGGCATCCTGCAGCAATGCCTGAGCAGCTTCGAGGGCGCGTTGGTAGTCGGCATCGTTGCCCACGAACATTTCGTTGAACAGGGCGCTGCGCGATGCCCAAAGTGCCAGCAGCATGGAAAGCATGACCAGGGTGATCACGATGAACAGTGCGACGCCTTTCTGACGCTGCGCGGCACAGGTGTGGGCATGCCGCATGCCTGCTGCTTTGGCGGTCATCCAGCCATCCCCTGGCTGCGCAACTGATACACGCTGCGAAAGACCATGTGCAGGCGCCGGGTCCTGGGCGCCGGCAGCGTGGTCATGTCGATGGATTCGGCTGTGCCGTCACTGCTTGCGCAATCGGTGTAGCGGCTGTCGGCGGGCATGTTGATGACTTCGGTTCCGAAAAGCACCAGACAGACCTCGGCGGCAACGACGCGTGACCAGTCCTGGCCCACGGCGGCTGCGTTGACGTACTGCAGGCGTGCATCACCTTTCGGCGACTGGATCAGATAGCGCACCTGGAAGTTGGCGACGTTCTGGGCCAGTGGCTGGGCTCCCGCAGAGGGTGCTCCGGTGCAGCGCAGGGTGTTTTTGCGGGTGTCCAGCGCAAAGCGGCTCAGGATCAGGTTGTGGCTGTTGGCCTGGCCCAGGCAATTGCGCTGCAGTGAAGTTTCGATGGCCGAGCCGTGCAGCGGTTGCGTGTAGTTGCTGTAGCCCACGGTGAGCTTGTATTGAGCGCGGCCTGGCGCATCAAGGCCCAGGATGGTGTCGTGCGCAGGGTCGAAATCTTGTGCGCTCGCCTCGAATGCAACGGGGTCCGCCACGTCAACGGTGTCTGTTCCCTTTTTTGCAGACGAGAGAAGCAGCCGAAGAGACCCCGCCTGCCGGATCTGCCGGCCCATGACGCGGAAGATGTGGGATGCCTGCTGCTGCAGCTGGCTGGCATCGCTGACGGTGCCGGAGACGGCGCGTGATGCCATGAGTGCGCCCAGGGCCACGCCGATGATCAACAGTCCCAGGAGAAGGCCCACCAGCAGTTCGACCAGGCTCAGGCCGCGTTGATCAGGCTGCATAAGCGTTGCGGCGGCGATGCGGGTGTGCTTCATGGGCTTGCGCAGAAGAACTGGACTGCGTTGTTGGCAAGATATGGCGCGCAACGAGCGCTGAGCGCTATGTATTGCAGGTGGCAGGTTCTGCCGGTGGGGCAGGCCATGGCTTCGTCGCCGTGTGTGCCATCGCTATGGAGTCCGATGGGTTTTTTGTAGCCGGCTTTGCTGGATTTCTCGTTTTCACGCCAGCTGATCACGATGCCCAGGTGGCGTCCGTTGCTGATGTCGTCTGCTGCAGGGAAGACCTTGGCGGCTCCGCCTGGCAGCAGTTGGTGCACGGAAGCCTTCCACAGCGCGAGGTTGTAGCTGGCCAGCGTTTCCGGGTCGCATGGTGTGGCGCTGCAGTCGGCGGTGGATTCAGGGGTGTGATCCCAATCGGATTCGTAGTTGCCCATCTGCCCGAGGGAGTTGGGATTGGCGTGGGTGCGCTCGCTGAAGTCTTCTATCAGCCGGATGGCCTGAGCGCGGCGCACGCCGCTTTGGGTGTCGGCCAGGGTGCGCATCTGCAGGCTCAGGATTCCCAGAACACCCAGGGCCGTGACGACGGTGGCAACCAGGGTTTCGATCAGGGTGAAGCCTTTGGCGTGCCGGGCGCGGGTACTTGTCAGGCGCATGGAATGCCTTCCCGGCCGACCACACGGATACGTCCGCCGGACGAAACGCAGATGCCTTTCGCTGCAGCGGAGACGAGGCCGGCGGAAGACGGGGCGACGGCGAAGCCCATGGCCGTGAATCCACCCATTTGTCCCCATCGGTCCACACTGATGATGGCGGCGGATCTGGAGCGGATGACAAGGGTGCGTGCGGGAGTGTCGAAGCGCTGTAGTTCTTCCCGGGGATCCCAGCGCTTGTTGCCATTGCGGTCAACGAACACTACCCAGCCACAGCCCCAGTCCGCGTGACGTGCAGCCAGAGTGCAGCCGTTGGTGCCTTGGGGTAGTTTCTGGATGAAGACGCCGCCCCCGCGCCGCACGCCTTCGGAGCGCGCGTATTGCAGCGTCGACTGCAGGCCCTCGACGGTCTGGCGAACGCGCCATCGCTCGATGATGAGGTGGAAGCTGGGTGCTGCCAGCGTGGTGAGCACGGCGAGGATGGCGACGACCACCATCATCTCGATGGCCGTGAAGCCTTGTGTGCCCGGGTGGGCCTGAGGCCAGGTCGATGACATGTCTTGAATCCCTCCCCGTCGATCTGCTTGCGAAGCGCTGGTTGTCTTTGCGCGCCGCTCAATCTATTGGGGTTCTTCGTACATGTCTTTCAGACAAATCTGTTTCTGACCTCAACAATTAGGAGTCGTACCGTTGGTGCAGGGTCATTCGGCATGACGATGCGTAAAAAAATCCAATGGTGAAAAGGTGTTGCCGGCTTTGCCGCTATCGGACTCCGGGGTAGGACTGTTTTTGTTTGGAGAACCCTCAGCGCTGCTGTCTGCCGGGTGGCGGCCGGGTATATCCGGCGCATGCCCCGGCGTTGTGCCGGCCCTGGCATTCGCGGTACAGCCGCCTGTCGCGTTGTTCGGGCGATTCCTCGGAGCTGCTGCGGTGGGTTGGAACACGGACCCGCTGTCCGCCTTTTTTGAGCTTGGCGCCTTGCGCGGCCGATGTGTCGGAGCGGTGAGGGCTCGCCTGGGCCGGCAGGGCCAGGCATAGGGCCGCGACCAGGCTCAGCAGGGCGCATTGCTGCCGATGTGCGCGCCAGGTTGCAGTCGTGAATGAAAAACGCGTTGCCATGGTGTTGCCCTCCCGTGATCTATGAATGTCTGCAGGCTTCGCGGCATTCTGGGCGGGCTGTCGGCCGGCACGGTGTGGGGCCACAAAGCATGTGTGGATGCTGGACAGGGCGCGCTTGTTATAATCCCAGGGTTTTGCATGGTGCAAGACGCACGTCGGGGCCTTTCCAGTCCCGGCGCAAGTAACCAAGGCTGCCTCCCTGCTTTTGTCTGTGAGGGGCCAATTTCAAAGGAAAAAAAATGATCGCATCTTCCGTGAAGGCTGAAGTCGTCAAGTCCAACGCACGCTCTGCCAACGATACTGGCAGCCCAGAAGTGCAAGTGGCCCTGCTGACCGCACGCATCAACGAGCTGACCCCTCACTTCAAGCAACACGCCAAGGACCACCACGGTCGTCGCGGCCTGCTGCGCATGGTGAGCCGTCGTCGCAAGCTGCTGGACTACCTCAAGTCCAAGGACGCTGATCGCTACACCGCACTGATCGCCAAGCTGGGCCTGCGCAAGTAAGCACGGTGGGAGATCAAAACGCCTGAGTTAGCCTGTCTAGCTCAGGCGTTTTTTACTTCGGAGAATGCAAGACAGAGCGAAGCTGTGTCATTCCAATGCTGCTGATTTGATAGCAGTGAATCCAGCACTGGAATGGCATCGTGTTCTGAATTGCTCTCCATCATGGCCCGATGAGTGCATCGGTCCACCCATTCCAAAGGAGCAACAATGTCCATCTTCAACAAAGTCACCAAGACCTTCCAGTGGGGCCAGCACACGGTCACCATGGAAACCGGCGAGATCGCCCGCCAGGCTTCCGGCGCCGTGCTGGTCAACATCGATGACACCGTGGTGCTGGCCACCGTGGTGGCGTCCAAGCAGGCCAAGTCCGGCCAGGACTTCTTCCCGCTGACCGTCGATTACATCGAGAAGACCTACGCCGCAGGCAAGATCCCCGGCAGCTTCTTCAAGCGCGAAGCCAAGCCCAGCGAACTCGAAACCCTGACCAGCCGCCTGATCGACCGCCCGATCCGCCCGCTGTTCCCCGAAGGTTTCTACAACGACGTGCACGTGGTCATCCACACCGTGTCGCTGAACCCCGAAGTCGATGCCGACATCGCCGCCCTGATCGCCACCTCGGCTGCCCTGTCCGTGTCGGGCATTCCCTTCAATGGCCCCATCGGTGCCGCCCGCGTGGGTTACATCAATGGCGAGTACGTGCTCAACCCCGGTCAGACCCAGCGCAAGGATTCGCAGATGGATCTGGTCGTGGCTGGCACCGAAGCCGCCGTGCTGATGGTGGAGTCCGAGGCGCAGCAACTGCCTGAAGACGTGATGCTGGGCGCCGTGGTCTTTGGCCACGAGCAAGGCCGCATCGCCATCGACGCCATCCACGAGCTGGTGCGCGAAGCCGGCAAGCCCGTCTGGGACTGGGTTGCTCCCGCCAAGGATGAAGAGCTGATCGCCAAGGTGGCTGCACTGGGTGACGAAGCCCTGCGCACGGCCTACCAGATCCGCAACAAGCAAAGCCGCACGCAAGCCTGCCGCGAAGCCTACGCCGCCGTGAAGGCTGGCCTGACGGCCCAGGGCGTGGAGTTCGACGGCGTCAAGGTCGAAGGCATGCTGTTCGACATCGAGGCACGCATCGTTCGCAGCCAGATCCTGGCCGGCGAGCCGCGCATCGACGGCCGTGACACGCGCACCGTGCGCCCCATCGAAATCCGCAACTCCGTGCTGCCCCGCACGCACGGCTCGGCCCTGTTCACGCGCGGCGAGACGCAGGCCCTGGTCGTGTCCACGCTGGGCACCGAGCGCGACGCGCAGCGCATCGACGCGCTGGCTGGCGAGTTCGAGGACCGCTTCCTGTTCCACTACAACATGCCTCCCTTTGCCACCGGCGAAGTGGGCCGCATGGGCTCGACCAAGCGCCGCGAAATCGGCCACGGCCGCCTGGCAAAGCGCGCCCTGGCGGCCTGCCTGCCCAGCAAGGAAGAATTCCCCTACACCATCCGCGTGGTGTCGGAAATCACCGAGTCCAACGGTTCCTCGTCCATGGCTTCGGTCTGCGGCGGCTGCCTGTCGATGATGGATGCAGGCGTTCCGATGAAGGCCCACGTGGCCGGCATCGCCATGGGCCTGATCAAGGAAGACAACCGCTTCGCCGTGCTGACCGACATCCTGGGTGATGAAGATCACCTGGGCGACATGGACTTCAAGGTGGCCGGCACGACCAGCGGCATCACTGCGCTGCAGATGGACATCAAGATCCAGGGCATCACCAAGGAAATCATGCAGGTCGCCCTGGCCCAGGCCAAGGAAGCGCGCATGCACATCCTGGGCAAGATGCAGGAAGCCATGGGCGAAGCCAAGGCCGAGATCTCGTCCTTCGCTCCCAAGCTGTACACGATGAAGATCAACCCCGAGAAGATCCGTGACGTGATCGGCAAGGGCGGCTCCACCATCCGTGCGCTGACCGAAGAGACCGGCACGCAGATCGACATCGGCGAAGACGGCACCATCACCATTGCCTCCAGCGATGCCGCCAAGGCCGACGAAGCCAAGCGCCGCATCGAAGAGATCACGGCCGAAGTCGAAATCGGCAAGATCTACGAAGGCCCGGTCACCAAGATCCTGGACTTCGGTGCTCTCGTGAACCTGCTGCCCGGCAAGGACGGTCTGCTGCACATCAGCCAGATTGCCCACGAGCGCGTGGAGCGCGTCGCCGACTACCTGCAGGAAGGCCAGATCATCAAGGTCAAGGTCATGGAGACCGACGAAAAGGGTCGTGTCAAGCTGTCGCTGAAGGCGCTGACCGAGCGTCCTGCCGGCATGGAGCGCAGCGAGCGCCCCGCGCCTGCCGAGCGTGAGTTCCGCCAGCCGCGCGAGCCCCGCCAGCAGCGCGAGTTCCGCGAGCCGCGTGAACCCCGCGAGCCCCGTGACGGCGGCCGTCCGGCTGCCGAGGGCGAGCAGCAACAGCAACAGCAGCAGTAATGCCCGGCAAGGCCATTCCCCAAAAGGGGGTGGCCTTGCAGGTGCATGTGGTGACTGGCAAAAAGCGCTGACCTGTTCAGCGCTTGTGGCATTTTTGACAGGGATTGCGAGGTCGAAAGATGGAAAAGCAAATCATGCGTGCCGTGGAACTCACGGACTTTGGTGCTCCCGAGGTATTGCGCCTGGGCGAGCGTCCGCTGCCCGTTGCGGGTGCGCAGGAGTTGCTGATCCAGGTGTCGGCCAGTGGTGTCAATCGCCCTGATGTGTTGCAGCGCAAGGGGCACTATGCTCCGCCGCCTGGCGCCTCCGACCTGCCCGGGCTGGAAGTGGCCGGGGTGATCGTGTCGGGCGACGACGAAGCCATGCGGCTGGCAGGCCTGCGCGTGGGAGACCGCGTGTGCGCGCTGCTGGCCGGCGGTGGCTATGCGGAGTACTGCGTTGCGCCTGTGGCCCAGTGCCTGCCCATCCCGGCAGGGCTCAGCGAGGTGGAGGCGTCGGCATTGCCTGAGACCTTCTTCACCGTCTGGAGCAATGTGTTCGACCGCGGTGCCTTGCAGGCGGGCGAAACCCTGCTGGTGCAGGGCGGCAGCAGCGGCATCGGCGTGACGGCCATCCAGCTGGCCAAGGCGCGCGGCGCAACGGTCATCGTGACCGCTGGCTCCGATGCCAAGTGCGCCGACTGCCTCAAGCTGGGTGCCGACCATGCCATCAACTACCGTACCCAGGACTTTGCCGCGGAGGTGCAGCGCATCACCGAAGGCAGGGGCGTGGACGTGATCCTGGACATGGTGGCGGGTGGCTATGTGGCGCGCGAAGTGCAAAGCCTGGCAGAGGATGGCCGCCTGGTCATCATTGCGGTGCAGGGTGGCATCAAGGCAGAGTTCGACGCGGGCCTGGTCCTGCGTCGCCGTCTGCTGGTGACGGGCTCCACACTGCGTCCGCGGCCTGTGGCTTTCAAGGCAGCCATCGCCCAGGCCCTGCGCCGCGAGGTCTGGCCGCTCATCGAGGCAGGCGGCATTCGTCCTGTGATCCATAGCACCTTTGCTGCCGCTGATGCCGACAAGGCGCACGCGCTGATGGAGTCGAGTCAGCACACCGGCAAAATCGTTTTGACGTGGTAACCATGAAGAAGAAACTCATCGTCGGCAACTGGAAGATGAATGGCAGCCTGGCTGCCAATGCCGTTTTGCTCAAGGCCCTCAAGGAGGGTCTGCCCGAGTGGGGCAATGTGGGCGTGGCTGTGGCCGTGCCTGCCGTCTATCTGGCCCAGGCCCAGGCCGAGCTTGAAGGCTCGGCCATCGGCGTGGCCGCGCAGGACGTGTCGCAGCATGAATCGGGTGCCTATACGGGCGAGCTGTCGGCCGCAATGCTTCGGGATTTTGGCGTGCGCTATACGCTGGTGGGGCATTCGGAGCGTCGCCAATACCATGGCGAAACCGATGCCGTGGTGGCGCTGAAGGCGCAGGCTGCGCTGGCCAAGGGCGTCACGCCCATCGTCTGTGTGGGTGAAACGCTGGCGGAGCGCGAGGCGGGGCAGACCGAAGAAGTGGTCAAGCGCCAACTGGCGGCCGTGATCCACCAGGTGGGCCAGTGCATCAATGAGCTGGTCGTGGCCTATGAGCCCGTCTGGGCCATTGGCACCGGCAGGACCGCCACGCCGGAGCAGGCCCAGCAGGTGCATGCCGTGCTGCGCGCCCAGCTGGCGGCTGCCAGCCAGCAGGCCGATCGCATCGCCTTGCTGTACGGCGGCAGCATGAATGCCTCCAATGCAGCCCAGCTGCTGGCCCAGGCCGACATTGACGGTGGCCTGGTGGGCGGAGCGTCGCTCAAGGCGGCCGATTTCCTGACCATCATCGCTGCGGCCCAGTAAGCCGGGGCGGTTTTTCCATTCGCTTTTTTAGCTCTCGCGTTACTAGCAGGTACAACCAATGAATGCATTCGCAAGCGTGATCCTCGCCGTTCAGATGCTGTCGGCTCTCGGCATGATCGGCCTGATCCTGATTCAACACGGCAAGGGTGCCGACATGGGCGCCTCGTTCGGCAGCGGCAGCTCCGGCAGCCTGTTCGGTGCCTCGGGCAGCGCCAACTTCCTGTCGCGCTCCACGGCAGGCCTGGCCACAGTGTTCTTCGTGGCCACACTGGCGCTGGCCTATCTGAGCAATGCGCGTCCGGTCAGCTCGGGCAGCGTGCTGGAAGGTGCCGCACCCATCACGGCTCCGGCTCCTGCGGCCTCTGGCGCTGCTGGCGAAGTGCCCGCTCCTGCTGCAGGTCAGGCGCCTGCTGCCGGTGCTGAAGGCGCTGCCCAGATCCCTACGAAATAATTTCGAACAAAGTCCTCGGTCCTCCGGGTCCGAGGGTTTTTCAGAGTAGAATCTAGAGATTGTTCGGTAGGCGGAATCTTTGCAACGGAGATAAAGAGCCAGCCGAAATCAAGACTTGCCGTCGTGGTGAAATTGGTAGACACGCTATCTTGAGGGGGTAGTGGCGAAAGCTGTGCGAGTTCGAGTCTCGCCGACGGCACCAAGATATAACTAAGAGCCTGCCCTGCTGATCAGGCTGATCGGTGCGGGCATGCCTTTCAAGGTAGCCGCACACGATGAACATCGACCAGTATCTTCCCGTTCTTTTGTTCATTCTCGTCGGCATGGGTGTCGGCGTAGTCCCCCTGGTACTGGGGTATGTGCTGGGTCCGAACCGACCCGATGCCGCCAAGAACTCCCCCTATGAATGTGGCTTCGAGGCCTTCGAAGACGCGCGCATGAAGTTCGATGTGCGCTACTACCTCGTCGCCATCCTGTTCATCCTGTTTGATTTGGAAATCGCCTTTCTGCTGCCCTGGGCCGTTGCGCTTCGGGACGTGGGTGGGGCTGGTTTCGCCGCTGTCCTTATTTTCCTGACCGTTCTCGTCGTGGGCTTTGTCTACGAATGGAAGAAGGGTGCGTTGGACTGGGACTGAAGCGGGTTCACTAAGGAAACACGATGATCGAAGGCGTGATGAAAGAAGGCTTCATCACCACGAGTTACGACTCTGTGGTGAATTGGGCCAAGACGGGCTCGCTGTGGCCCATGACATTTGGTCTGGCCTGCTGCGCGGTGGAGATGATGCACGCTGCGGCGGCGCGTTACGACATCGGTCGCTTTGGCTCGGAAGTCTTCCGTGCCAGCCCGCGGCAGTCGGACCTGATGATTGTGGCCGGCACCCTGTGCAACAAGATGGCGCCCGCCATGCGCAAGGTCTATGACCAGATGTCCGAGCCCCGCTGGGTCATCTCCATGGGCTCGTGCGCCAACGGCGGCGGCTACTACCACTACAGCTATTCCGTGGTGCGCGGCTGTGACCGCATCGTGCCGGTCGATGTCTATGTGCCTGGCTGCCCCCCCACGGCGGAAGCCCTGATCTACGGCATCATCCAGCTGCAGCAGAAGATCCGCCGCACCCATACCATCGCTCGCGTCTAAGGGCTAGATGATGACTGCTATTGCGATTCACCCCGAAGTGCTTCGGGATGTGGTGGCTGCTGCCTTGGGCGACAAGGCGCGCAGCGTGACCGTGGCCCTGGGCGAGGTGACGGTCGAAGTGTCCGCCGCCCAGTATCTGGAGGCCATGCAGGTTCTGCACACTGCTCCGGATTGCCGGTTCGAGGTCCTGGTGGACCTGTGCGGCGTGGACTACTCCACCTATGCAGAAGTCGGGCGTGAAGGCCCGCGCTTTGCCGTGGTATCCCACCTGCTGTCGATCAGCCTGAACCAGCGCCTGCGCGTTCGTGTCTTTTGCACCGACGACGATTTCCCGGTGGTGGCTTCCGTCACTTCCGTCTGGGCGGGTGCGAACTGGTTCGAGCGCGAGGCGTTCGACCTGTTCGGCATCGTCTTCGACGGCCATGACGACCTGCGCCGCATCCTGACCGACTACGGCTTCATCGGCCATCCCTTCCGCAAGGACTTCCCGCTGTCGGGCCATGTGGAAATGCGCTATGACCCTGAGCAACAGCGCGTGGTGTACCAGCCGGTCACCATCGAGCCCCGCGAGATCACGCCGCGGATCATCCGCGAAGACAACTACGGGGGCCTGCACTGAAGGCGCTCCAGGCGCCTTTTTGATGGACGACCATGGCTGAAATCAAGAACTATTCCCTGAACTTTGGTCCGCAGCACCCGGCAGCGCACGGCGTGCTGCGCCTGGTGCTGGAGCTCGACGGTGAAGTGGTGCAGCGCGCAGACCCGCACATCGGTCTGCTGCACCGTGCGACAGAAAAACTGGCAGAGAGCAAGACCTACATCCAGTCGCTGCCCTATATGGACCGGCTGGACTACGTGTCCATGATGTGCAACGAGCACGCCTACTGCCTGGCCATCGAGAAGCTGCTGGGCATCGAGGTGCCCATCCGCGCCCAGTACATCCGCGTGATGTATTCGGAGATCACCCGCATCATGAATCACCTGATGTGGCTGGGCTCCAGCGGCAACGATGCGGGCAGCTCCACGACGCTGATCTACACCTTCCGTGAGCGCGAAGACCTCATGGACATGTACGAGGCGGTTTCGGGCGCCCGCATGCACGCGGCCTACTTCCGTCCGGGCGGCGTCTACCGCGACCTGCCCGACACCATGCCGCAGTACAAGGCCAGCAAGGTGCGCAATGCGCGCTCGGTCGAGATCATGAACCGCAACCGCCACGGCTCGTTGCTGGACTTCATCGATGACTTCACGCAGCGCTTCCCCAAGTGCGCGGACGAGTACGAGACCCTGCTGACTGACAACCGCATCTGGAAGCAGCGCAACGTGGACATCGGCGTGGTGACGGCCGAGCGTGCCATGAACCTGGGCCTGACCGGCCCGATGCTGCGTGCCTCCGGCGTGGCCTGGGACATGCGCAAGTCGCAACCCTATGAGGTCTATGACCGCATGGACTTCGACGTGCCTGTGGGCAAGACCGGCGACTGCTACGACCGCTACCTGGTGCGCGTGGCCGAAATGCGCCAGTCCAACCGCATCATCAAGCAGTGCGTGGACTGGCTGCGTGCCAACCCGGGCCCGGTGATCGTGGACAACCACAAGATTGCTCCGCCGCCGCGCGAAGGCATGAAGTCCAACATGGAAGAGCTGATCCACCACTTCAAGCTCTTCACCGAAGGTTTCCGCGTGCCCGAAGGCGAGGCTTACGCGGCCATCGAACACCCCAAGGGGGAGTTCGGCATCTACATCGTGAGCGACGGGGCCAACAAGCCCTATCGCCTGAAGATCCGTCCGCCGGGATTCGCCAATCTGTCCGCCATGGACGAAATGTGCCGAGGCCACATGCTGGCCGACGCCGTGATGGTGCTGAGTACCCTGGACATCGTGTTTGGAGACGTTGACCGATGATTACCGAAGCGACCAAGGAGCGCTTTGCGCGCGAGGTGGCCAAGTACCCGGCCGACCAGAAGCAGTCTGCCGTGATGGCCTGCCTGTCCATCGTGCAGCAGGAGCAGGGCTGGGTCAGCGCCGAGAGCGAGGCTGTGATTGCCGAGTTCCTGGGCATGGCCGAGATCGCGGTGCATGAAGTCACCACGTTCTACAACATGTACAACCAGCGCCCCACGGGCACGTACAAGCTGAACGTCTGCACCAACCTGCCTTGCCAGCTGCGCGACGGCTACAAGGCGCTGCACCACCTGGAGTCCCGCCTGGGCATCAAGATGGGCGAGACCACGCCTGACGGCATGTTCACGCTGCAGCAGTCCGAGTGCCTGGGCGCCTGCGCGGATTCGCCGGTGATGCTGGTGAACGACCGCTGCATGTGCAGCTTCATGAGCAACGAGAAGCTCGACGAATTGATCGACGGCCTGCGTGCCGCGGAGGGCAAGGCATGAACGCCGCCGCACAATCGGTCCTGGCCAAGTTTGCCTCTTCGGGCAGCGAGACCTGCTTTCACGACCGCCACATCAATCCGCAGATCTACGCCGACCTGACCGGCGCCAACTGGTCCATCAAGGACTACGAGGCACGCGGCGGCTATCAGGCGCTGCGCAAGATCTTGGGCAAGGATGGCAGCGAAGGCCTGACCCAGGACCAGGTGATCGCCACCGTCAAGGAGTCGGGACTGCGCGGCCGCGGCGGCGCAGGTTTCCCCACGGGCCTGAAGTGGAGCTTCATGCCCCGCCAGTTCCCGGGCCAGAAGCACCTGGTCTGCAACTCGGACGAAGGCGAGCCGGGCACCTGCAAGGACCGCGACATCCTGGTGCACAACCCGCACATCGTGATCGAGGGCATGATCATCGCCGCCTACGCGATGGGCATCTCCCTGGGCTACAACTACATCCACGGCGAAATCTTCGAAGCCTATGAGCGCTTCGAGGCCGCGCTGGAGGAAGCCCGCGCCGCCGGCTACCTGGGTGACAACATCATGGGCAGCAGCTTCAGCTTCCAGCTGCACGCGCACCATGGCTTCGGCGCCTACATCTGCGGCGAAGAGACGGCGCTGCTGGAGTCGCTGGAAGGCAAGAAGGGCCAGCCGCGCTTCAAGCCGCCGTTCCCGGCCAGCTTCGGCCTGTACGGCAAGCCCACCACCATCAACAACACCGAAACCTTTGCGGCCGTTCCCTGGATCATCCGCAACGGCGGCGCTGCGTACCTGGAGTGCGGCAAGCCCAACAACGGCGGCACCAAGATCTTCTCGGTCAGCGGCGACGTGAACCTGCCCGGCAACTACGAAGTGCCGCTGGGCACGCCCTTCAGCAAGCTGCTGGAGCTGGCAGGTGGCGTGCGCACGGGCCGCAAGCTCAAGGCGGTGATCCCCGGTGGATCGTCCTCGCCCGTGCTGCCGGCTGACATCATCATGGAATGCACGATGGACTACGATTCCATCGCCAAGGCCGGCTCCATGCTGGGCTCGGGCGCCGTGATCGTGATGGACGACTCGCGCGACATGGTCGAGAGCCTGCTGCGCCTGTCCTACTTCTACCAGCACGAGTCCTGCGGCCAGTGCACCCCTTGCCGCGAAGGCACGGGCTGGCTGTGGCGCGTGGTCAACCGAATCGAGCACGGCGAAGGCCGTCCTGAAGACATCGAGCTGTTGGACTCGGTGTCCGTGAACATCATGGGGCGCACGATCTGTGCGCTGGGCGATGCGGCAGCGATGCCTGTGCGCGCCATGATCAAGCACTTCCGCCACGAGTTTGAAGCGAAGATCCAGAACGCTTCCAAGCAGACGGTCCACGCCGCCTGATCGCGAGAAAAGCATATGGTTGAAATTGAACTGGACGGAAAAAAGGTGGAGGTCGCCGAAGGCTGCATGGTCATGCATGCAGCCGAGAAGGCAGGCACCTACATCCCGCATTTCTGCTATCACAAGAAACTTTCCATCGCCGCCAACTGCCGCATGTGCCTGGTGGATGTGGAAAAAGCCCCCAAGCCCATGCCCGCCTGCGCCACGCCCGTGACGCAGGGCATGATCGTGCGCACCAAGAGCGAGAAGGCGATCAAGGCACAGCAGTCGGTGATGGAGTTCCTGCTCATCAATCACCCGCTGGACTGCCCGATCTGCGACCAGGGCGGCGAATGCCAGCTGCAGGATCTGGCCGTGGGCTACGGCAGCTCCGCCTCGCGCTACGAGGAA
The DNA here is from genome assembly GCF_000632165.1 of Delftia sp. RIT313. Taxonomy (NCBI): domain Bacteria; kingdom Pseudomonadati; phylum Pseudomonadota; class Betaproteobacteria; order Burkholderiales; family Comamonadaceae; genus Delftia; species Delftia sp. RIT313. The sequence goes on along the minus strand of NZ_JFYT01000001.1, from coordinate 348,008 downwards.
GAAAAGCGCGTGGTCTTCCACAAGGACGTGGGCCCGCTGATCTCCATGCAGGAGATGAGCCGCTGCATCCACTGCACCCGCTGCGTGCGCTTCGGACAGGAAGTGTCCGGCGTGATGGAGCTGGGCATGATCAACCGCGGCGAGCACTCCGAGATCACCACGGTGGTGGGCGATACGGTGGACTCCGAGCTGTCGGGCAACATGATCGACATCTGCCCCGTGGGCGCGTTGACCAGCAAGCCCTTCCGCTACAGCGCCCGCACCTGGGAGCTGTCGCGCCGCAAGTCGGTCTCGCCCCATGATTCCACGGGTGCCAACCTCATCGTCCAGGTCAAGAACCACAAGGTTCTGCGCGTCGTGCCCTTCGAGAACGAAGAGGTCAACGAGTGCTGGATCGCCGACCGCGATCGCTTCTCCTACGAAGCCCTGAACAGCGACGAACGCCTGACCCGCCCCATGCTCAAGCAAGGCGGCGAGTGGAAGGAAGTCGATTGGCAGACCGCCCTCGAATACGTGGCCAACGGCCTGCGCCAGATCAAGAACGACCATGGCGCCTCCGCCATCGGTTCGCTGGTCAGCCCGCACAGCACGCTGGAAGAGCTGTACCTGGCAGGCAAGCTGGTGCGTGGCCTGGGCAGCGAGAACATCGACTACCGCCTGCGCAATGCCGAGTTCACCGCCGCCCAGGGCGTGCAGTGGCTGGGCACGCCCATCGCGTCGCTGTCCAAGCTGCAAGGCGTCCTCGTGCTGGGCTCCAACCTGCGCAAGGACCATCCGCTGTTCGCGCAGCGCATCCGCCAGGCTGCCAAGCAGGGCTGCGCCGTGCTCGCCATCAATGAGCGTGTCTACGACTGGGCCATGCCGGTGACGGCGTCCATCGTGGCTGCCCCGGACTGGGCCCAGGCGCTGGCCGATGTGGCCGCCGCCGTGGCGCAGGAAAAGGGCGTTGCCGCTCCCGTGGCCGCCGCCGACGTGCATGCCGAGGCCCAGGCCATCGCTGCCGCGCTGCTGCGCGGCGAGCGCAAGGCCATCTTGCTGGGCAATGCCGCTGCGCACCACGCACAGGCATCGTCCCTGCTGTCTCTGGCCAACTGGATTGCCGAGCAGACCGGCGCCTCGGTCGGCTACCTGACCGAAGCCGCCAACACGGTGGGCGCCCAGTGGGTGGGTGCACAGCCTGCCGCTTCGGGTCTGAACGCAGGCCAGATGCTGGCCGGCGGCCTCAAGGCCGTGCTGCTGCTGAACAACGAACCCGTGTTCGACTCCGCTGCCGGCGCCCGCGCCGCAGAGGCACTGGGCAAGGCCGAGATGGTCGTGACCCTGAGCCCCTTCAAGGCCAACATGGAATTCAGCGACGTGCTGCTGCCCATCGCCCCGTTCACGGAAACCTCGGGCAGCTTCGTCAATGCCGAAGGCCGCCTGCAGAGCTTCCACGCCGTGGTCAAGCCGCTGGCCGAAGCCCGTCCGGGATGGAAGGTGCTGCGCGTGCTGGCCAACCTGCTGGGCGTGCAGGGCGTGGACTACGAGACGTCGCAGGACGTGCTCGCAGCCGCCACGGCCGCTGCCACCAGCGTGCCGGCCAACCTGCTGGGCAACGGTGCTCCTGCCGTGAATTCCATCGCCAACGGTGCCGGCCATGCCGCGCCCGTGGTGGCCAGCATTTATCAGCTCGACAGCATCGTGCGCCGCGCGACATCGCTGCAACTGACGGCAGATGCACGTCAGGCTCGTGAGGGAGGCGCCGCATGATTGACGCACTCAAGACGGCCGGTGCCGGCCTGATCGCCGCACCCTGGTGGACCGACGTGGCCTGGCCCGTGCTCTGGATCCTGCTGGGCATCGTTGCCATCGTCGCCCCGCTGATGGGAGCCGTGGCCTACCTGACGCTGTGGGAGCGCAAGCTGCTGGGCTTCATGCAGGTTCGCATGGGTCCCAACCGCGTGGGTCCCTTCGGTCTGCTGCAGCCTCTGGCCGACGGCCTGAAGCTGTTGACCAAGGAACTGATCCAGCCCACGGCTGCTGCCAAGGGCCTGTTCTACGTGGGCCCGGTGATGGCCATCATGCCCGCCCTGGCGGCATGGGTGGCGATCCCCTTCGGTCCCGACGTGGCCCTGGCCAACGTCAATGCCGGCCTGCTGCTGATCATGGCCATCACGTCCATCGAAGTCTATGGCGTGATCATTGCGGGCTGGGCCTCCAACTCCAAGTACGCCTTCCTGGGCGCGCTGCGTGCCTCGGCACAGATGGTCAGCTATGAAATCGCGCTGGGCTTCTGCTTCCTGGTGGTGATCATGGTCACGGGCAGCATGAATCTGACGCAGATCGTGTTGAGCCAGGGCCAGGGCCAATTCGCCAGCATGGGTGTCAGCGTCCTTTCGTGGAACTGGCTGCCGCTGCTGCCGATCTTCGTGGTCTACCTGATCTCGGCCGTGGCCGAGACCAACCGCCACCCCTTCGACGTGGTCGAAGGCGAAGCCGAAATCGTGGCCGGCCACATGGTCGAGTACTCGGGCATGGGCTTTGCCATCTTCTTCCTGGCCGAATACGCCAGCATGTGGCTGGTGTCCATCCTGGCCGTGGTGATGTTCCTGGGCGGCTGGCTGCCTCCGTTCGACTTCCTGTCGTTCATCCCCGGATGGATCTGGCTGGCGGCGAAGACTTTCCTGGTCGTGTCCATGTTCATCTGGATCCGTGCCACCTTCCCGCGCTTTCGCTATGACCAGATCATGCGTCTGGGCTGGAAGATCTTCATTCCCGTCACCCTGGTGTGGCTGGTCGTCGTGGGTGGCTGGATGCACTCGCCTTGGAACATCTGGAACTGAGCGGAGCAAGAATGTCTGCGGTTGCTGCTACCCCATTTTCGATCAAAGATTTCCTCAAGAGCTTCATGCTCTGGGAACTGGCCAAGGGCATGGCCCTGACTGGCCGCTACACCTTCCGCCGCAAGGTCACGGTGCAGTTCCCCGAGGAAAAGACACCCCTGTCGCCGCGTTTTCGCGGACTGCACGCCCTGCGCCGTTATGACAACGGCGAAGAGCGCTGCATTGCCTGCAAGCTGTGCGAGGCGGTGTGCCCGGCCATGGCCATCACCATCGAGTCCGATGTGCGTGACGACGGCTCGCGCCGCACCACGCGCTACGACATCGACCTGACCAAGTGCATCTTCTGCGGCTTCTGCGAGGAAAGCTGCCCGGTGGACTCGATCGTCGAGACGCATATCTTCGAATACCACGGAGAAAAGCGCGGCGACCTGTACTTCACCAAGGACATGCTGCTGGCCGTTGGCGATCGCTACGAACCCGAGATTGCCGCCGCCAAGGCTGCGGACGCCAAGTACCGCTGAAGCGGCTCCTTGATCACTTGAAAAGATTCGATCCATGGACGCCAAAACTGGTTTCTTCTATCTGTTCTCGGTCGTGCTGCTGTTTGCAGCCTTCCGGGTCGTCACGGCACGCAACCCCGTGCATGCCGTGCTCAACCTGATCCTGGCCTTCTCGCAGGCTGCCGGCATCTGGCTTCTGCTCAAGGCCGAGTTCCTGGGCGTGACCCTGGTGCTGGTCTACCTGGGCGCCGTGATGGTGCTGTTCCTGTTCGTGGTGATGATGCTGGATATCCGCATCGACGCCGTGCGCCAGGGGTTCTGGAAGCATTTCCCCTTCGCTGCCCTGATCGGCGCACTGATTGCCTTTGAAATGGGCATGGTGCTGATGGGCGGCTTCAGCGGCGTCGAGGAGCCCAAGGCCATTGCGGCCACGGTCAACGCTGCCGGCCAGACCGTGCAGTACTCCAACACCCAGGCCCTGGGCAAGCTGCTGTACACCGAATACCTGTACCCCGTCGAGATCGCTGCCGTGATCCTGCTGGTGGCCATGATTGCCGCCATCGCCCTGACCCTGCGCAAGCGCAAGGACAGCAAGGCAGTGAACCCGGCCCAGCAGATCCGCGTGCGCGCAAAGGATCGCCTCGAGCTGGTCAAGGTGCCGGTCACCCAGGCGCCGCAGGCACCGGCCGCCGAGGCAACCCCCGCCGTGGAGACAAAAGCATGACGTTGACTTTGGGCCATTATTTGACGCTGGGCGCCATGCTGTTCGCGCTCTCCGTCGTTGGCATTTTTCTGAACCGCAAGAACCTGATCGTGCTGCTGATGGCCATCGAGCTGATGCTCCTGGCCGTCAACACCAACTTCGTGGCGTTCTCCAGCTATCTGGGTGACATGCACGGCCAGGTGTTCGTGTTCTTCATCCTGACAGTGGCAGCCGCCGAGTCGGCCATCGGTCTGGCGATCCTGGTGCTTCTGTTCCGCAACAAGACCAGCATCAATGCGGAAGATCTCAACTCCCTCAAGGGTTGAGTCCGCCGTAACTTGCAAGGTTCTTAAGAATGAGTCAAACACTCTCTGCATCCATGCTCCTGGCGGTGCCGCTGGCACCGCTGGCGGGCTCCGTGCTCGCGGGCATCTGGGGCACGGCCTTCGGCGGCAACAAGATCGGTCGCGGCGGCAGCCATACCCTCACCATCGCGGGCGTGCTGATCGCCTTCATCCTGTCGGCCATCACGTTCAACAGCGTGATCTTCGACGGCGCGCGTTTCGACCAGTCCATCTATACCTGGATGGAAATCGGCGGCCTGAAGATGGAGGTCGGTTTCCTGATCGACAGCATCACGGCCATGATGATGTGCGTGGTGACCTTCGTGTCGCTGATGGTGCACATCTACACCATCGGCTACATGCAGGAAGATGACGGCTACAACCGTTTCTTCTCCTACATCTCGCTGTTCACGTTCTCCATGTTGATGCTCGTCATGAGCAACAACCTGCTGCAGCTGTTCTTCGGCTGGGAAGCCGTGGGCCTGGTGTCCTACCTGCTGATCGGCTTCTACTACAACAAGCCCACGGCCATCTTCGCCAACATGAAGGCCTTCCTGGTCAACCGTGTGGGTGACTTCGGCTTCATCCTGGGCATCGGCCTGATCGCTGCCTACACCGGCACCATGAACTACGGCGAAATCTTCGCCAAGCTGCCCGAAATCCAGAACACCCTGCTGCCCGGCACCGGCTGGCTGCTGGTGACGGTGACGGCCATCTGCCTGTTCATCGGCGCCATGGGCAAGTCGGCCCAGTTCCCGCTGCATGCCTGGCTGCCCGATTCGATGGAAGGCCCGACACCCATCTCGGCACTGATCCACGCCGCCACCATGGTGACGGCCGGCATCTTCATGGTCTCGCGCATGTCGCCGCTGTACGAGCTGTCGGACACGGCACTGAGCTTCATCCTGGTGATCGGCTCCATCACGGCGCTGTTCATGGGCGTGCTGGGCATCATCCAGAACGACATCAAGCGCGTGATCGCGTACTCCACGCTGTCGCAGCTGGGCTACATGACCGTGGCCCTGGGTGCCTCCGCCTACTCGGTGGCCGTGTTCCACCTGATGACCCACGCCTTCTTCAAGGCCCTGCTGTTCCTTGGCGCCGGCTCGGTGATCATGGGCATGCACCACAACCAGGACATCCGCTGGATGGGTGGCGTGCGCAAGTACATGCCCATCACCTGGATCACCTTCCTGCTGGGCAACCTGGCTCTGATCGGTACGCCGTTTTTCTCGGGCTTCTACTCGAAGGACGCCATCATCGAAGCCGTGCACGCCACGAACCTGCCGGGCGCAGGCTTCGCGAACTTCGCGGTGCTGGCCGGCGTGTTCATCACGGCCTTCTACTCCTTCCGCCTGTACTTCATCGTCTTCCACGGCAAGGAGCGCTACGACCAGAACCCGGACGCGCACCACGATGACCACCACGGTCACGATGACCACCACGGCCATGGCCACGATGCCAAGCCGCACGAGTCGCCCCTGGTCGTGACCGGCCCGCTGATGCTGCTGGCCATCCCCTCGGTGGTGATCGGTGCCATCGCGCTGATGCCCATGCTGTTCGGTGACTTCTTCAAGGGCGTGATCCACGTCGATGGCGCAAAGCACGGCGCCATGGCCGAACTGGCCGAGAAGATCCACGGCTGGGTGCCCATGGCACTGCACGGCTTCACGGCCGCGCCGTTCTGGCTGGCACTGGCAGGCGTCGTCGTCTCCTACCTGTTCTACATGGTCAAGCCTGAAGTTCCTGCGGCCATCAAGTCGGCCATGCAGAAGATCGGTGTCTACCAGGCACTGGAAGGCAAGTACGGCGTGGACTGGGTCTACGAAAACATCTTCGCCCGTGGTGCTCGCGCCTTCGGCAGCTTCTTCTGGAAGGTCGGCGACCAGGCCATCATCGATGGCGCCATCGTCAACGGTTCGTGGAAGCTCATCGGCCGCATCGGCCAGTGGGTGCGCAAGCTGCAGTCGGGCTATCTCTATCACTACGCGTTGGTCATGCTGCTGGGCGTGTTCGCTCTCATGACGTATTTCGTGTGGCTCAACAAGTAGTAGAGGAAGAACAAAAATGCATTGGTTGAGTCTTTCAATCTGGGTGCCGATCGCATTCGGCGCCCTCCTGCTGGCCCTGGGCCGCGAGGACCAGGTCAAGGCAGTGCGCTGGCTGGCCCTGGTCGGCGCGCTGGCCGGCCTGGCGGTCACGCTGCCGCTGATCCAGCAGTTCGACAACAGCACGGCTGCGATGCAGTTCGTGGAGAAGGCGCTGTGGATCGAGCGCTTCAACATCTACTACCACCTGGGCGTGGATGGCATCTCGTTCTGGTTCGTGCCGCTGACGGCCTTCATCACCGTGATCGTCGTGATCGCGTCGTGGGAAAACATCACCGAGCGCGTGAACCAGTACATGGGCGCGTTCCTGATCCTGTCCGGCCTGATGGTCGGCGTGTTCAGCGCACTGGACGGCCTGCTGTTCTACGTGTTCTTCGAAGCCACGCTGATCCCGATGTACCTGATCATCGGTATCTGGGGCGGACCCAACCGCATCTATGCGGCCTTCAAGTTCTTCCTGTACACGCTGATGGGTTCGCTGCTGACCCTGATCGCGATCATCTATCTGTACACCCAGTCCGGTGGCAGCTTCGAGATCCTCGACTGGCACAAGCTGCCGCTGTCCATGACGGCCCAGACGCTGATCTTCTTCGCCTTCTTCGCGGCCTTCGCCGTGAAGGTGCCGATGTGGCCGGTGCACACCTGGCTGCCCGACGTGCACGTGGAAGCGCCCACCGGCGGCTCCGCCGTGCTGGCTGCCATCATGCTGAAGCTCGGTGCCTACGGTTTCCTGCGCTTTTCCATGCCCATCGCCCCTGATGCATCGCACAAGTGGGCCTGGCTGGTCATCGCGCTGTCGCTGGTCGCCGTGATCTACGTGGGTGTGGTCGCGCTGGTGCAAAAGGACATGAAGAAGCTGGTGGCCTACTCGTCCGTGGCCCACATGGGCTTCGTGACCCTGGGCTTCTTCATCTTCAACCCGCTGGGCGTTGCCGGCGGCATCGTGCAGATGATTGCCCACGGCTTCGTGTCGGGCGCCATGTTCCTGTGCATCGGCGTGCTCTACGACCGCGTGCACTCGCGTGAAATCGCCTCCTACGGCGGCGTGGTCAACACCATGCCCAAGTTCGCGGCCTTCGCACTGCTGTTCGCCATGGCCAACTGCGGCCTGCCCGCAACGGCCGGCTTCGTGGGCGAGTGGATGGTGATCCTGGGTGCCGTCCAGTACAACTTCTGGATCGGCCTGGGCGCTGCCACGGCGCTGATCTTCGGCGCCGCCTACACCCTGTGGATGTACAAGCGCGTCTACCTGGGTCCGGTCACCAACGACAATGTGCGCGGCCTGACCGACATCGGCAACCGCGAGTTCCTGGTGCTGGGTCTGCTGGCCATCGCCGTGCTGTACATGGGTCTGTATCCCAAGCCCTTCACTGACGTGATGGATGTGTCCGTGGCCGAGCTGCTCAAGCATGTGGCCATGAGCAAGCTGCAGTGACCAGACTGAAACGAGAGAATCGAGATGATTGACAACATCAGCTGGCTGGCCATCTATCCGGAGATCCTTCTCCTGGTCATGGCCTGCGTGATCGCCCTGGTGGACCTGGGCGTCAAAAGCCCGCGCCGCACGGGCACCTATGTTCTGACGCTGCTGACCCTGGGCGTGGTGGCCGTGCTGCAAGGCATGTACGCCTCCAGTGGCAACACCTTCTATGGCTGGGGCAACATGGTGGTCTCCGACGCCATGGGCAACTGGCTCAAGTGCTTCGCCACCGTGGCCATGATGGTCACCCTGGTCTACGGCCGCCCCTACGCCGCTGACCGCGACATGCTGCGCGGCGGCGAGCTGTTCACGCTGGCCATGCTCGCGCTGCTGGGCATGTTCATCATGATCTCGGGCAACAACTTCCTGGTCATCTATCTGGGCCTGGAGCTGCTGACGCTGTCCAGCTACGCCCTGGTGGCCCTGCGCCGCGACCACACGGCGTCGGTCGAGGCTGCGATGAAGTACTTCGTGCTCGGCGCCATGGCCAGCGGCTTCCTGCTGTACGGCATGTCCATGCTCTACGGTGCGACCGGCTCGCTGGACATCGGCCAGGTCTTCAAGGCCATCAACTCGGGCGAGATCAAGCACCAGGTGCTGGTGTTCGGCCTGGTCTTCGTGGTCTCCGGCCTGGCCTTCAAGCTGGGCGTGGTTCCCTTCCACATGTGGGTTCCCGACGTCTATCAGGGCGCTCCCACGGCCATCACCACCATGATCGGTGGCGCGCCCAAGCTGGCCGCCTTCGCCATCGTCATCCGCCTGCTGGTGGACGGCCTGCTGCCGCTGGCCATCGACTGGCAGCAGATGCTGGCGGTGCTTGCCATCGCCTCGCTGCTGGTCGGCAACCTGGCCGGCCTGCAGCAGACCAACCTCAAGCGCATGCTGGCCTACTCGACCATCTCGCAGATGGGCTTCGTGCTGCTGGGCCTGATGTCGGGTGTGGTGGATGGCAAGGTCGATCCGGCCACCATCGAGAACGCCTACAGCTCGGCCATGTTCTACGTGGTGACCTACGTGCTGACCACGCTGGCCGCCTTCGGCGTGATCCAGCTGCTGGCCCGCGAAGGCTTCGAGAGCGAAGAGGTCGCCGACTTTGCCGGCCTCAACCAGCGCAGCCCGCTGTATGCCGGCGTGATGGCCATCTGCCTGTTCTCCATGGCCGGTATCCCTCCCCTGGTGGGCTTCTACGCCAAGCTGTCGGTGCTGCAGGCGCTCGTGGCATCGGGCCACAGCCTGTACATCGCGCTGGCCGTGTTTGCCGTGGTCATGTCGCTGATCGGCGCCTTCTACTACCTGCGCGTCGTCAAGGTCATGTACTTTGACGAACCCATCACCGCCACCAGCGTTTCCGCTTCGCTGGACGTGCGCGTGGTGCTGACCCTCAACGGCGCCCTGGTGCTGGGGCTGGGCCTTCTGCCGGGTGGCCTGATGGCCCTGTGCGCCGACGCCGTCGTGCGCGCCCTGGCTTCCTGATCCACTTTCCCGATGCGGGGCCCTGCACGCAGGGCTTCGCGGTGAGGACATCGGCTTGTCGCAAACCGCTTCGATCTGGCTCGTGATATTGGCTGCCCTTGTGGCAGCCAATTTGCCTTTCTTCAATGCCCGCTGGCTGCAGCTGGGGCCGCTGCGCGCCCAGCGCAAGCCGCTGGCCATGTGCCTGCTGGAGATGGTGCTGCTGTACTTCATCGTCGGCGGCGTGGCGCTGCTCCTGGAGCGCCGCGTGGGGCAGATCGCGCCCCAGGGCTGGGAGTTCTATGCCGTCACGGGAGCGTTGTTCCTGACGCTGGCCTTCCCCGGTTTCGTCTATCGTTTCCTGATTCACCGCCGCGGCTGAGGCTGCGGTGCCGGTTGTCTCATGGGTGGGGGTGCGTGATGAAAGTGCTCGACCTGCATTGCCCGCACGGCCATCTGTTCGAGGGCTGGTTCGCCTCGGAAGATGATTTCCAGGGCCAGCTGCAGCGCCAGCTGGTGCTGTGCCCCGTCTGCGGCCACAGCGACATCACCAAGCGACTGAGCGCCCCCCGCATCAATCTTGGCGCCAAGCCCGCAGCCATGCCCCCGGCTGCAGCGGCTGAGCCTGCTGCAGCCGCTTCGGCTGCCAGTGCGGCAGCCGTTCCCTCACCGTCCATGCCGCCCCAGGCGCGCGAGCAGCTGCAGGCCATGCAGGCCGCCTGGCTGAAATGGTCGCGCCAGGTGGCGCAGCAGACCGAGGACGTGGGCGAGCGCTTTGTCGATGAAGCCCGCCGCATGCACTACGGCGAGACGGACGAGCGTGCCATCCGCGGCAAGGCCAGTCCCGAGCAGGCCATGCAATTGCTGGATGAAGGCATTGCCGTTCTTCCATTGGCCTTGCCCGAAGGCAGCAAGGAAACGCTGCAGTAAGTGGCGACTGGCCCATGCTGTCTTGGCGACGACAATTGCGCCCATTGCAATGGATCGGCAATTTCCAGGCCAGGCCTTTGCTTGTTGCTATTGATTGAGTAGCGCTCCAGCTGACTTTGTCGTCCTTCAATTGAAGAGACGACAAACTCAAGCATATCCGCGGCTTTTCGCATAGTGACTGAGCAGGCCACAGGGAGATTGCCGACCTGGGTGTTTCCCGTAAGGCAGCGGACATTGGCTGCTGCCCTGTAAGTCGCAAAAAGGGTAGTTTGCTATCGCTTTGGAAGCGCTCTGGCCTTCCGTGTGGGCCGCGCCGGGCCGAGATGCTGGAGAACCCTAGGCCCTGCCTGCCACCGCGGCACCTTACAGCCCCGTCTGTGCTTGATTATTTCAAGTGTGAGTGGTTGCTTCTTTCGTTTGCGAAGGCCAGGCTTGATGCGCCATGCTGCAGTGCGGGGCAGGGCCTGTGCTTAGGAGCACCTACGTAGGCGTTTTCCCGCTGCGGTGCACAACGTCGGCAAGCCTACGATGCGTCCGACCCTGCACAACGCCCGCCAGAGCCTCTGGCGACGCGTTGGGGGCTGGCAGCATCAACGGAGCAGGCGAAGCGCACATGAGCGACGTTATTCTCGAAACCCGGAACCTGACCAAAGAGTTCAAGGGATTTACGGCGGTGAGCAAGGTGGACCTTTCGGTGCGCCGTGGCTCCATCCATGCCTTGATCGGCCCCAATGGCGCAGGCAAGACCACCTGCTTCAATCTGCTGACCAAGTTCCTGGAGCCCACCTCCGGCACCATCCGTTTCAATGGCGAGGACATCACGCGGGAAGCACCGGCGCAGATTGCGCGCCGTGGCGTGATCCGGTCCTTCCAGATCTCGGCCGTGTTCCCGCATTGCACGCTGCTGGAGAACGTGCGCATCGGCCTGCAGCGCAAGCTGGGCACGGAGTTCCATTTCTGGCGCAGCGAGAAGAGCCTGTCGCAGCTCGATGACCGCGCCATGCAGTTGCTGGCCGAAGTGGGCCTGCAGGATCTGGCCGACGAGGTCACGGTCAACCTGCCCTATGGCCGCAAGCGTGCGCTGGAGATTGCCACCACGCTGGCCATGGAGCCCGAGCTGATGCTGCTGGACGAACCCACGCAGGGCATGGGCCACGAAGACGTGGACCGCGTGACCCAGCTGATCAAGAAGGTCTCGGCCGGCCGCACGATTCTCATGGTGGAGCACAACATGAAGGTGATCTCCACCATTGCCGACCGCATCACGGTGCTGCAGCGCGGCGCCGTGCTGGCCGAGGGGCCGTACGAGGAAGTTTCGCGCAACCCGCAAGTGATGGAAGCGTATATGGGCACCACCGACGGCCAGTTGCAGGGAGCGCATTGAGATGACTGCACCGGCATTGGAAATCAAGGGCCTGCAGGCCTGGTACGGCGAATCCCATGTGCTGCACGGCATGGACCTAGTGGTCCAGCCCGGCGAGGTGGTCACGCTGCTGGGGCGCAACGGCGCGGGCCGCACGTCCACGCTGCGCGCCATCATGGGTCTGACGGGCGCGCGCAAGGGCTCGATCAGGATCAATGGCGTGGAAGCCATCCACATGCCCACGCACCGCATTGCCCACCTGGGTGTGGGCTACTGCCCTGAAGAGCGCGGCATCTTCTCCAGCCTCTCGTGCGAAGAGAACCTGATGCTGCCGCCGCCGCTCAAGACCGGCCAGCCGGGCATGAGCGTGGATGAGATCTACGCCATGTTCCCCAACCTGGCCGAGCGCCGCCACAGCCAGGGCACGCGCCTGTCGGGTGGCGAGCAGCAGATGCTGGCCGTGGCGCGCATCCTGCGCACGGGCGCGCGGCTGCTGCTGCTCGACGAAATCTCGGAAGGCCTGGCACCCGTCATCGTGCAGGCGCTGGCCCGGATGATCACCATGCTGCGCACCAAGGGCTACACCGTGGTCATGGTGGAGCAGAACTTCCACTTCGCGGCGCCGCTGGCCGACCGCTTCTACGTGGTCGAGCACGGCCATGTGGTCGAGCGTTTCGGCGCGTCCGAGCTGCAGGCCAAGATGCCCGTGCTCAACGAGCTGCTGGGCGTTTGACCCGGATATCCATCGTGGCCGGCGCCTGGGGCTCGCCGGCTGCATTCCTGCCATGGCCCTGTGACAAAAACCCAAGACATCAACGCGAAGGAGACACCAATGAAAGCAAAACTGACCGCACTGTCGTGCATGCTGGCTGCGGCCGGCCTGGCCAGCCCGCTTGCCATGGCACAGGAGAAGGTGAAGATCGGCTTCGTGACCGACATGTCCAGCCTGTATGCGGACGTGGAAGGCAAGAACGCCGTCACCGCCATGCAGATGGCCATCGATGACTTTGGCGGCAAGGTGCTGGGCCAGCCCATCGAGCTGCTGAGCGCCGACCACCAGAACAAGGCCGACATCGCCGCCTCCAAGGTGCGCGAGTGGGTGGACACGCAAGGTATCTCGCTGGTGTTCAGCGGCACCAACTCGGGCACGGCCCTGGCGGTGTCGCAGGTGGCCAATGAGAAAAAGCGCGTGCACTTCAACAGCGGCGCGGGTTCCTCGGCACTGACCAACGAGCAGTGCAACGCCTACACCGTTCACTACGCCTATGACACCGTGGCCCTGGCCAAGGGCACGGGTACGGCCGTGGTCGAGCGCGGCGGCAAGGACTGGTTCTTCCTGACGGCCGACTACGCCTTCGGCCATGCGCTGGAGAACGACACCACGGCCGTGATCAAGGCCAAGGGCGGCAAGGTGGTGGGCGGCGTCAAGCACCCGCTCAATGCCTCGGACTTCTCGTCCTTCCTGCTGCAGGCGCAGGCCTCCAAGGCCCAGATCCTGGGCCTGGCCAACGCCGGTGGCGACACCATCAACGCCATCAAGGCGGCCAAGGAATTCGGCATCAACAAGAGCATGAAGACCGTGGGCCTGCTGGTGTTCCTGACCGACATCCACAGCCTGGGCCTGAAGAACACCGAAGGCATGCAGTTCACCACCAGCTGGTACTGGGACCAGAACGATGCCACGCGCAAGTTCGGCGAGCGCTTCTTCGCCAAGACCAAGCGCATGCCCACCTCCATCCAGGCTGCCGACTACTCGGCCGTGACCAGCTACCTCAAGGCCGTGCAGGCCGTGAAGTCCACGGATGCCGACAAGGTCATGGCCTACCTCAAGAGCACGCCCATCGACGACTTCTACGGCAAGGGCTCGATCCGTCCCGATGGCACCTTCGCCCACGACATGTACCTGGTCGAGGTCAAGAAGCCCGCCGAATCCAAGAAGCCCTGGGACTACCTGAAGGTCGTGGCCACGCTGCCCGCCGACCAGGTCTGGACCACCAAGGCCGAGACCAAGTGCGCGCTGTGGAAGTAACGCTGCGCCGCCACTGACCCCCAACCGCCACCCGGCCAACCACGACAGCTGCATCCCATGGAAATCTTTGGTGTTTCCCTGCCAGGCCTGATGAGCCAGCTCCTTCTGGGGCTGGTCAACGGCTCGTTCTACGCCATCCTCAGCCTGGGGCTGGCGGTGATCTTCGGCCTGCTCAACGTGATCAACTTCGCCCACGGCGCGTTGTTCATGCTGGGCGCCATGGTCACCTGGATGGCCATGAGCTACTTCAACATCAACTACTGGGTGATGCTGGTGCTGTCGCCGTTGCTGGTGGGCCTGCTGGGCGTGCTGATCGAGCGCTTTTTATTGCGCTGGATCTACAAGCTCGACCACCTCTACGGCCTGTTGCTGACCCTGGGCCTGTCGCTGCTGATCGAGGGCCTGTTCCGCTCGGTCTACGGCGTCTCGGGCCTGGGCTACGACACGCCCGAGCTGCTGGAAGGCGCGACCAACCTGGGCTTCATGATCCTGCCCAACTACCGCGCCTGGGTGGTGCTTGCCTCCGTCGTGGTCTGCGTGGCCACCTGGTTCATGATCGAGAAGACGCGCATCGGCGCCTACCTGCGGGCCGGCACCGAGAACCCGCGCCTGGTCGAGGCCTTCGGCGTCAACGTGCCCGTGATGATCACGCTGACCTATGCCTTCGGCGCGGCGCTGGCGGCGTTTGCCGGCGTGCTGGCGGCGCCCGTCTACCAGGTCACGCCGCTGATGGGGCAGAACCTCATCATCGTGGTCTTCGCCGTGGTGGTGATCGGGGGCATGGGCTCCATCATGGGCTCCATCCTCACCGGCCTGGGCCTGGGCGTGATCGAGGGCCTGACCAAGGTCTTCTGGCCCGAGGCTTCGTCCACCGTGGTGTTCTTCATCATGGTCATCGTTTTGCTCATCCGCCCCGCCGGCCTGTTCGGCAAAGAGAAATAACAAGAACGAGGACAAGGGGCCGACCACATGAAATCCAAGACTCTCGTTCAACGCATCGCCCCCTGGGGCTATGGCCTGCTGCTGCTGGGCCTGCTGGCGGCGCCCATGTTGGGTGCCTACCCGGTGTTCGTGATGAAGCTCATGTGCTTCGCACTGTTCGCCTCGGCCTTCAACCTGCTGCTGGGCTACACGGGCCTGCTGTCCTTCGGCCACGCGGCCTTCCTGGGCGGCGCGGCCTATGTGACGGGCTACGCCATCAAGGGCTGGGGCTTCACGCCCGAGCTGGCCATGCTGGCCGGCACGGCCGGCGGCGCGCTGCTGGGGCTGATCTTCGGCTGGCTGGCCATCCGCCGCCAGGGCATTTATTTCTCGATGATCACGTTGGCGCTGGCCCAGATGCTGTTCTTCGTGTGCCTGCAGGCGCCCTTCACGGGCGGCGAGGACGGACTGCAGGGCGTACCGCGCGGCAAGCTGTTCGGCCTCATCGACCTGACCAGCGACCTGACCATGTACTACGTCACGCTGGTCATCGTGGTCCTGGCCTTCCTGCTTATCGTGCGCACCATCCACTCGCCCTTCGGCCAGGTGCTCAAGGCCATCAAGGAGAACGAGCCGCGCGCGACCTCGCTGGGCTATGACGTGGCGCGCTTCAAGCTGCTGGCCTTCGTGATCTCGGCCGCGCTCACGGGCCTGGCCGGTTCGCTCAAGACCGTGGTGCTGGGCTTTGCCACGCTGTCGGATGTGCACTGGACCACCTCCGGCCACGTGATCCTGATGACGCTGATGGGCGGCCTGGGCACGCTGTCCGGCCCCATCCTGGGCTCGGCCGTGGTGGTCATGCTGGAGAACAAGATCGGCGAGTTCGGCAGCTTCCTGCAGCGCCTCACGGGCGTGGAGTGGTTCTCCACGCTGGGCGAGTCGGTGACCATCGTCACCGGCCTGATCTTCGTGGTCTGCGTGCTGCTGTTCCGCAAGGGCATCATGGGCGAGCTGATCGCCTGGCTGCAGAAAAAGCGTACTCCTTGAGATCCTGAAGACCGCGCCGAGCGGCGGGAAGGGCAGGCCGCCAGGACCGCATCTGATCCTGGCGGCCTGCCCTTATCCGTTGTCGGGTTCCTGCATCCATGCCGGCAGGTCCCGCTGGCCGTGCAGCACACGCCATACATCGACGTGATGGGCGTGCTCCACATAGAACACCATGTACGGGTAGCGCGTCAGCGGCCAGGCGCGCAGACCGGGCAGATGGAGTTCATGGGCATAGCGCAGCGAGCCTGTGGAGGGGTGGCGGCCTATGTGTGCGTAGGCCTTCTCCAGCGCGTCGATGAAGCCCAGGGCTGCATGTGCTGCCTCCTCGCCCAGGTACCAGGCAAGTATCTCTTCGACGTCCCGGTTGGCCTGCTCGCGGGGGACGATGGCCTTGGCCTTCACCTCCTGGCCTTCGCCCGCTCACGCAGTCCATCGAAATAGCCCGCATCCACCGCGGCAGCCGGCGCCGAACCCGCTCCAGCCAACAGCAGGTTGCGCAGTTGCAAGCGCTCCTGATCCCTGCGGATCAGCTCGCGGACATACTCGCTGCTTGTGCCGTAGCCGCGCTGGCTGACCTGCTCATCCACAAAGGACTTGAGGGCGTCAGGCAGGGAAATGTTCATGGTGCTCATGGCGACAGTGTGGGTTTCTTGGCAAAAATTGGCAAGATTCCCATTCAGCCACTGGAGCTTGAAGAGGTTTTCATAGCTGCAGCGGCCGGGCGTAGCCCGTCATCTCCAGGTATCCCTGACCGGCTCGCGCCTCCTGGCCCGGGCCGGTGGGCTTTTGGAGGCTGCACAGGCCCTCCCAGTAGATGGCGCCGGTGGAGGCGCTGCTGTCCAGCTCCTGGTCATCGACCAGGGCGTTCACGGTGAAGCGGCCAGCGGGCGTGTCCACCTGCCATTGCACGGGGTAGCGCGCGCCGCTGGCGGGGCTGCTCCAGTGGCGCAGCGGTGTGAACCGAACGGCATCGTGGGCGAAGACCTGTACCTTGCCATCGGCGCCGCGCAGCGAGCCACCTGCCCACAGCGCGCCGCCATCGCTGCGGCGCACTCTGAAGGCCGTGAGCGCACTGCCGTCGAACAGGTTCATGCCTATCCAGTCCCAGCCCACGGCCTCGGGGTGCATCAGGGCCTGGCTCCATTCATGGTCCAGCCAGGCGCGGTTGTCACCGGGTTCGCGTGCGGCTTCGATCTCCATGCGCTGGCCTGCCAGCTCCAGCGTGCCGCTCACCTGCAGTTGCGGGCGGCTGTAGTAGTAGCTGGCCTGCTCGGGCTCCGGCCCCTTGCGCGAGAGGCCGGCGCGGCCTTGCAGCAGCGGGTGCTCGCGGGTCTCGAAGCGCAGGTCCAGTGCGAATGCGGTGCTGCGTATGCGGGTGGTGTAGCGTTCGGCCTCGCCGTTACCGGTGTCTTCATCGGTGCGCTGCAGCGACCAGTCCTGCAGCCGCACGTCGGCATCGGTCTCGCTGGCCTGGGCAATGCCAAAGCCTGCGCGTGCGATGCGCTGGTCGTGGTGCAGGCGGGCGCCCTGCACATCGCACAGCGCCGCATGGGCAAACAGCAGCTGGCGCGCCGCAAAGGCGGAGCGCAGCTCCTGCGTGGCCTGCACGCGTGACCGGAAGAAGGTGATCTGGAAACCCCAGGGCCGGCCCGCCGCGCGTGCCTGGCCGGTGATGTACCACCACTCGGTGCGCAGCCCGGGGTGGCTGCCGTGGTCGCGCGGGAAGACCAGCGTGCGTGGCGGCAGTGCCTGGGCGGGCAGTCCTGCCGCCCCCAGGCCCAGGCCTGCAGCCAGGCCCAGCAGATGGCGGCGGGGCAGGGGCATCATGGATCAGCTTTGCAACTGCGCGATGCGCGCCTGGGCCGGCCCGCAGTCGCCGATGCGCTGCATCACCCAGTCCGCATCATGGTAGGTGGGCAGGTAGCGCTCGCCCGCATCGCACAGCAGCGAGAGGATGGAGCCCTGCTCGCCGCGCTGGCGCATCTCGCTGGCCAGCCTGAGCATGGCCACGTAGTTGGTGCCCGTGGACGGCCCCACGCGCCGGCCCAGCAGTGCGGACAGGCTGCGCATGGCGGCCAGGGAATCGCAGTCCGCCACCTCCTCCATGCGGTCCACCAGGGTGCGCACAAAGCTGGGCTCCACGCGCGGGCGGCCTATGCCTTCGATGCGCGAGCCCGGTGCGGTGAGGGTGGCATCGCCCGTGCGGTGGTAGGCGGCGAACACCGAGCCCTCGGGGTCGGCCACGCAGATGCCTGTGGCATGGCGCTGGAAACGCACGTAGCGGCCAATGGTGGCGCTGGTGCCGCCCGTGCCCGCGCCCACCACGATCCAGCGCGGCACGGCATGGCGCTCGCGCCGCATCTGGGTGAACATGCTCTCCGCAATATTGTTGTTGCCACGCCAGTCGGTGGCGCGCTCGGCATAGGTGAACTGGTCCATGTAGTGGCCGCCGGTCTGCGCGGCCACGGCGCGTGCCTCGTCGTAGACCTGGCCTGCGCTGTCCACGAGATGGCAGCGGCCGCCGTAGAACTCGATCAGCGCAATCTTCTCGGCCGAGGTGCTGCGCGGCATCACGGCCACGAAGGGCAGGCCCAGCAGGCGCGCGAAATACGCCTCGCTCACGGCGGTCGATCCGCTCGATGCCTCGACGATGGTCGAGCCCTCATGCACCCAGCCATTGCACAGCGCATAGAGAAACAGCGAGCGCGCCAGCCGGTGCTTGAGGCTGCCCGTGGGGTGGGTGGATTCGTCCTTGAGGTAGAGATCGATCCCCAGGCCGGCAAAGCCGGGCAGGGGCAGCGGGATCAGGTGCGTGTCGGCACTGCGCTGGTAATCGGCCTCGATGCGGTTGATGGCCTCATGCAGCCAGGAAGAGGTGGTGTGCGGCATGGCGGCCATTGTCGCAGGCTGCCCTGCCCACGCGGCTACAGGCCGTAGAACGGGCGGTTGGCCTCGATGCGTGTCTGCTCGCTGGCGGGGTAGCGGCGTTCGGCCAGCAACTGCTGCAGCGCGGCACGGCCCAGGTCGCGCAGCGGTGTGTAGAAGGCGCTGACGGCCAGCTCGTCCAGCGCGCGCCAGGCATAGACCTGGGCGTCGATGAACAGGATGTCCTCGGCCGGGCGCGGCAGCGCGGCGGCCTGGCGCGCATAGAGGCAGGCCAGGGCGAACTCGGACCGCTCGCGGTGGTAGCGCGCCAGCTCGCACAGGGGCTCGGCCCGCTGCGGTCGCGCGGCATAGGCGGTGAGATAGGCCTCGCGCACGGCGGCCGGCTCGGCGCCCGAGCGCTCCAGCAGCACGCCGATCTGCAACAGCGCAAACCACTGCTCCTCGGCCCAGCCGCCCATGGCGGCGCGCTGCCGGTACCAATGCAGGCTGGACTCGATCTGGCCCGCGTCGCGGTGGCTTTGCGCCAGATAGAACACGTTGCGCGTGTTGTCGGGCTGCTCGCGCACGGCCTTCTCGAGCACGGCAATGTCGCGCAGGTAGGTCTGCGGATCACGCGCCCGCGCACCATCGTGCGAGACATCGATGAACGGCCCGGCCAGCATCTGCCAGGGCTGGTGCGCAGGCGCGGTCAGGTACTCGTGCAGCACGCCTTCCCAGCGCCAGTCCACGCGCGTGGCGATCAGCGCATTGCGCTGGTATTCGGTGCCCGCCATGTGGCAGGACAGCATGCAGCCGTCCGCCTCCAGCGCCGGCCATGCAAAGCCTTCGGGAACGCGCAGCTGCTCGTCGGCATCGATGAACAGCAGGTAGTCGCCGTGCGGCCGCGCCAGCTCCAGCGCCTCGTTGCGGTTGTGGGCGAAGTCTACCCAGGGCCGCTCATGCAGGATGCCGGGCACGCCGGCCATGCAATCACGCACAAGGGCCTGCGTGCCATCGCTGGAGCCCGTGTCCACGATCACCCAATGGTCTACCCACGGCTTGACCGAGGCCAGGCAACGCGCGATCACCGGGGCCTCGTTCTTGACGATCATGTTCAGGCAGATGCGGGCAGCAGAGCCTGGGCGTTTGCGCGGCGTGGAAACAGGCATGGTGTGGCTTTGCGCGAGCCTATTGGCACGTCACGGCAGTGCCCACGTCGGCGGCCTGCGCTGCTGTGCTGAACATGCCTGCACTGGGGCACAGGGTCCGGATGCGACGGGAGTGGATGCAGCAGGTGCGACGATCCAGGGTTCCTGTGATGCTTGGATGCATACCGATTCAGGGCGCCGAAAACTGCAGCGGCGCAGTGATGCTTGCCGGCAGACCCGCGTTGCTGAGAAGCGTCTCGACGAGAGGGAATACTGCCTGGTTGGAAGTACTTACTGTGCAGTCGCCCGAAAGAATGTCCTCGGTGGATGTCACGTCAATGCCCAGGCTGGTCTGGCTTTGCGACAGCACCACGCCGTTGGCATTGGCACCGCTCAAGCTATAGGTCTTGTTGTTGACCTTGGCATAGACCAGCGTCTTGGCAAAGCGAGGGATGCCCTCCACCGACCCTCCTGACGCCATGTAGGGCGTGCCCGTGCAGTCGGGCGTGAGAAAGAACAGGTTGTTGTCGTTCTGGATACGGCCGTCGAAGCGCATTCTTAAGAAATGACGGGTCGAGGTAAGCACGCCGACGGTGCTGTAGTTGGCCGTGTTCATGTCGATCAACGTTCCCAATATGGCGCCGCTGTTGTCCCTGAGGGTGACGCCCCCCCCGCCTGCGGGGCCGGTGGGTCCAGTGGGCCCTGCATCGCCCGTGGCACCCTGTATGCCCTGGATGCCTTGTGGGCCCATGGGCCCGATCTCCCCGGTCCCCGTGGCGCCGGTCGGTCCCATCGTGCCCTGAATGCCCTGCGGACCCGTGGGGCCGGCCGCTCCCGTGATGCCCGCGCCCGTGGGTCCTGTTGCTCCGGTGACACCGGTGGCACCTGTGGGTCCGGTCGGGCCGGCTGCGCCCGTGGCGCCTGCAGGGCCGATGGCACCTGTCGAACCTGTGGCCCCCGTGGCGCCTGTCGCTCCCGTGGCACCTCCACCCACGCCCGCCGCGCAATGCGTGAGCTGGCCAGAGACGCCATCAAAACACAGCAGCTGGTTGCCGGTGGCCGTATCGGCCGGCAGGGCCGGAACCAGTACCTCGCCGGTACGCTGCACCCGCAGCCGCTCGGCGCCCACGGAGTTCTTGATCACGAAATCGCCATTGGCTGGCAGGGTGATGGAGACATCGGCCGCGAGTGCTGCGGAGGTGTGCAGGCCTGCGCCCGCAAACATCGCAAGCAGCAGGGCCGGGACAGGGAGACGGTTCTGGTGCATGTCCGCTCCTCAGATGCGTGTGTTGCGGCGCTGGCGATTCAGGGCCATGCCGCCGAGCAGCAGGCTCATCAGCATCAGCCCGTAGGTGCTGAGCGTGGGAATGCTGGCTGGAGCCGTCACCACAGGCGCTCCGATCTGCACGTTGCCTGGCACCACGCTGCCGCTGCTGTTGACCAGGGTCGCCGATGGCCCCATGGTCACCACGGCGGTGCCAGGGCCGGAAGAAGTCAGTACCACCGGCCTGCCAGGAGAGCCCAGGGTAAGGGTGCCCAGCACCGTGAGGTTGGTGCCTGCCGGCAGAACGATGGTGGGAGGCGTTGCGCTGGTGCTGATCAGCGTGAGGTCCTTCACGATGATGTTGCCGCTCAGTTGCAGGGTGGAGCCGGCTGCGCACGAGTCGGACAGCACCACGCTGCTGGTGCCCAGGTTCAACGGCACGGTGCTGGTGAGATCGCCGCTGACGTTGAGCTGGCCCCCGGCGCCGGTGACCGTCGCGCCGGTGTCGAAGCTGAAGGACCCCGTGTCGAACGTCCCTGTGCCCAGTGTCAACTCGCCCTGCATGAGGACCGCCGTGCATGGCAGCTGGAACGAGCCGCCGGCCAGATCGATGCTGCCTCCCGCCGGAACGACCATCTGTCCCCACGCCGAGCCGCACAGCGCCGTGCCCAGGGCCAGCGACGCAGCCCAACGTTTTCCGAAACCTGCCATGATTCCGATCTCCCGCGTACAGACGGCAATGCGCCTGTCTGATTTTTGTAGAGGCAGGCACCCCCGTGGATAGGACGCAGCACTGCCGAAGTCGGGCAAATGATCAGATAGAAAATGATTCTCTTGTAAGAAAAATTAACAATTGATTATGCGTTTTCATTTTTAGCAAGCTATCGGTTTGCGCGGAGGGATGGGGTTTACCAATCCTCCTTGACCGCCAGCACTGCCTCGCGCCCTGCAGCCGCACGCCCGGCCAGCCAGGCCGTCAGCGTGCCTGCTGCGATCACGCTGGCAGCCAGCGCCAAAAGGCGGGACCACGGCAGGGACAGCTCCATGGTCCAGTGAAAGCTTTGCGGATTCACCACGTGCACCAGGATTACGGCCACGCCCAGGCCCAGCAGGCTGCCGGCGATGGCGCCCGCCGTGGTCCAGGCCATGCCCTCGCCAGCCACCACGGCCAGGATGTCGCGCCGCGTCAGCCCCAGGTGGGCGAGCAGGCCGAATTCCTTGCGCCGTGCCAGCACCTGGGCGCTGAAGCTGGCCGCGATGCCGAACAGGCCGATGCCGATGGCCACGGCCTGTAGCCAGTAGGTCACGGCAAAGCTGCGGTCGAAGATGCGCATGGAGCGCTCGCGCAGCGCGCCGCTGCTGGCGAACTCCAGTGCCTGCGCGGCGCCCGGCCCGGTCAGCAGGGACTGGATGCGCGCCTGAAGCTGCTGCGCCGTGGCTGTGTCGTCGCCGTCCGGCCAGATGGCGATTTCAGTGGGGCCTGCCGTGGTGGCGCTGCCGTCGGCAAGCCGTTGGTAGTCGTCCCAGTCCATGGCGATGGCGCCGAACTGGCGCACATAGTCGCGCCAGATGCCGGCCACAAACACGCGGGAATCTTCCGACGGCAGGGCCTGGGCCAGCAGCGGCCACTCCTGGCCCGGCCGCACGCCATAGAGTTGGGCCACGGCTTCACTGACATAGACGGGCGTGCTGCCAGCGGGCGCTTGCACCGGGCCTTGTATCCACGGCAATTGCTGGCCCTGGGGGCCATGCAGCGGACGCAGCAGCAGGCTGACGGCGGGGCGATCCGGGCTGAGCCACAGGCTGGTGCTGCGCATGGGCTGGGCGCGCTGCACGCCAGGCAGGGCGGCAATGCGCGCGGCCAGATCGGCAGGCAGGGGCGCGGCATCGGCACGGCCTGCGCTGCCGGCCGTGCGCAGGTACAGCGGGGCGGGCAGCACGGCGTCCAGCCAGGCGATCATGCTGTCCCTGAAGCTGGCCACCATCACGGTCAGCGCCACGGCCAGGCTCAGGCTGGCCACCACGCCGCCCACGGCCACCGTGGTGCTGCGGCGCATGCGCCGCGCACGCTCCACGGGCAGCAGGGCCAGCGGCTGGCGCAGCAGCGATTGCGGCACCAGGCGCAACAGCTGGCCCAGCAACCAGGGCAGGGCGGCCATGCCGCCCAGCAGCAGCAGGGCCACGGCGGCATAGGCTGCGAGGGGGATGCCGGCCACGGGCGGCACAAAGGCCAGGGTCACGCTGGCTGCCATCAGCAGCAGGGCCGGCAGGCCGCGCGCCGCGCGTTCGGAGCCCGCACCCTGGCCCTTGAGCGTGGCGGCGGGCGGCAACTCCATCGCCTGCCGCGCCGGCCACCAGCCGCCAGCCACGGTGGCGGCCACGCCGAGCAGTCCAAAGGTCAGCGCGGCGCCGGCGCTCCACTGCAGCGCGGGCTGCACGCCGGCAAAGTAGCCGCCGCCCAGGTCACCGCCCAGCAGGTGCAGGGCCAGCCAGGCCAGGCCCGCGCCCAGTGCAATGCCGGCCGCGCTGCCCACAATACCCAGCAGCAGCGATTCCAGCAGCACCAGGCCCAGGCGCTGGCGAGGCGTCAGTCCCAGCACGGCCAGCAGGGCGAACTGCGGCGCGCGCTGGGCCACGCTGAGCGCCAGCACCGAGAACACCAGGAACGCCCCCGTGAACAGCGCCACCAGGGCCAGCACCGTGAGGTTGACGCGGTAGGCGCGCGACATCTCGGCAATTCGCTGCTGGTCGTCGCCGGGGCGGCTGGCCAGGGCCTGGGCGGGCCAGTCGGGCAGGCGGCGCAGCTCGGCCAGCAGGGACTCGCGCGTGGCGCCTTCGGCCAGCAGCACATCGATGCGGTCCACCTGGCCCCAGCGCTGCAGGCTGTCCTGCAGCGCGCCGATGTCCATCACGGCCAGCGGCGGGCCGGATGCGGCCACCGTGCCCGCGATGCGCAGGGTCTGCGCGCGCCCGCCCAGTTGCCATGGCAGGGGCGTGTGCCGCGCCTGCTCCGGCGTCAGGCCCAGGGCTTCGAGTGCCGTTGCATTGAGGAAGACCGCATCGGGCGCGAACAGGTCCAGCCGCCCGCCGCCATCGAACAGCCGGGGCATGAGCGCAGGCGCCACGGGCGCCAGCCGCAGCGCATCGCCGCCCAGCACGCGCAACTGCACCGGCGTGGCGGTGCCGGCCAGGGCCGTGGCTTCGATCCAGGGTGCGGCCAGGCTGACCTGGGGCTGCTGCGCAACACGGCCATACAGCGTTTCGGGCAGGCCGCCCTGCATGGCACGCAGCTCCAGGTCCGGCTGGCCGCTGACCGTGCGCACGGCGCGCGAGAACTCATCGAGCGCGGACTGGTTGATCACATGCACGGCAAAGCCCAGGGCCACGCCCAGCATGATGGCCACCAGGGCGGTGGCCGTGCGCCAGGGATGCTGGCGCAGCTCCTGCCAGGAAAAGGTGCGAAGCAGGGCGAGCATGGGCGGGCGATCTTTGGCGCTAGGCGGGCTGCATGCCCTGTGCGGTCAGGCGCAGCACGCGGTCGGCACGGCGCGCGGCTTCCAGGGAATGCGTGACCAGCACCAGGGCGGCCTGGTGTTCCCGGGTCTGCTGCAGCAGCAGTTCCATGACCTGTGCGGCCGTGCCGGGGTCCAGGTTGCCCGTGGGCTCGTCGGCCAGCAGCAGGGCCGGTCCGTGGACAAGGGCGCGTGCAATGGCCACGCGCTGCAGCTGGCCGCCGCTGAGCTGCCAGGGCAGGCGCTGCTCCAGCCCCTGCAGCCCGACGGCCTGCAGCAGTTGCTGCACGCGCTGGCGGCCCGCCGCATCCAGCCGCTGCAGCAGCATCAGCGGCAGGGCCACGTTGTGCCAGACATCCAGATGGGGCAGTACATGGAAGGCCTGGAACACGAAGCCGACATGGCTGCGCCGCCACAGCGCGCGGCCGGTTTCATCCAGGGCCGACAGGTCCTGGCCTTCGTGCAGCACGCGGCCCTGCTGCCACTCATCGAGCCCGGCCAGGCAGTTGAGAAAGGTGGACTTGCCCACGCCCGAGTCACCCACGATGGCCACGAACTCGCCGCGCGCCACGCTGCAGTCCACGTTCTCGAAGACGGCGGTTTCCGTGCCGCCGTCGTTGCGGTAGCGCCGCGCCAGGCCCTGGACCTGAAGCAGCGGCGGCTGAGTCAGCGGCGTGTTGTCCCGGGGCGCGGCAGTCATGAAGGCGGTTTCCTGTTCAGCCGTTGCGGGCCTGGTTTGCTGCGGCCACCACGGCCATCGCTGCCTGCAGCAGTTGCTGCTGGGCATCGGGCGCATCGCAGGCAATGGCATGGCGGGCGGGCATGCTGCGCAGCCAGGTGATCTGGCGCTTGGCCAGCTGGCGCGTGGCGGCAATGCCGCGTTCGCGCAGCGAGTTCATGGAGTACAGGCCGTCCAGCGATTCCCAGGCCTGGCGGTAGCCCACGCAGCGGATGGAGGGCAGGTCCAGGTGCAGGTCGCCGCGCGCGCGCAACTGTTGCACTTCGTCGATGAAACCGGCGTCCAGCATGGCGTCGAAGCGCTGGGCGATGCGCGCATGCAGCCAGGCGCGGTCCTGCGGCTCCAGCGAGAAGAAGCCGCCGGGGCTGATCAGGCCCTGTTCGGCATTCTTGCCACTGCGCGTATGAAAGCTGGACAGCGGTTTGCCCGACACATGCCAGACCTCCAGCGCGCGCTGTATGCGCTGGCTGTCGGCCGGCGCCAGGCGTGCTGCCGTGGCGGGATCGACCTGGGCCAGCAGCGCATGCATGGCGGGCCAGCCGATCTGCGCGGCCTGTGCATCCAGCCGCTCGCGCACGGCGGGGTCGGCGGCCGGCATGTCGTCAATGCCATCCTGCAGGGCCTTGAAATACAGCATGGTGC
The DNA here is from genome assembly GCF_000632165.1 of Delftia sp. RIT313. Lineage (NCBI taxonomy): Bacteria > Pseudomonadati > Pseudomonadota > Betaproteobacteria > Burkholderiales > Comamonadaceae > Delftia > Delftia sp. RIT313. Next base: position 322,139 of record NZ_JFYT01000001.1, on the reverse strand, counting down.
CGCCCACCAGCAGTGGCAGGGCGCCGCGCGCGCGGATCTCGGCCACCAGGCGCTGCGTGTCCTGCACGAATTCGGCCGCGCTGTAGGCCTGCAGCGGGTCGCGGATATCGATCAGGTGATGGGGGCAGGCAGCCAGTTCTTCGGGCGTGGGCTTGGCCGTGCCGATGTCCATGCCGCGATAGACCAGGGCCGAGTCCACGCTGATGATTTCTGCGGCCTGGCTGCGTTCGGCCAGCAGCCTGGCCAGGGCCAGGGCGGCAGCGGTCTTGCCGGAAGCGGTGGGGCCGGCGATGGCCAGGCAGGGGAGCGGGGAAGCGGTGGACATTCGAGAAACGGGAACGCAGGAAAGTGGAATCAGCGGTGGCCATCGGCCCGGCCATGGCGGCGCACCAGCCCCCAGGCGACCAGGGCCGTGCACACGCCCCAGAACCAGATGCCGAAGGCCATGGGCCGGGTGGACTGGCCGTCCAGGTGCAGGCCCAGCCAGTGTCCCATGGCAAAGGCGATGAGCATCATGGTGAAGCCGTTCAGCGCCGATGCCGTGCCCGCCGACTGCGGAAAGGGCGCAATGGCATTGCTCTGGCCGCAGGGCATGTGCACGCCATGGGCGATCTGGAAGATATAGAAGGGCAGGGCATAGGCCCAGAGGCTGCGCGCATCGGCCAGCGCCGCAATGCCGATGGCCGTGGCCGACAGCAGGCTTGCCAGCCCGGCAATCTGCACGGCGCGCCGCACATCCATGCGCTGCAGCAGCCAACGGCACAGGAAGGTGCCCGCGATGTAGCACAGCGCATTGCTGCCCATCAGCAGGCCGTATCCCGTGCGGCTCACGCCCAGCACATGGATATAGGTGAAGGAAGATGCGGCCAGGTTGGTGAACAGGGCCGCATAGGTGCAGCAGGTCAGCAACTGGTAGGACTGGAATCCCGGGTGGCGCACGATGGTGATCCAGTTGCGCGCCAGGGCCAGCGGCTGCAGCGCCGTGGGATTGGTGCGGGCCAGTGTCTCCGTGAAGCGCAGGGCCACCAGCAGCAGGGCCAGCGCGCCCATCACGGCCTGGGCCAGCATGGTCGAGCGCCAGCCCAGCGAATCCACCAGCAGGCTGCCGCTGACGGGGCTCAGGAAGGCGATCACGCCCAGCCCGGTCAGCGCCTTGGACATGACCTGGGCGCCCAGGTGCGGAGCGAACAGGTCGCGCACCATGGCGCGTGCACACATCACGCCGGCGCCCAGCGATGCCCCCTGCAGCGCGCGCCAGGCGATCAGCGACTCCATGGTCTCGGCGCTGGCGCTGCCCAGCGCGGCCAGCACGTAGATGGACATGCCCGCCAGCAGGATGGGCCGGCGCCCGAAGCGGTCGGACAGCGGCCCCCAGGCCAGTTGCGAGCAGCCGAAGGCCAGCAGGAACGCCGTCAGCGTGAGCTGCACCTGGGACACCTGGGTGGAGAAGGCCGCCTGTATCGACGGCAGGGCCGGCAGGTACAGGTCGGTGGCCAGCGGCTGCAGTCCCAGCAGCAGGCCGAGCAGGACGACGACCAGGACGGGGGACATGGCCGGCTGCGCTTGCGCGGCGGCGGGAGACAGGGGCGCTGACATAGGCGACCGAGGGTAGCAGAGAACAAGGGGTGCCGCTGTCCATGTTCGGGCGGTGCATATCCATCTGCGGATTGCGCAGTTGGGAACCGGCCGGGCCCTGCCTACATTGCATTGCAGAGGAATCAACCCGATCAACGCAACTGTGAACAAAGGACCGCAATGGCAACGCTGACCGCTTTCTCCTCCCTTCCCGCCGCGCTGCGCCAGGGGGCGTGCACCCTGCTGTGGGGCGTGGCCCTGGTCGGTGGTGCGGCCCATGCCAATGCGCCTGTGCCCGAAGGCCCGCTGGTCAGCACCGAATGGCTGGCGGCCAACCTCAACCGCGCCGATGTGCGCATCGTCGAGGTCAGCGTCAACCCCGGCCTGTACGAACGCTCCCATGTGCCGGGCGCCGTCAATTTCTCTTGGCACAACGACCTCAATGACAAGGTGCGCCGCGACATCGTGGGCAAGGAGCAGTTCGAGAAGCTGCTGTCGCAGGCTGGCGTGAAGGACGGCAACACGGTCGTGCTGTACGGCGATACCAACAACTGGTTCGCGGCCTGGGGGGCCTGGGTCTTCGACATCTATGGCGTGCAGAACGTCAAGCTGCTGGACGGCGGCCGCAAGAAGTGGGAGGCCGAGAACCGCCCCCTCAACAACCGCGCCCCGGAATATGCGGCCACCACCTATCGCGTGGGCAAGGTCAACACCGCGCTGCGCGCGCGCCTGACCGATGCGCTGGCCTCGGCCGAAGGGCGCAGCGACGCCAAGCTCGTCGACATCCGCTCGGCCGACGAATACCAGGGCAAGGTCTTCGCCCCGGCCGGCGTGCCGGAGCTGGCCATCCGCGCCGGCCACATCCCCGGCGCCGTCAACGTGCCCTGGGGGCAGGCCGTGCGCGAGGACGGCAGCTTCAAGTCCGCCGAAGAGCTCAAGAAGCTCTACGCGGGCGTGGGCATCGACGGCAGCAAGCCCGTCATCACCTACTGCCGCATCGGCGAGCGCTCCAGCCACACCTGGTTTGCGCTGTCCAAGATCCTGGGCTACCAGGTGCGCAACTACGACGGCTCGTGGACCGAATACGGCAACTCCGTGGGTGTGCCCATCAACAACCCGGCCGGCACGGTCTGGGCCGCGAAATGATCCTGCAGTCGATCAACCTGTCTTGAAGGCGGGGGCCGGGCGAGGGGTGTCGGTGCTCTTGGTTCGACGGATCAGGGGTGGTGACGAGTGGCTTTGGCAAAAGCTCGGCTCCTTTGGGGCCCGCAGACTGCGGGCCCCTTTTTTTATGCGTGGATGGCAACAAAGGGGGCAGGAATGACAAGCGTGACCGGTGAGCACACGCAGAACGTGAATGGCAGGCACAGGGCAAGGGACTGGACCAGATGGCTGCCCTTGGCCGCCGTGCTGGCCGCAGCCTGGCCTGTGGCGGCGCAGCTGCAGCTGCAAGGCGGCGGGCGCACCCTGGTCTTTGCGCTGGCGCTGGGCCTGCTGCTGGGGCTGGTGCTGCAGCGCTCGCGCTTTTGCTTTTACTGCCATGCGCGCGACTGGTTCGAGTTCGGCGACCCGCGCGGCGTGCTCTCCATCCTGCTGGCGCTGGCCGTGGGATCGGCGGGCATGACCGTGGTGCTGGGCAGCTGGGTGGCCGTGCCCCAGCCGGGCCAGTTGCCGCCTGACATGCACATAGGTCCCGTGAGCTGGGTGCTGGTCCTTGCGGGCCTGGCCTTTGGCGCGGGCATGTCGGTCTCGGGCTCGTGCATCAGCGCCCACTGGTACCGGCTGGGCGAGGGCTCGCCCGTGGCGCCCTTTGCCCTGGTCGGCACGGGCCTGGGCTTCGTGCTGGGGTTTCGCAGCTGGAACCCGCTGTACAGCCTGGCCATTGCCGATGCGCCCGTCATCTGGCTGCCGGCCCATCTGGGCTATGGCGGCGCGCTGGCGCTGCAACTGGCCGTGCTGGGCCTGCTGGCGGCCTGGGTCTGGCGCATTCATGGGCGCTCGGGCCGTGCACAGCCCCGGCCTGCGGCAGAACCGGCGCAGCCACCGGGCCTGCGCCAGCTGTGGCTGTCGCTGTGGCAAGGCCGCTGGAACGCCGCGCTGGGCGGCCTGGCCGTGGGCCTGATCGCGGCCGCCGCCATCGTGCGCATGCGGCCGCTGGGCGTGACCACCACGCTGGGCAGCACCGTGCGCGGCTGGGCCCAGGCGGGCGGCTGGGTGCCCGAGCGCCTGCATGGCCTGGATACCCTGGGCGGATGCGCCACCGCCGTACTCAACAGCCTGCTCACGCCCCATGCCGTGCTGCTGCTGGGCCTGGTGGCCGGTGCCTGGGGCGCTGCCGTGGCCAGCCGCCAGTGGACGCCGCGCCGCCCCACCTGGCGCGATGCGGCACGCGGCCTGGCCGGTGGCGCCTTGCTGGGCTGGGGCGCCATGACGGGGCTGGGCTGCACCATTGGCACGCTGCTGTCGGGCAGCATGGCGGGCGCGCTGTCGGGCTGGGTCTTTGGCGCGGCCGTGTTCACGGCGCTGTGGGCGGGTTTCGTGCTGCGGCGCTGGCAGGCCAGCCGGGACTGAGGGCCTTCAGCCGGCAGCCGCACCCAGCAGCAGATCCGCGATCTCCTCCGGATACCGCTGCCGGCTTCCGTCGATGAGCACGCAGCCGGGCGCCTCGGGGTCGGGCCTGGCCAGGGGCATGCCGTGGTCGATGAGGGCCTGGGCGCAGCCCAGCCAGTCGCCGCCGCCGGGTTCCGTGGATTCGGGCCGGTTCAGCGATGCCCAGCACAGGGTGCCTGCGCAGTTGTCGCCATAGGCGTGGCGTTCGGTCCACTGTGCGCCGTGCTCCAGCAGGAAGCGCGCCATGGCGGCATCGCCACGGAACACGGCCTGGTTCAGTGCGGATGCATCCCAGTCGCCGCCGCGCGCGGCGATGGGCCAGCCCAGTTCCACCATGCAGCGCACGGCGTCCATGCAGCCCAGGGCCGCCAGTTCGGGCAGCATGCGCAGTTGTTCGGGCGCCAGGCCCTGGAGCAGCCCGGGGTGGGCTGCGGCAAGACGGCGGGCCTGTGCTGCGTCGCCCACGGCGCAGGCGGCCAGGAGCTGCTCCTGCGGCGTGGTGGGCTCGCTGCCCGCCGCCTGTTCCAGCAGGGCGGCCACGTCGGCCAGGCCAAAGCGCCGCGCCAGTGCAGCGGCACTCAGGCCCTGCGGCGTGCGGACCGACGGATCGGCGCCGGCATCCAGCAGCGCCTGCACATGGGCGGGCGAGCGGCGCCGGCGGATGGCCCACAGCAGCGGGCGGCCCCATTCGCCCTGGCCGTTGTCCTCGTTCGGATTGGCGCCGTGGTCCAGCAGCAGGCGCAGGGCCTGCACATCGTCCAGGTCCAGCACGCGGAACAGGGCATTGCTGCCGTCCACGCGTGCGCCGGCTTGCAGCAGCAGCCGCGTGCATTCGCGGCTGGCGGGCGTGCCTTCCAGCGAGTGGTAGAGCGATTCGCCGTCGTTGGGGTCGGCGCCGGCCTGCAGCAGCATCTGCGTCAGTTGCGCATCATGGTTCTGGCCTGCTGCGCCATAGAGGGCCGACAGCCGCTCGGTATCTGAGGGGGCCTGCAGCGAGGCGGGTGGCCAGCGGTTGCCTATGGTCTGCAGCGGGTCGGCGCCCGCGTCCAGCAGCCAGCGCGCGCATGCGTGCAGGTGCTCGGTGAATTCGGGCAGGCGCAGCAGGCAGGAATGGGTGACGGCCATCAGCGGCGGCAGCGCCAGCGGCCCGCCTGCACGGCGCAGCCAGCCGGGGTCGTAGCGCTCGACCTCGCGCAGCACGGCCAGATTGCCGGTGGCGCAGGCCACCCAGGGATCACTGCCATCACTGCCCGCAAGTTCCGGCCGCTCGTCCAGCAGGCGCCGGGCCAGCGCGGGCTGCGCGCGGTGCGTGCCGCCCGCCACATCGCCGGCATAGACCAGGGCCAGCCAGTGCAGCCGGGATTTCTCGGGGTCCGCCGCCAGGCGCTGGCATGCCTCGACGTAGCCTGACAACTCGCTCCATGAAGCGAAACCGTGCTCGCGCGCCACGCAGGACTGGGCGTCGTGCAGCCGCAGGTCCTTGGCGGCCAGTGCCTCATCGGCAAGGCCTTTGGCCGCTGGCAGGTGGGAGCGCAGGGACTCCATGGCCTGGGCCGAGCCTGCGCGATAGGCGGCCAGCAGTTGCTTGGCCTGTTTCTTGAGGTGGCCCATGTCGGGCCGGGCGGGGATGCGTTTCACAGGAATACCTCCGTGCACGAAGGCCAATGACCTGCAGCTTGGCGCACAAAGGCATGTGGCAAGAGAAAAACGCCGGGAGGCGCATACAGGTGGGTTCAACCCTTCCCGCAGGTCCGGGTGCGGCCTGCACCGCAAGCGCGGATGTTAGCGCAAGGCGACAGTCATCTGGGTGACAGCCGGCAGCCCCTGCTTGCGGGTTCCTACCCGCATGGCGGGCCAGTTGTCTGGCATAGGCTGCGTCGGCAATCCCGCTTGAACCTGATTTTTTTTTGCGCGCGTTCCCCTCAACACCTTCATCCCAAGGAGACAGTCTTATGCGAGCCCTGCGTTGGAATCGTTGGAAGTATCTCGGTCTGCTGGCGGCCACGGGCCTTGCGGCCTGCGGCGGGGGGGACGGTGATGCGCCCGAGGAGACGCGGGCACAGGACAGCCGCAGCTTTGCGCCGGCCAATCCTTCGGCCACCAGCTTCGATGCGCTGGCCGCCGCTTCGGGCGATGTGGTCGACAACGCCAGCACCAGCCGCTGGGCCGGTGTGCTGGAAGGCGCGGCCTACCGCATCGAGGTGCCGGCCAACTGGAATGGCCGCCTGGTGATGTATGCCCACGGCTATGCGGGCGAGGGCAGTGCGCTCAACGTCACCAATCCGTCCATACGCCGGTACCTGATCCAGAACGGCTATGCCTGGGCGGCGTCCAGCTACAGCAAGAACTACTACGACGTGCGCGCCGGCGTGGAGGACACGAATGCGCTGGCGCTGGCCTTCAACCGCCTGGCCGCATCCCACGGCCGGCCGCTGGCGCAGCCGCAGCGCCTGTACATCACCGGCCATTCCATGGGCGGCCATGTCACGGCGGCGGCCATCGAGGCCGAGGCCCAGGCCACCGCGAGGAACAAGGTGCGCTACCAGGGCGCCGTGCCCATGTGCGGCGTGACAGGAGATACCGAACTGTTCGACTACTTCGCCGCGGCCCAGGTCACCGCGCAGGCCATGGCCGGCGTGGCCCAGCGCCCTGTCACCGAGTGGGCCGCCATCCAGGGCCAGGTGACCTCGGCCCTGTTCACCACCTTTCCGTCGGCTCCCACCGCGACGGGGCGCGCCTATCTGTCGGTCATCCAGAACCTCACGGGTGGCCCGCGCCCGCTGTTCGATCTGGGCGTGGCCGTGGGCGGCTCGTTCGCGCCGGTCTGGGGCGTGTTCGGCAGCGATGGCTCGGTCAACGGCATCCTGAACCGCAATGTGACTGATACCAACCGCTTCACCTACCGCATCGACGGGGATGCCGCGGCCTCGGCCGCGCTCAATGCCGCTGCGCAAAAGCGCACGGCCGCGCCCGATGCCAACCGGCCGCGCCGCGACGGCCTGCGCTGGATTCCCGTGACTTCCGGCGATATCAACATTCCCGTGGTGACCCTGCATACGCTGGGCGATCTGTATGTGCCCTTCAGCATGGAGCAGATCTACCAGCGCCGCGTGGCCGACAAGGGCCGGAGCCAGTGGCTGGTGCAGCGCGCCATCCGCGGCGCATCGCACTGCGACTTCACCGTGGCCGAACAGGTGGAAGCCTTCGATGCCATGGTGCAGTGGGAGCAGGGCGGCGCCAAGCCGGGCGGTGACGATGTGCAGACGGCCGCCACGGTGGCCGCGCCCACCTATGGCTGCCGCTACACGCGCAACACGCTGGGCCCGGATGACAGCACCACCACGCGGCAGTTGCGCGCCGTGATCTCGCAGAACGCGGCAAGCTGCCCGTAGCGCGGAAGGCGGCGCAGGCTGCGCCGCTCAGCGCGGGCTTGCTGGCGCTGTGGGCGCCTGTGCGAGCAGGCGCAGCCCGAACAGCTCGTCCAGCGCCTGCCGGTATTGCTCCATGGCGCGCGACTGGGTGTTGTGATGGTTGCCACCCTCGATGAGCACGAAGCGCTTGGGCTCGCTGGCCGCCTCGAACAGCTGGCGGCCCAGCGTGGCGGGGATCAGCGGATCGGCGCTGCCGTGCACGACCAGCAGCGGCGAGCCTATGCCGGCCACCTTGTCGATGGAGGCAAAGCGCTGCGTGATCAGCGGCCCCACGGGCAACCAGCCCCAGCGGAAGCTGCGGACCACGTCGGGAATGCTGGTGAAGGTGGCCTCGACCATGACGCCGGCCTCGTCCTGGACGCTGCGCGCCAGGTCGATGGCGATGGCGCCGCCCAGTGAATGGCCGAAGATGAAGCGCGGCCGGCCCGGAACGTGCCGGCCCAGCCAGTCCCAGCCTGCGCGTGCGTCCTCGGCGGCCGATTCCTCGGACGGAAGGCCGGCGCTGCTCTTGCCAAAGCCCCGGTAGTCGATGGCCAGCACCGAAAAGCCCAGTTCGTGCAGCCGCCGGATGCGCGGCGAGGAGCCGGCAACGTTCCAGCGCGCGCCATGCAGGTACAGCAGCACGGGGGCGTTGCCGGCCGTGGCCGGCTGGGGCAGCCACAGCGCATGCAGGCGGGCGCCGTCCTGCGCTGGCATGTCGATCCAGACATCTTCCATGCCGGCCGTGTTGGCGCCGGGCCAGCTGCGGTCGCTGGGCTGGAAGATCCATTCGCGCTGCTTGGTGTCCAGCACGGAGCAGCCGCTGGCCGCCAGCAGCGCGGCCACGCCCAGCGCCGCCGTGATCCGGTGCAGGCGCCTTCGGGGCCACAGAAAGGGAAGCATTGAGGGCATGACGCAACAATGGATGCACGGGCCGGCCAAAAGTTCAGCGCCGCTGCCCTGCGGGCCGGCGCTGTCATGGATTGGCGCTATTCTTGCCGCTGGTTCGCGGGCCGACAAGGCGATGCGGACCTCTCCCCACTGTTGATGAGTGAACCTGTATGCCGATACGCCTGGGCCTGGCCGCCAACCGAATCCACCACCAAACCGAGGATGCCGCACTGTTCGGCTGGCTGCGCGCCTGCGAGTCCGGCATCCGCGAGCTGCAGCTGGGCCTGCATGCCGTGGGCCGTACCTTCGACGCCATCCAGGCCGCCGGCATGCTGGCGTCCTACCGGGGCCTGCGCCGCTATCCCTATGGCCGCGAAGGCGGGCTGATGAAGCTGGTGGCCGAGGTGGTGGGCGTGGAAGGCGACGAGCGCACGATTGACGGCGCCATTTATCTGACCGACCCCGTCGATCCGTCCTCCATCTTCCCCGAGGCCGTGGCGCTCAAGCGCCAATGCGTGATCCACGGCAAGCCCTTCCTGTCCACCGTGGCCTCGGCGCGCGACTGGATCGAGATGGAGCGCATCCATGCCGGCCTTCCCAGGGATGCGGGCGCGCAGCGCTTCCACGACTACGCGCAGCAGACGCTGGCGCTGATCGCCCACGATGCGCTCAAGCCCACCATGCTGGATTTCGCGGCGCGCAACTTCGAGCTGCTGTCGCGCTTTGGCCGGCGCGTGGGCACGGGCACCACGGGCCAGCGGCTCAACGAAATGGCCTGGAGCCGTGGCTGGCCCGAGGACCGGCCCTGGGTGGACCGCTACAACAGCGGCCCGCTGGGCGGCGATGCGCAGATCGCCGACCTGGTGCTGGACCGCCGCTGCCAGCGCGTGATCTTCTTCGAGGACCCGCATGTGGCGCGCCAGCACGAGGCCGACATCCAGCTGCTGGAGCGCGCCGTGACCACGGTGACGCACGACACGGTCTGCATGACCTCGCCCCAGGTCGCCCAGCGCTGGTGCGATTCCGCCCTGATGCGCCGCTGAAACCTTCGTCGCGCAGACGACAGCCTTGCGGCCTGCGGGCGGGCGAACACCCGTGACCGGCCGAGGGCTTTCTGCAAGACTGGCCGTTTCCAAAACCAAGGAGACAGCGATGGTCAGTCAGCTCTTTCGGCGTTCCCGGCATGCCATGGCCTTGCTGGCGCTGCTGCCCGGCTGGGCTGCAGCCCAGGCCCCGGCAGCACCTGCGCTGCCGCCGCCCGACAGCGTGCGCCTGGAGCAACTGGGGCTGATGCAGGGCTTTCCGCCGGCTGCAGACAAGCGAGTGGACGTGTCCAACGGCTACCGCTATCCGCAACTGCGCTGGGTGGTGCAGCACCTGCGCGAAATCCAGCCCACGCAGAACATCCGGCGCGGCGCGGCGGCGCCCTCGGCCCTGCCCGAAGCGCCCATGGCCCTGGGCGGCCTGCGCTTTGACGACGACAAGGGCCAGCCCGTCACCGTGGACCAGTGGCTGGACCGCACCTATACCGACGCCATCGTGGTGCTGCACAAGGGGCGGGTGGTCTTCGAGCGCTACCAGAACCAGATGCAGGCCAGCTCGCCGCACCTGCTGTTCTCGGTCACCAAATCGTTCACCGGCCTGATGGCCGCGCAACTGGCCCACGAGGGGCGCATCGACCCCCAGGCGCTGGTGACGAAGTACGTGCCTGAGCTGGAAGGCTCGGCCTGGGGCGACATGACGGTGCGCCAGGTCATGGACATGACGGGCGCCGTGCGCTTTCGCGAGGACTACACCGACCCCAAGACCGAGATCTTCGGCTACTCCTGGGCCTCGGGCATGCTGCCGCGTCCGCCCGGCTACGCGGGGCCGACCAATGTGTACGACTTCCTCAAGACGCTGCCCAAGGAAGGCACGCATGGCGAGGGCTTTGTCTACCGCACCGTGCACTCCGAGGTGCTGGGCTGGATCGTCTCGCGCGTCACGGGCCGGCGCTGGAGCGATCTCATGAGCGAGAACATCTGGCAGAAGCTGGGCATGCAGGAAGACGCCTATGTGATGGTGGACAGCACCGGCACGCCGCTGCAGGGCGCGGGCCTGAACGCCACGGCGCGTGACCTGGCGCGCGTGGGCGAGATGCTGCGCCTGGGCGGCAGCTTCAACGGCCAGAAGATCTTCGACAAGGCGGTGCTGGACGACATTGCGCGCGGCGGCGACCGCGAGCAGTTCAAGTTCCGCGGCATCCAGGCCGCGCGGCCCGGCTACAGCTACCGCAACCAGTGGTGGGTGCTGCACAACGCCGACGGCGCCTACGAGGCCGCCGGCATACACGGCCAGTTCATCCACGTGAACCCGGCCGCGCAGATGGTGGTGGTCAAGCTGTCATCGCACCCGGTGGCGGGCGCGGCCTTCACGCATGCGCTGACGCTCAAAGCCTGGGCGGCGCTGGCCGATGCGGTGCGCGACAGGTAGCAGGAACAGGTAGCAGGCAGCAAAAAAGGCAGCGTGCGCAAACACGTTGCCTTCGGCCCGTGGGCAGGCCGGGCCGGCTTCTGATCGCCTGGCACGGCCCGCAATGGAGCGCACGCGTCAGACCTGGCGACGCCGCATCCGGGTCATGCCGAACAGGGCCAGCAGGGCCGACATGGCAATCAGGCACCACTGCGACAGGGTGGGCACCGCGGTGGTGGTGGCTGCCGCGGGCATGGCCACGACCACGGGGTCGAGGATGGCGCCGTCCTGGGCTCCGTCATCGTCGCCATCGCCGCCGTCCGTGACGGTGTAGCTGGCAGTGCCACCATTGAAGCTGGAAATCTTCACCCACTGGGCAGGCGTTGCCAGCGGCTTCCATTTCAGCAGAACGGCACCTGCGGGCACGTCTGCATGCGTCACCTGCATGGTCAGCGTGTCGCCGACGGTGCAGTCCCGGGTCTCAAACTCCAGCACGGGCCTGGGCATGTCGGGCACGGCCGTGAAGCCGGCGGGCAAGGGGCCGGGCAGGGCGCTGGTGAATGCGACATGGCGGAAGGTGCAGGTGCCATTGGGCTGGCCTTGCGTGAACTGTGTCCTGCTCGTTCCATCGGCGTGCTGTGTGAGGCCGAGAACAGTCACGGAGACGGTGCCGGTTGCGGCTGCGTAGTTCAAGGGATCGCTGCTGGCCTTGGTCCCCCGCACGACGCAGGTGCCGGTGGCCGTGCCGGTCAGCTGGTTGCCGCTGACCGTGCATGGCCCGCTCAGGAGCTGGAAGGCGGGGACGGCATTGCCGATGCCGCCGCTCAGGGCCAGGGTGGTGGTTTCGCCCACGGCGACGGCTGTCGGCGTCGCGGTCACGGTGGCTGCCTGGGGCTCGGGGATCTTGATGGGATTGAGCGTGTAGCTGCGGTCCAGCGTATTGGCTTTGCTGTCGGTGACCCGGACCGTGAACGAGGTGCTGCCTGCGGCCGTGGGCGTGCCGCTGATCGTGCCTGTGGCGGGGTCCAGTTCAAGGCCTGCAGGCAGCGCTCCGCTTTGCAGTGCAAACGTGTAGGGTGCGCCCAGGCCGCCGGTTGCCGTCAGCGTCCGGGAGTACAGGCTGCCGACCTGGGGGCTGGGCAAGGTCGAGGGGCTGATGCTCAGGGGAATAAAGGGCTCGACGGAAACGGACTGTAGAGCCGCACCCACAATGTCGGCGGCCGAGAAAGTGATTTTCACGGTGCTGCTGTTGGTGATGGGCTCGTCCAGCGCAATGGTGGAGATGCCCACCGGTGCCGTCTTGGTGTACGTCACGGCGCCCGATGTGATGGTCAGTTGCAACGGATTGGCCGTGCTGTTGCGCATCACGAATGATTGGAAATTGATCTTTCCGGTGAGAGCCGACACCGACCAGGATGCAAAGGGATAAGCCGAGCCGCTGATTCGAAAGCTCATCCAGCCGTTGCTGTCGGTGCCGCAGCGGGTGGTGCCGCCGACCATCTGTGCGGAGAAAAAATAGTAGGGCGATGAAGGCGTCGTGTCAGTCGTGGATCTGCAGTTGCCGTTGACATCCAGATTGGGTTTGAAGCCGAGGGATTCATAGGCGAAGGCATTGCCCAGCGACAGGGCAGCGGCGCCGACGAGCAGCGCTTTGGTGATGGGTCCAGGGAGCATGGGGAACGGGGGTGGAGACAGGGCGCGCTGAGTGTCCTCTCCCGTTGGCCGGCGAATCTGAGCAATTCTGAGAATTGGCTTTCAATAGCGAAGGCCGTCGCGCTTTCTGTGTGCGGGCCAGCCATGAAAAAAGCCCATGCAGCAGGCTGCATGGGCTTTCGTCAGGGATGGGGAGCGTTGATGCTCAGATCACGCCCTGGGCCAGCATGGCGTCGGCCACCTTGACGAAACCGGCGATGTTGGCGCCGTCGATGTAGCTGACCGTGCCGTCCTCGCGCTTGCCGTACTTCAGGCAGGCGGCGTGGATGCCTTGCATGATCTGCAGCAGGCGGGCATCGACTTCCTCGGCGGGCCAGGACAGGCGGGCCGCGTTCTGGCTCATCTCCAGGCCCGAGGTGGCCACGCCACCGGCGTTGCTGGCCTTGCCCGGTGCGTACAGCACGCCGGCCTTCTCGAAGGCCTTGGCGGCTTCGATGGTCGAGGGCATGTTGGCGCCTTCGGCCACGCAGACCACGCCGTTGGCGATCAGCACCTTGGCGTCTTCCTCGGTCAGTTCGTTCTGCGTGGCGCAGGGCAGGGCCACGTCCACCTTCAGGTGCCACGGCGTCTTGCCGCGCAGGAACTCGGCGCCCACCAGCTTGGCGTACTCGTCCACGCGGCCGTAGCGGTGGTTCTTCACGTCCATGAGGATGGCCAGCTTCTCGGTGGTGAAACCGTCCTGGTCATACACGGTGCCCGAGGAGTCGGAGACCGACACCACCTTGGCGCCCAGTTGCAGGGCCTTCTCCACGGCGTACTGGGCCACGTTGCCCGAACCCGAGACGGAGACGGTCTTGCCTGCGAAGGACTGGCCGCGCGTGGCCAGCATTTCCTGGGCGAAGTAGACGGTGCCGTAGCCGGTGGCTTCGGGGCGGATCAGCGAGCCGCCGAAGGACAGGCCCTTGCCCGTGAACACGCTGGCGGCGCTGTTGGACAGCTTCTTGTACATGCCGGCCATGAAGCCCACTTCGCGGCCGCCCACGCCGATGTCGCCTGCCGGCACGTCGGTGTCCGGGCCCACGTGGCGGAACAGCTCGGTGACGAAGGCCTGGCAAAAGCGCATGACTTCAGCGGGGCTCTTGCCCTTGGGATCGAAGTCCGAGCCGCCCTTGCCGCCGCCCATGGGCAGCGTGGTCAGCGCGTTCTTGAAGGTCTGCTCGAAGGCCAGGAACTTGAGCACGGACAGCGTGACCGAGGGGTGGAAACGCAGGCCGCCCTTGTAGGGGCCGATGGCCATGCTGTGCTGGATGCGGAAGCCGCGGTTGACCTGCACATGGCCCTTGTCGTCGGTCCAGCTCACGCGGAACATGACCACGCGCTCGGGCTCGACCAGACGCTCCAGCAGGCCGAGTTCGGCGTACTTGGGGTTCTTCTCGATGAAGGGCCAGAGGCTTTCCATCACTTCTGTGACGGCTTGCAGGAATTCGGGCTGGCCGGGGTTGCGTTGCGCCACTTCTTCAAGGAATTGGCCGACGGACTCGTACTTCATGGAAAAACCTCTGACTAAAAAACGGCTGCGGGAAGGGGTGAGTGCAAACCAAAATTATGCCAAAAAGTTATGCCGTCATGCATCGTTTTGGTGAACAGTGCCCGTGCTTGGTGCCTGAATGCCGTTTTTCGGTGCATTTCCAGAGAGGTGCCGACGGTATTTGGTGCATGGGCAGGGCCTGCGTGCCGCAGTGAGCGGGCAGGCAGCGGCCTGGATCAGCCGTATCCGGTGGCGTGCATGGCCATGGCGAATGGGAATGGCTGGCGCCATGCCAGCTGACATGAAGAGTGGCTAGGAAGGCCTTGCAGCCGGACGGGGCTTGGGCCCGCCCGGCCATCCCATCGACGGCCTTTCAGCTGCGCTGCAGCTGGGGATGGCGCGCGAACAGGTCGGCCGCCCAGTCCACGAAGGCCCGCACCTTGGCGCTGAGGTGGCGGTTGGGCGGATAGACCACGTGAATGGGCAGCGGCGGCTGGGTCCATTCGGGCAGCACCTCGACCAGTTCGCCGCTGTCGATCAGCGGCTGGGCAAAGGCCGTGACCAGCTGCGCGATGCCGAAGCCCGCCAGCACGGCGGCCGTGTAGGCATTGCTGTCGTTGGCCGCGATGCGGTAGTTGCCCGCCACCTCGATGGATTCATCGCCCCGCTGGAATTCCAGCGGGTACATGCGCCGCGTATGGCCCGCGAAGAAGGCGACGATCTGGTGCTTCGTATCCAGCTCGGAAGGGTGCTGGGGCACGCCGTGGCGCGCCAGGTAGGCGGGCGAGGCCACGGTGACCCAGTTCATCGAGCCGATGCGCCGCGCCACCAGGGACTGGTCGCTGAGCTCGCCCCCGCGGATCACGCAGTCCACGTTGTCGCTGATCAGGTCCACCAGGCGGTCGCCCACGCCCAGGTCGATCTGTATGTCGGGGTAGCGTTCGCAGAATTCGGTCAGCGCCGGAATGATGATCAGCCGGGCCATGGAGCTGCCCACGTCCAGCCGCAGTCGCCCGCTGGGCGCGGTCTGGGTGTTGACCATGCTGGCTTCGAGATCGTCGAAGTCATTGAGCAGGCGTGCCGCGCGTTCGTAGTAGGCCGCGCCATCGGGCGTGACGGTGACGCGCCGCGTCGTGCGGTTGAGCAGCTTGACGCGCACGCGCGCCTCCAGCGCCTGTATCTGTTTGGTGACCGTGCCCTTGGGCAGGTCGAGCGAATCGGCGGCGCGGGTGAAGTTGCCGGCTTCCACCACGCGAACGAAGACACGCATGGCCTGGATCTGGTCCATGGAAAGTTGCTCCTGCAGCGCCCGGCAAGGGAATGCCGGCTCGGCGGAATTCTCACATGCGCGGTATCGGGCGATTGTTCGTGAAACGGAAACAGAGCGATGGCTGCGTTGCTATTTCAGACATGGCCGGCGCCGCCTATATTCCAACCATCGACCATTGCCGCAGGTTCGCGCCATGTCCACTTCCCCGTCGCTTCCGAACGGCCCCGCCGCCGGGGCGCAGATTGCCGAAACAGAATTCTCCATCGAGCTGCCCGAGCACGGCACCGTGGCTGCGCGCGCCTATGGCCAGCGCAGGCCCGGCACGGTCTCGCCGCTGGTGCTGCATTTCCATGGCGGCACCTTTGTCTGCGGCACGCTGGACAACGGGCGCTACATCGGCCGGCTGCTGGCCGAGGCGGGCGCCGTCGTGGTGTCGCTGGCCTACCCGCTGGCGCCCGAGCATCCGTTTCCCCAGCCCATCGAGGTGGGCTACGCCGTGCTGCAGTGGCTGTACAAGCACCGCGTGAAGATGGCGGGCAAGGGCGCGCCGCTGTTCCTCGCGGGTGAAGAAGCCGGCGGCAACCTGGCCGCCGCCGTGGCCGTGATCTCGCGCGACCGGGGCCATCCGCCGCTGGCGGGCCAGATCCTGGTGTCGCCCATGCTCGATCCCTGCACCGGCACCGCCTCGCAGCGCGAGGCAACGCCCGAGGCCGGCGAATGCCGCTGGGCCACGGGCTGGCGCGAGTACCTGAGCTGCCCCAAGGACGCCATGCATCCCTATGCCGTGCCCGGCAGCTCGCTGCGCCTGGCCCAGCTGCCGCCGGCCCTGGTGCTGGTGGGTGGCGACGACCCGCTGCGCGACGAGGCCCAGGCCTATGCGGCCCGCCTGCGCGCGGCCGGGGTGACGGCCAGCAGCCATGTGCTGCCCAGCGCGTCGAACTGGCCGCAGGCCCTGTCCGAGGCCGAGGCCTGTACGGCCTGCAGCGCCGCCGTGTCCCAGCATGTGCATGACTTCTTCGAGGCCACCATGAACAAGCCCGCAGCACCGGGCTAGGCCCCGCGCCGCCGCAGCCGGCGACACCTGCTGCCCCGTTTTCCCCTTCCGCCTTCCCGGCGCGTTCAGGCGCCGGGCGGGCATCGTGTTCCCTGAATTTCTCAAAAAAACACCATGTCCACCGAATCCACCTCATCCTCTTCCTCCGTCTCGGCCCAGCGCAAGGGCTGGAGGCTGCCTGCCGCCGCTGCGGCCATCCTCGCCGTCAGCGCCGGCCTGTTCGGCCTGCATGGCTTCGAGGCCAAGGCCGATGACGCGCCCGCCAGCGCCCAGCCCGCCGCCACGCCCGTGTCCGTGGCCACGGTCGCCGAAAGCGAGGTCACCGCCTGGGACGAGTTCTCGGGCCGCCTTGAAGCCGTGGAGCGCGTGGACATCCGCTCGCGCGTGGCTGGCGCCGTGCAGGCCGTGCACTTTCGCGAGGGCGCGCTGGTCAAGCAGGGCGATCTGCTGATCACCATCGATCCCGCACCGTATGCGGCCGAGGTCGAGCGTGCCGAAGCCCAGGTGGCCTCGGCCCAGGCGCGCCAGTCCTATGCGCGCAGCGAGCAGGAGCGCGCACGCCGCCTGTGGGACGAGCGGGCGATTGCCCAGCGCGAGCTGGACGAGCGCATCAACGCAGGCAGCGAGGCCGAGGCCAATCTGCGCGCGGCCCAGGCGTCCCTGCAATCGGCACGGCTGAACCTGGGCTACACCCAGGTGCGCGCCCCCGTGTCGGGCCGCATCGGCAAGCGCGAGATCACCGTAGGCAACCTGGTGGCCGCAGGCCCGGGCGCGCCGGTGCTGACCACGCTGGTCTCGGTCAGCCCCATCTATGCGAGCTTCGATGCCGATGAGCAGGTCATCACGCGCGCGCTCAAGGAGCTCGGCGGCGGCGCGGGCAACCGCGCCAAGATCGACAGCATTCCCGTGCAGATGGGCACGGCCACGGCGGGCAGCACGCCCTTCGAGGGCCGGCTGCAGCTGATCGACAACCAGGTCGATGCCCGAAGCGGCACGGTGCGCGTGCGCGCCGCCTTCGACAACAAGGACGGCGCCCTCATGCCCGGCCAGTTCGCCCGCATCCGCATGGGCCAGGCGCGCGACAGCAGCATGCTGCTGGTCAGCGAGCGCGCCATCGGCACGGACCAGAGCAAGAAGTATGTGATGGTGGTGGGCGGCGACAACAAGGCCGTCTACCGCGAGGTGGCCCTGGGCGCCTCGGTCAACGGCCTGCGCAACGTGACCCAGGGCCTGCAGCCCGGCGAGCGCGTGGTCGTCAACGGCCTGCAGCACATCCGCCCCGGCGCCCTGGTCGCGCCCAAGGAGGTGTCCATGGATGCGCGGGCCGATGCCCGCCAGCCGGGCACCCGGCAGGCAGCCGAACAAGTGGCTGACGCAACCAAGTCCTGATCTAGCCGCACACCTTTCCTGCCTCTGAAATGCCGCCTGACCGCAGGCGGCATGGGCCGCGCTTTGCCGTGGCGGAGCCAAACACCATGAACCTATCCAAATTCTTCATTGACCGGCCGATCTTCGCAGGCGTGCTTTCGCTGCTGATGCTGATCGCCGGCCTGATCGCCATGGGCGGGCTGCCGATCTCGGAATACCCCGAGGTCGCGCCGCCGTCCGTGGTGGTGCGCGCCCAGTACCCGGGCGCCAATCCCAAGGTGATCGCCGAGACCGTGGCCACGCCGCTGGAAGAGCAGATCAACGGCGTCGAAGGCATGCTCTACATGGGCAGCCAGGCCACCAGCGACGGCGTGATGACGCTGACCGTCACCTTCCGCCTGGGCACCGACCCCGACAAGGCGCAGCAGATGGTGCAAAACCGCGTCTCGCAGGCCGAGCCGCGCCTGCCGGAAGAGGTGCGCCGCCTGGGCATCACCACGGTCAAGAGCGCACCCGACCTGACCATGGTGGTGCACCTGGTTTCGCCCAACCAGCGCTATGACATCAACTACCTGCGCAACTACGCGGTGCTGAACGTGAAGGACCCGCTGGCGCGCATCGAGGGCGTGGGCCAGATCCAGATCTTCGGCGGTGGCGACTACGCCATGCGCGTGTGGCTGGACCCGCAGAAGGTGGCGCAGCGCGGCCTGTCGGCCAGCGATGTGGTGGCCGCCATCCGCGGCCAGAACGTGCAGGCTGCGGCCGGCGTGGTCGGCGCATCGCCGGGGCTGCCGGGCGTGGACATGCAACTGTCCATCAACGCCCAGGGCCGCCTGCAAAGCGAGGAGGACTTCGGCGACATCATCGTCAAGAGCGGCTCCGACGGCGCCGTGACCCGCCTGCGCGACATCGGCCGCCTGGAGATGGGCGCGGCCGACTATTCGCTGCGCTCGCTGCTGAACAACGACCCGGCCGTGGGCATGGGCGTGTTCCAGGCGCCGGGCTCCAATGCGC
Source organism: Delftia sp. RIT313 (assembly GCF_000632165.1). Lineage (NCBI taxonomy): Bacteria > Pseudomonadati > Pseudomonadota > Betaproteobacteria > Burkholderiales > Comamonadaceae > Delftia > Delftia sp. RIT313. Next base: position 303,315 of record NZ_JFYT01000001.1, on the reverse strand, counting down.
TGGAGATCTCGGCCAATGTGCGCAAGACCATGGAGGCCCTGAACAAGAACATGCCCGAGGGCCTGGAGTACCGCATCGCCTACGACCCCACGCAGTTCGTGCGCGCCTCCATCGAATCGGTGGTGCATACGCTGCTGGAGGCCATCGTGCTCGTGGTGCTGGTGGTGATCCTGTTCCTGCAGACCTGGCGTGCCTCCATCATCCCGCTGCTGGCCGTGCCGGTGTCGGTGATCGGCACCTTCGCCGTGCTGCATCTGCTGGGCTTTTCCATCAACGCGCTGAGCCTGTTCGGCCTGGTGCTGGCCATCGGCATCGTGGTGGATGACGCCATCGTCGTGGTCGAGAACGTGGAGCGCAACATCGAGGCGGGTCTCACGCCGCGCAACGCCACCTACCGTGCCATGCGCGAAGTGTCCGGGCCCATCATCGCCATCGCCCTGGTGCTGGTGGCGGTGTTCGTGCCGCTGGCCTTCATCAGCGGCCTCACGGGCCAGTTCTACAAGCAGTTTGCGGTGACCATCGCCATCTCCACGGTGATCTCGGCCATCAACTCGCTGACCCTGTCGCCCGCGCTGGCGGCCCTGCTGCTGCGCGGCCACGATGCGCCCAAGGACGCGCTGACGCGCGGCATGGACCGGGCCTTCGGCTGGCTGTTCCGCGGCTTCAACCGCATGTTCCACCGGGGCTCCGAGGCCTACAGCGGCGGCGTGGGCCGCGTGATCTCGCGCAAGGCGCTGATGCTGGCCATCTACCTGGCGCTGATCGCCGTGACCTTCGGCCTGTTCAAGGCCGTGCCTTCGGGCTTCGTGCCCGCGCAGGACAAGCAGTACCTGATCGGCTTTGCCCAGTTGCCCGACGGTGCCACGCTGGACCGCACGGACGAGGTGATCCGCCGCATGGGCGAGATCATGAAGGACAACCCCAACGTGGAGGACACCATCGCCTTCCCGGGCCTGTCCATCAACGGCTTCACCAACAGCTCCAACTCGGGCATCGTCTTCGCCACGCTCAAGCCCTTCGACGAGCGCAAGCGCGCCGACCAGAGCGGCGGCGCCGTGGCCGGCCAGCTCAACCAGGCCTTCGCAGGCATCCAGGACGCCTTCATCGTCATGTTCCCGCCGCCACCCGTGGCGGGCCTGGGCACGACGGGCGGCTTCAAGCTGCAGCTGGAAGACCGCGCCTCCCTGGGCTATGACCAGATGGACGCGGCCGTGAAGGCCTTCATGGCCAAGGCCTACCAGACGCCCGAGCTGACCGGCATGTTCACCAGCTGGCAGGTCAACGTGCCCCAGCTGTATGCCGACATCGACCGCACCAAGGCGCGCCAGCTCGGCGTGCCGGTGACGGACATCTTCGACACCATGCAGATCTACCTGGGCAGCCTGTATGCGAACGACTTCAACAAGTTCGGCCGCACCTACAGCGTCCGCGTGCAGGCCGACGCGCCCTACCGCGCGCGTGCCGAGGACGTGGGCATGCTCAAGGTGCGCTCCAGCTCGGGCGAGATGATTCCGCTGTCGGCGCTGATGAAGGTGGACTCCAGCTTCGGCCCCGAGCGCGCCATGCGCTACAACGGCTACCTCACGGCCGACATCAACGGCGGTGCCGCACCGGGCTTCTCTTCGGGCCAGGCGCAGGACGCCATCAAGCGCATCGCGGCCGAGACCCTGCCCAAGGGCATCGATTTCGAATGGACCGACCTGACCTACCAGGAAATCCTGGCCGGCAATTCGGCGGTGATCGTGTTCCCGCTGGCCCTGCTGCTGGTCTTCCTGGTGCTGGCCGCGCAGTACGAGAGCCTGACCCTGCCGATTGCCATCATCCTGATCGTTCCCATGGGCCTGCTGGCGGCCATGACCGGCGTCTGGCTGTCGGGCGGGGACAGCAATGTCTTCACGCAGATCGGGCTCATCGTGCTGGTGGGGCTGAGTGCGAAGAACGCCATCCTGATCGTGGAGTTCGCGCGGGAGCTGGAGTTCGAGGGCCGCACGCCCATACAGGCCGCCATCGAGGCCAGCCGGCTGCGCCTGCGCCCCATCCTGATGACCTCGCTGGCCTTCGTCATGGGCGTGCTGCCCCTGGTGCTGTCCACGGGCGCGGGCTCGGAAATGCGCCGTGCCATGGGCGTGGCCGTGTTCTCGGGAATGATCGGGGTGACGGCCTTCGGCCTGTTCCTGACGCCCGTGTTCTACGTGCTGATGCGCCGCCTGGCAGGCAACCGGCCGCTCAAGCAGCATGGGCCCGAGATGGAGGAAGAGGCCCCTGCACATGCACCCGCCCACGGCCATGCCTCGGGTGGCGGCGCGCTGCCCATGCCCTCTGCTGCGCGTGGCGAGCATGAATGAGCCCACACCACAAGAACAGGAACCGATCATGAAGATCCCATCGCTTTCGAAACTGTCCAGGCGTCTGCTGCCCCTGGTGGCGGCGCTGGCCCTGGCCGGCTGCGCCAGTGTGTCCCAGAGCCTGCCAGAGCTGCCGGCCGCCCCTGCCTTCAAGGAGCAGGGCGCCGCGCCGCAGGCGGGCTGGACCCAGGCCCTGCCCGCCGAAGCCCAGGCACGCGGCCAATGGTGGCTGGCCTTTGCCGACCCGGCGCTGGACGCGCTGGTGGACAAGGCCACGCTGGACAACCAGGGCATCCAGGCCGCGGCCGCACGCCTGGCCGAGGCCCGCGCCCTGGCGCGCAGCGCCAATGCCGAGCGCATGCCCCAACTGGGCCTGGGCGCAGGGGCCACGCGCGGCGCGGGGCTGGACAAGGCCTCGGGCACGCGGCCTGCCACCCTGGTCAATGCGGGACTGAACCTGTCCTATGAGGTCGATCTGTTCGGCCGCATTTCCCAGGCGGCCGACGCATCGCGGCTGGACGCCGAGGGCCGCGAGGCCCTGCTGCAAAGCACGCGGCTGGCCGTGCAGGCCGAGGTGGCGCAGACCTATCTGCAGCTGCGCGCGCTGGACGCCGAGCGCGCCCTGATGCGCGAGACCGTGGAGGCCTACCGCGACACGCTGCGCCTGTCGGAGCGAAGGCTGCAGGCCGGCGACATTGCCGAGCTGGACGTGGCGCGCATCCAGGCCGAGCTGTCGGCCACCGAATCGGATGCGCTGGCGCTGGACCGTCAGCGCGCCCAGGTCGAGCATGCGCTGGCCGTGCTGGTGGGTGACTCGGCCTCGCGCTTCGGCCTGGGCGAAGGCGCCTGGACCACGGCGCTGCCCTCCATCCCAGCCGGCGTGCCGGCCACGGTGCTCATGCGCCGGCCCGACATCTCGGCTGCCCAGCGCGCCGTGTTCGCCGCCCAGTCGCGCGTGGGCGTGGCGAAGACGGCATGGTTCCCCAGCATCTCGCTGACCGGCGCGGCCGGCCATGCCTCGCCCGAGGTTGGTGACCTGTTCAAGTGGTCCATGCGCTCCTGGGGCGTGGGCGCCCTGCTGTCGCTGCCGCTGTTCGACGGCGGCCGGCGCGAGGCCGGCGTGCAGGCCGCAGGCGCGCAGCTCGATGCCGCGCTGGCCGCCTACCGCCAGCAGGCGCTGGTGGCCTTCCAGGAGGTGGAGGACCAGCTGTCGTCCATCCGCATCCTGCAAGAGCAGTCCACCGTGCAGGGCCAGGCCGTGGTGGCCGCCAAGCGTGCCACCAGCCTTTCGGACACGCGCTACCGCAATGGCTATGTCAGCCAGCTGGACCTGCTGGATGCGCGCCGCAGCGAACTGCGCAACCGCCGCCAGGCGCTGCAGGTGAAGTCCGCGCAGTACCAGGCAGCTGTGGGCCTGATCCGCGCGCTGGGCGGGGGCTGGGATGTGCCGGCTGACGTGCCGGTGGCCCAGGCTGCGCTGCGCTGAGGCTCCCTCAGGCCAGTACGTCAATGGAGCGGAACACGCGCTGCAGCACCGGGTCCGGGCTGTGGCGGCAGGCGTGGACCTGCTCCATGAGGTGGTGCACGAAGCGCTCGGCCACCCAGGGCAGGGGGCCGTGGCCGCGCTGGACCACGCCCACCGTGTGGGGCTCGAACTGTTCGCGCAGGGACAGCGGCACCAGGGTGCCCTGGGGCACGCCCGATTCGATCAGCGGCCAGGGGCAGAACGAGAGCATGTCGCTGTGCGCGATCAGGTGCAGCAGCAGCGATGCCGAATGCACCAGGTGGATGTGGCCCACGGGCACGGGCAGGCCATGGCGCAGGAACAGGCGCCGCACCAGGTCATCCTCTTCGGGCGGGGTGTAGTTGAGCAGCCAGTCGCAGTCCATCAGCTCGGCCAGCGAGCGCGCGCCTGCCAGCGGATGGCCGGTGCGGGCCACGACGGTGGCGTCATAGCGGAACAGCGGCGTGCCATGCAGGTCGCCGCCCGAGGGGCCCGAGGGCACGCGGCCGATCAGCAGGTCCAGCGTGCCTTCGCGCAGGCGCGGATGGGCCACGGCCGACAGGCCCTCGAACAGCTCCAGCCGCACCTGGGGCAGTTCGGCGCGGAAGGCGCGCAGCACATGGGGCAGCAGGCTCTGGCCCACCCAGGGCGTCACGCCCACGCACAGGCGCGCCACGGCGCAGGTGTCGCGCAGGCGGGCCATTTCATCCTCGGCCTGGGCCATCTGCCCGGTGATCAGCTGGGCGTGGCGCAGCAGCGTGCGCCCGGCCGGCGTGAGGACGATGCCGCTGCTCTGGCGCTCGAACAGCGCAAGGCGGTGGCCTTCCTCCAACTCGCGCAGGGCCTGGGTGATGGCCGACTGCGTGATGCCCAGCGCGCGTGACGCGGCGCGCACGCTGCCACAGCCGGCCACGGCGACGAGGTAGCGCATCTGGTGCAGCTTCATGGCGGGACCGACATCGGGGTGGGGCTGAGAATTCATGGGCCGATCTTGCAGGTTTCGTGCCATGTGTGCCATGCCCGTGATTGGCGCGTGCAGGTGTTCAGGGGATGACAGGCAATGCCTGGCAGGGCAGGCGCTGGCGGTCTTCCACCCGCTGCCCACGCTTCCTAGACTGCGGGCATGAACATTGACCCGTCCGTTTCCACCATGGCCGAAGCCGCCGATCCGGTGCTTGCCGGCATTCGTGCCACGCAGGCCGAGATGGTGGCCCTGCGCCATCACCTGCATGCCCATCCCGAGTTGGCCTTCGAGGAGTTCGCCACCAGCGACTTGGTGGCCGAGCGCCTGGCCTCCTGGGGCTACGAAGTGCACCGGGGCCTGGGAGGCACGGGCGTGGTCGGCACGCTGCGGGTCGGGGCAGGCACGCGCCGGCTGGGCCTGCGTGCCGACATGGACGCGCTGCCCATCCACGAGCAGACCGGCCTGCCCTATGCCAGCCGCCACGCGGGCCGCATGCATGCCTGCGGGCATGACGGCCATACCGCCATCCTGCTGGCCGCCGCGCGCGAGCTGGCCCAGGCGCGCGGCTTCGACGGCACGCTGCACCTGATCTTCCAGCCGGCCGAGGAGGGCCTGGGCGGGGGGCGCAAGATGGTGGAGGACGGCCTGTTCGATCTGTTCCCCTGCGATGCCATCTTTGCGCTGCACAACATGCCGGGCTTTGCCGAGGGGCAGTTCGGCTTTCGCGAGGGCTCGTTCATGGCCTCGTCGGACACGGTGATCATCACCGTGCGCGGCAAGGGCGGCCATGGCTCGGCCCCCCATCTGTCGGCCGACCCGGTGGTGGCGGCGGCCCACCTGGTGCTGGCGCTGCAGACCGTGGTCTCGCGCAATGTCGATCCGCGCGACATGGCCGTGGTCAGCGTGGGCGCCATCCATGGCGGCGATGCACCGAATGTCATCCCCGGCGAGGTGGAGCTGCGCCTGTCCGTGCGCGCCTACCGGCCCGAGGTGCGTGCCCTGCTGCGCGAACGCATCACCGCGCTGGCCCATGCCCAGGCCGCCACGCTGGGGGCCGAGGCCGTGGTGGACTACCGCTGGCGCTATCCGGCCCTGGTCAACGACGCGGCCAGCACGGTCTTCGCCCGCGAGGTGGCGCGCGACTGGCTGGGCGAGCAGGCGCTGATCCCCGACCTGCAGCCGCTGACGGGCAGCGAGGACTTCTCCTTCATGCTCGAACAATGCCCTGGCAGCTATCTGATCGTGGGCAACGGCGTGGGCGACACGCATGGCACGGGCGGCTGCATGGTCCACAACCCCGGCTACGACTTCAACGACCGCATCCTGCCGCTGGCCGCCACCTACTGGGTGAAGCTGGCCCGGCGCTTTCTGTCCGCCGCCTGAGGCGCCGCGCCCGCACCGGATTCCTTTCACGACTTCACCTGCGATTGCCACCATGCGCACTGCATTTCCTCTCTCCTCCGAGGCCCGCCAGGTCCTGAGCCGCCGCAGCCTTCTGGGCGCCGCTGCGCTGGGGCTGGCCCTGCCGGCTGCTGCACAGGTCGGCTTTCCTGCCAAGCCCTTGAAGCTGGTCGTCGGATACCCAGCCGGTGGTTCGGTGGACCTGGTCGCCCGCGTGGTGGGCGATGCGCTGGCCGCGCGGCTGCGCGGCACGGTGGTGGTGGACAACGTGGGCGGGGCGGCGGGTGCCATTGCGGCCCAGCGCGTGGCCTCGGCACCGGCCGATGGCTACACGCTGCTGGTGGGGGCCAGCAACGAGCTGGTGGCCACGCGCATCGTCAACCCCGCGCAGCGCTACGACGGCCGCCGCGATTTCACGCCGCTGGGCCTGGTGGCCACCGGCCCGCTGATCCTGGCCGCACGCCCGGGCCTGGGCGTGAAGAGCATGGCCGAGCTGGTGGAGCTGGCGCGCCGCCAGCCCGGCAAGCTCAGCTACGGCAGCTCGGGCGTGGGGTCGACCCTGCATTTCGCGGGAGAGCTGTTCAAGCAGCGCGCGGGTGTTTCCATCACCCATGTGCCCTACCGCGGCGTGGCGCCGTTGACCAGCGACCTGGCGGGCGGCAGCCTGGACCTGGCCATGCTCTCGCCCACGGCGGCGCAACCGTTTTTGCAGAGCGGGCGCATCGTGCCGCTGGCGGTCACCAGCGCGCAGCGCCTGTCCGCCTTGCCCCAGGTTCCAGCCATGGCCGAACTGGCGCCGCTGCGCGGTTATGAATTGGTGGGCTGGTTTGCGCTGATGGCGCCGCGCGGGCTGCCCGCCGCCACCGCGCAGCGCATCACGGCGGCCCTGCAGGAGGCGCTGGCCGAGCCCGCCGTGCGCAAGCGCCTGGAAGATGCCGGCATGGTGCCGGCCACGGGCCGCGAGGACCTGGCGCGCCTGATCGCCGAGGAAGACCGCAAGTACGAGCAGCTCGCGGCCTTCGCGAACATGCGCGACTGACGGCGTTGACGGCGTTGACGGCGTTGACGGTGTAGACGGTGCTGACGGCGCTGGCGGCAGCCGCGCAGGTTCAGCGACCGCGCAGGAACAGCGCGTCCAATTCCTTCATGCTCATCTGCCGCCAGGTGGGGCGGCCGTGGTTGCATTGGTCGGAGCGCTCGGTGACTTCCATCTGGCGCAGCAGGGCGTTCATCTCGTCCAGCGTCAGGCGGCGGTTGGCGCGCACGGCGCCGTGGCAGGCCATGGTGGCCAGGATCTCATTGCGCGCGCGCTGCACCACGGTGCTGGCGTCGTGCTGGGCCAGCTCGGCCAGCACGCTGCGCGCCAGCTCCACGGCATCGCCCTGGGCCAGGGTGGCGGGCACGGCACGCACGGCCAGCGTCTTGGGCGAGAAGGGGGAAACCTCCATGCCCAGGGCCTGCAGCGTGTCGCCATGGGCCTCGGCCGTGGCCACTTCCTCGGGCGTGGCGGCGAAGGTGGCGGGAATCAGCAGCGGCTGGCTGGGGATCTGCTCTGCCGCGTTGACGGCATTCTTGAGCTGCTCGTAGACGATGCGCTCGTGCGCCGCATGCATGTCCACCACGACCATGCCCTGGGCGTTCTCGGCCAGGATGTAGACGCCGTGGATCTGGGCGACGGCGCGGCCCAGGGGCCAGATGGTTTCCTCGGCAGCGGCAGGGGTGTCCGCTGCCGGGGGCGTGAAGTTCGCAGGTGAAGGCTCGGTGACGGTGACTGGCTGGGGCTGTGCAGCGGGTGCATAGCTGGCGGGCACATCGCCGGCAGGCCATTGCACGCCGGGCCTGTCCACCGGGTCTTCGGCAGCACCGGCAGTCTGCATGGCCGTCTGTGCGGGAAGCGCCACGGGGGCCGGCGCGGCTTCGCGCATGGGTGCCCACAGGCCCGCCATGTTGCTGACCTTGTGGCCGCCCTGTTCATCGCCAAAGCTCATGCGCGCCTGGGGCCAGGCGGGAGCCGCCACCTTGGGCGCGGTGGCCGGTGCGGCAGGGGCCAGCTCCGGGGTGCGGGCGGCTTCCTCGGCGGCAGCGGCTGCGGCGGCGGCCGCGCGCGGGGCGGCCAGCGCGTTCTCTATGGCGTGGCGCACGGCCTGGTGCACCTCGCGGCTGTCGCGAAAGCGCACCTCGATCTTGGTGGGGTGCACGTTCACGTCCACGCGCGCAGGGTCGATCTCCACATACAGCGCATAGACGGGCTGCTTGTGGCCGTGCAGCACATCCTCGTAGGCGCTGCGCGAGGCGTGGGTCAGCACCTTGTCGCGCACGAAGCGGCCATTGACGTAGCAGAACTGGTGGTCGGGCCGGGAGCGCGCCGCATCGGGAACACCGGCGCGGCCCGTGACGTGGACGGCGCCCGACCAGTGCTCCACCGTCACGGAGTTCTGCACGAAGGCGTCGCCCAGCACATCGCCCAGGCGGCGCGCAAGGGCTTCGTCCGACATGCTGCCGGCGGCACGCCACTGCTCGACCAGCTTGCCTTCGTGCCAGATGGCAAAGCCCACGTCGGGCCGGGCCAGCGCATGGCGGCGCACGGACTCGATGCAGTGGGCCAGTTCCGTGGCATCGCTCTTGAGGAATTTGCGGCGGGCCGGCGTGGAGAAGAACAGCTCCTTGACCTCGACCGTCGTGCCCTGGTTGCGGGCGGCGGGGCGCAGCTCGCCGCTGCGCGCATCGAGCAGATAGGCCGAGTCCTGGCCCGCAGGGCGCGAGAGGATGGATGCCTCGGACACCGAGCAGATGGCCGCCAGCGCCTCGCCGCGAAAGCCCATGGTGGCCACGGTCTCCAGGTCGTGCAGATCGGTGATCTTGCTGGTGGCATGGCGGCGCAATGCCACGGGCAGCTCATCGCGCGGGATGCCGCCGCCGTCGTCCTCCACCGAGATCAGCCGCACGCCGCCGGCCAGCAGCCGCACGTTGATCTGGCGGGCGCCCGCATCCAGTGCGTTGTCCACGAGTTCGCGCACCACCGAGGCAGGGCGCTCGACGACTTCGCCGGCCGCGATCTGGCTGATCAGCTCGTCGGGCAGGTCGCGGATGGGGCGGCGGGGGAGGGTGTCGGAGGAGGGGATGGATGCGTTCACGCGGCAATTCTAGGGGCTCGCATCCACCGCTTGCGGGCTGTGGGAATGGGGGTGTGCGGCGCCGGCACCCTCAAAAAAAAAGGAGCCGCGAAAGCGGCTCCAAGAGGCGTCCCCGGCAACAAAGGCCGGAGCCGGGGGCACTCTTTGAATGAGGGGGCTGCAGGGTCAGCGGCGGCGGCCTGCGCGGTCGCTGTTGCTGCCCATCTGGTTGCCGACCAGCGCACCGGCCGCGGCGCCGCCCACGGTGCCCAGCGTGGTGCCGAACAGCGCGCTGCCCAGCACGCCACCGGCCACGGCACCCACGCCCGTGCCCAGTTGCGCATTGTTGGGACGGTGGGCGCAGCCGCCCATCGCGAGCGCGCCGGTCAGCAGGGCGGCGATGGCCAGGGTGCGGCCCATCGTGGAGCCGGACTGGCGTTCGGACTTGTGCGCGAAAGTGCGAAGGGTCTTGTTCATGGCTTGCTTCCTTGTGTCTTGGCGATGGTGGTGAGGCCGGGCCGGCATTGCCGACGGCATGGAAGCACTTTGCCTGCAAAAAGCTGACGCACTCATGAGTTTTTCGTAGAGTTTTATCAAGTTGTGTAACAAAACAAGCTTGATTTCAAGCATTTGTAGATTCCTGCAAGCGCCGGTGTGTGCGATGGCGTGACCGGCTCCGGCTCGGCCGTGGGGGCATGTCGGCGAAGTACAGTACGGGCCGGTGCGGCGCCCGCCGCGGAGGACTCTCTTTTGGAAATCATTCAGTTCCTGATCGACTTCATCCTGCACATCGACAAGCATCTGGAGGCCTTTGTCGTGGCCTATGGACCCTGGGTGTATGCGCTGCTGTTTCTCATCGTCTTCGTGGAGACGGGCGTGGTGGTCATGCCCTTTCTGCCTGGCGACTCGCTGCTGTTCATCGTCGGCGCGCTGTGCGGCGTGGGCCTCATGGACTATTCGATCGCCTGCACCGTGCTGCTGGTGGCGGCCGTGCTGGGCGACCAATGCAACTACACCATCGGCCGCTACATAGGGCCCAAGGTGTTCCAGTGGGAGGACTCGCGCTGGTTCAACCGCCGCGCCTTCGACCAGGCCCACGCGTTCTACGAGCGCTATGGCGGCATCACCATCGTGCTGGCCCGCTTCATGCCGTTCATCCGCACCTTTGCGCCCTTCGTGGCCGGGGTGGCCGCGATGAACCGGGGCAAGTTCACTGCCTTCAATGTGGGCGGGGCGATTGTCTGGGTGTTCGGCATCAGCGCAGCCGGCTATTTCTTCGGCAACCTGCCCTGGGTGCGCGAGAACCTGGAGAAGATCATCTGGGGCCTGATCCTGGTGCCGGGCCTGATCGCGATCTTTGGCGCCTGGCGCGCGGGGCGCGCGCCCAAGACGGCCGCCTGAGCTTTCAGCGCATAGAAAAAAACCCTTGCACCTTCATGGCGCAAGGGGTTTTTTCGTGGAGCGGGAGTGGGGATCAGCGGCGATCGTTGCGCTTGCCCACCTCGTTACCGATCAGTGCACCGGCGGCTGCACCGCCCACGGTGCCCAGCGTGCTGCCGAACAGGGCATCCCCCACGACACCACCGGCCACGGCGCCTACGCCGGTACCGATCTGTGCACTGCTGGGATTGGTGGAACAGCCGGCAGAGAACAGGGCAATGGCTGCTGCGGCGGCAATGGAATAAAGGCGTGTCTTCATGTTCATCTCCTGTGATGGCCTGCCTTGTCGCCGTGAGTGGCGTGTGGCGCAAGCACTGTGTGGAACATGTTTGCATGCTCTCATTCAGGGCTTGCGGCAGCGGTAGGAGATCTGCCCGAGCTGCCGCCGGGCGGCTCGGAAGTGTCGCGTCTTTGCCGTCCGACAGCGGCTGCGGGCGGCATCGCCCGTGCCCTTCGCCCGTGCCCTGCGCCCATGCCTTTTGGCTCTGTCAGACGGAGCGGCTGCGTGCCAGCGGCGGGTTGTGCGCGAAGTAGTTGCGGATGCCGCGCATCAGCGCGTCGGCCAGTTGCACCTGGTAGGCGCTGCTGCGCAGCCGGGCCTCTTCCTCGGGGTTGCTGATGAAGGCGGTTTCCACCAGCACGCTGGGAATGTCGGGTGCCTTGAGCACGGCAAACCCGGCCTGCTCCACGCGCGGCTTGTGCAGCTTGGCCATGTTGCCGATCTCGCCCAGCAGGGCCCCGCCGAGCTTGAGGCTGTCCTTGATCTGCGCCGTGGTGCTCATGTCCAGCAGCATGCGCTGCACATGCTGGTCCTGCGAGCCCATGTTCAGGCCACCGACGATGTCGGACTGGTTTTCCTTGTTGGCCAGCCAGCGCGCGGCCGTGCTGGAGGCGCCCTTGTCGCTGAGCGCAAAGACGCTGGCACCACGCGCGGCCGGCGTGGTGAAGGCGTCGGCGTGGATGCTGATGAACAGGTCGGCCTGCACGCGCCGGGCCTTTTCCACGCGCGTGGCCAGGGGCACGAAGAAGTCGGCATCGCGCGTCATGAAGGCGCGCATGGGGCTGCCGCCGATGCGGGTGTCGTTGATGCGGTCGCGCAGCAGGTGGGCGATCTTGAGCACCACGTCCTTTTCACGCGTGCCGCTGGGGCCGGTGGCGCCGGGGTCCTCGCCGCCGTGGCCGGGGTCCAGCGCCACGATGATGATGCGGTCGGTCTGGCGCGAGGTGGCGATATTGGGCGCGGCAATGGGGGCAGGGGCCGGAACGGGCGCAGGCGCGGGAGGGCGAGGCGCCGGGGCCGGAGCCGCAGGGGAAGGTGCCTGTGCCACCACGGCGGGCGGTGCAGGCGTCTTGCCGCCGGAGCCGCTGCTGTGCTGGGCGATCAGGTCGCCCAACGGGTCGGGGGCTGGCGCCGTGGAGCCTGAGGGCCGGGGCAGCGGTGGTGGAGGCGGCGGCGGTGCCGATGCGACAGCGGTATCGTCGCCGGAGGCATCGCGCAGGCGCTCGCTGATCAGCGCCTCCAGCGGGTCCACGGCCTTGGCGGGGTACAGATCGAACACCAGCCTGTGCTTGTAGGCCGCCACGGGCTGCAGCGTGAAGACCTGGGGCTTGGCGGGCTGCTTGAGGTCGATGACCAGGCGCACCACGCTGGGCGAGTTCTGGCCCACGCGGATGGAGGCGATGTTGGGATCGTCGGAGCGGACCTTGGCCACCAGTTCACGCAGCGCGGGATTGAGGTCGATGCCCTCGATGTCCACGGCCAGCCGCGGGGGCTGGTCCACGAAGAACTGCTTGGCAGCCAGCGGCCGGTCGGACTCAATGGTCACGCGCGTGTATTCGGGCGCGGGCCAGACACGCACGGCCACGATGGTGGCGCCGTGCGCGATGTGCTGGCGGCCCAGCAGCAGCACGATGGAGCCCGCCTGCAAAAGATTGCGGCGCGACAGGCCGGACGGATAGGAGGAGGAGTTGGCGTCGCTCATGCCTTGAGTGCTTGGATCACGGCGCGTCCGACGGGCGTGCCGGCGAGCAAGGTCACCTGGCGCTGCGTCTCGTCGATTGCTTCGATATGAATAGCTATATCTGCCGCAGGCGTAAGCGCTGCGGCCTTTTCGGGCCATTCTGCCAGCTTGAGACCGGGGCTGGCGAAAATATCGCGAAATCCTGCATCCTCCCACTCGCGCGGGTCATCGAAGCGGTAGAAATCGAAGTGCCAGATGGCCAGGTCCGGCGCCTCATGCGGCTCCACCACGGCATAGGTGGGGCTTTTGATGCGGCCCTGCACGCCCAGTGCGCGCAGCCAGTGCCGCACCAGCGTGGTCTTGCCTGCGCCCAGGTCGCCGTGCAGCGTGACGTAGGCGTTGCGCAGCGCGGGATGGTCCGCGAGCTGCTGCGCAAACCGCTGCGTGTCTTCCTCGCTGCCCCATATCCAGCGACGGCCCGCAGTTTCCGCATCCTGCGGCTGGGCGCTTTCTACAATCGAGGGAGTATGTTGTGCAGCAGTCAATTGGTTCCTTTGATGCAAGGCTGGGCCCGCGAGTTGGGATTTTCCCAAATTGGCGTGGCCGGCGTGGATTTGTCTTCTGCGGAGCCGGGTTTGATGCAGTGGCTGGCCCAAGGGTTCCATGGCGAGATGGACTATATGCAGGCCCACGGCCTGCGCCGCGCCCGGCCTGCCGAGCTGGTGCCGGGCACGGTCAGCGTGATCACGGCGCGCATGGACTACCTGCCGCGCGACACGCCTGCCGATGCGCCGGGCGTCTGGCAAGCGGTGGAGTGGGCGCGGCTGCAGCGGCCCGACGAGGGCATTGTCTCCGTCTATGCCCGGGGGCGCGACTATCACAAGGTGCTGCGCAACCGGCTGCAGAAGCTGGCCGAGCGCATTGCACAGGAAGTCGGCCCCTTCGGGCACCGCGCCTTCACCGATTCCGCGCCCGTGCTGGAGGCCGAACTGGCCCGGCGCAGCGGCCAGGGCTGGCGCGGCAAGCACACGCTGGTGCTCAATCGCGAAGCGGGCTCCATGTTCTTCCTGGGCGAGATCTATGTGGACCTTGCGCTGGAGCCCACGGCGCCGGTGACCGCGCACTGCGGCAGCTGCGCGGCCTGCATCACGGCCTGCCCCACGGGCGCCATCGTGGCGCCGCACCGGGTGGACGCGCGGCGCTGCATCTCCTATCTGACCATCGAGCATGCGGGCGCCATTCCCGAGGAGCTGCGGCCGCTGATGGCCAACCGCATCTATGGCTGCGACGACTGCCAGCTGGCCTGTCCCTGGAACAAGTTCGCCCAGCCCAGCCGCCTGCCCGACTTCGATGCGCGCGAGGCCCTGTCCGGCGGGCAGCTGGTGCACTTCTTTGCCTGGGACGAGCCGACCTTTCTGCGCCTGACCGAAGGTAGTCCCATCCGGCGCATAGGCCATGCGCGCTGGCTGCGCAATGTGGCCGTGGCGCTGGGCAATGCCTGGCGTGAAACCGGCAACGCGGCATTGCAGCAGGCGCTGGCCAGCCGCGCCGAACATCCGGACGCCCTGGTGCGCGAGCACGTGGCCTGGGCGCTGTCGCAAAGATCGGATTGAGCTGATAAGACCAGGGCGCTTGTGTGTGAAACAATTGTTGCGCTCTGTCGGAGTGCCCCCCGGCGGCCTGTTGCGGGCCACTGCCCTTGAAGGCGCGGGGCCTGTGTGACTCAACATGATGTTTGATATGCGCGCAAAGCCTCCCCGCAGCCTGTCCCGCCTGCTGAACGCAGAACCGCTGACCCAGACCACTGTGGCCGTCTGGGTGGGCCTGTGCTGCGTGCTGCTGGCCACGGTGGCGTACTGGACGGTGCTGGTGGACAGCCACCGCACCCAGCGCAGCTTTACCGAGTCCCAGTCTTGGCTGCGGGTGGGGCAAATGTCGCATGCGGTGTCGGTGCAGGTGCAGACCCTGCTGTCCGGGCTGGACTACACCATGCGCGGGCTGGAGTCCGACTTTGCCGATGGCGATGTCGACGGGTTCCGGCGTGCCGTGCAGACCACGTTCGACGCCTACCCGGCCGGCACCTTCCTGCAGATCGCCGTGGCCGACGAGAACGGGGACATCGTGTACTCCAACCTCCAGCAGGAGGTGCAGACGCGGGCTGCCAAGGTCTCCATCCGGGACCGCGAGCATTTCCAGGTGCATGCCAACCGCGAGAACATGGGCATGTTCATCGGCCGCCCCGTGCAGGGGCGTGTCTCCCACAAATGGACCATACAGCTGAGCCGCGCGCTGTACCGCCAGGGGCAGTTCTCGGGCGTGCTGGTGCTGTCGCTGTCGCCCGAATACATCTCGCGCTATTTCCAGTCCATCTTCGATGGCGCCAACGACGTCATCCTGCTGCTGCGCACCGATGGCGCCTACCTGGCGCGCTCGCAGGGGCAGGAGCAGGTGATGGGCCGCTCGGTATCCGATGTGCGCGTGGCGCTGTTCGCACCTGCCCTGGAGCGCGGCACCTACGAGGCCGAATCGTCCGTCGATGGCGTGCAGCGCATGTATGCCTGGAGCCGGGTGGAGGGCTATCCGCTGATCGTCAGTGCAGGGCTGGACAAGAAAGCCATCTTCGAGTCGCTGGAGGCATCGCTGGAGCGCGGCCTGCTGCGCAACGGCATAGGCACGGCGGTGCTGCTGCTGGGCATGCTGCTGACGCTGTGGCTGGCGCGCCAGCGCCAGCTCAGCGAGCGCATGCGGCTGCAGGGTGAGCGGCGCTTCGCGCGGCTGGCGCAGGAGGTGCCGGGCGGGCTGTTCCAGTTCCGCATAGGCGCGGATGGACAGTTCCGGTTCCCTTTCACCAGCCCCGGATTCTTCGAACTGCATGGCGCCAAGGCCGATGCCGCCAGGTTTGCCGACCATGAACTGCTCAAGCGGGTCCACCCCGAGGATTTGCCGGCCCTGGCGGCCTCGGTGCAGGCCAGCGTGGGCAGCAAGGGTGTCTGGGAGCACAAGTACCGCGTCTACGGCCCTGCAGGCGAGCTGCGCTGGCTGCATGGTCACGCCCGGCCGCAGCAGGAGGAAGACGGCTCCCTGCTGTGGCATGGATATGTGCACGATGTGACGCAGGACCAGGCCATGCAGGAATCCATACGCCACAGCGAGGAACGCCTGCGCCTGACCGTGGGCGCCGTGCGCGACGGCCTGTGGCAGTGGGACTGCCGCAGCGGCCATGTGGAATGGGATGCCCGCTGCTACCAGATGCTGGGCTTCGAGGCCGCGCAGTTCCCCATGAACTATGACGCCTTCTGCGCCATGGTCCATCCCTCGGACAGGGCGCGGATGCTGGCGCGGCTGCAGCGCCATGCCGAGGCCGGGGCCGACTTCCGCGTGGAGATGCGGCTGCGCAGCTCGGCCGACAGCTGGCTGTGGGTGGAGTCGCGCGGCGAAATCACCCAGCGTGATGCCGACGGCAAGCCCGTGCGCATGCTGGGCACGCACACCGACATACAGCAGCGCGTGGAGCAGTCCCGGCTCATCAAGGCCTTGCTGGACCGGGGAAGCGCCCTGATCGTCATGGCCGGTCCCCAGCGCGAAATCCTCTATGCCAACGAGCGCGCGGTGCAGACCTTCGAGATCGAGACAGACCGGCTGCCCGGCGGCGTGAACTTTCGCTCCCTGCATGTCAGCGACGAGAGCTCCGAGCGCTTCGGCCAGCTCTACGCACAGCTCAACGCACGCGGCACGGTGCGCACGGAATGGATTTTGCGCATGCCTTCGGGCTCGGGCCACTGGTTCGACATGCAGGGCTCGCTGCTGGACCCCGACGAGGACGACGGCCGCGTCATCTGGACCATGATCGATACCGACGCGCGCCGGCGCGCCGAGACCGCGTTGGCCGAGACCCAGCACCGGCTGGAGGCCATCATCGACCGCTTTCCCGCAGGCATTCTGGTCACCGACGCCCAGGGCCGCCAGGTGCTGGCCGCCAACCGCATGCTGGCGGCCGCGCTGCGGCTGGACATGGCGCCTGCCGCCCTGGTGGGGCTGGGCATGCCGGCGCTGATCCAGCTGCTGCCGCCTTCGGTGGCTGGCGTGCTCAGCGCCGGGCCCGTGGCTGGCCGTTCCCTGCATGCGCTGCCCGACGACCACTATGTGGAGATCGAGGGCATGCAGCTGCGCGACGGTGATCGCTCCATCGGCCACTGCTGGGTCTTCCACGATGCGACGGAGCGGCAGCAGCGCGAATCCCAGCTGGAGACCCTGGCGCTGACCGACGCGCTGACCGGCATTCCCAACCGCCGCGCCTTCATGGAGCGGCTGGCGATGGAGCTGGACCATCTGCGCAGCGGACTGGTGGCGCACTCCACGCTGATCATGCTGGACATAGACCACTTCAAGCAGGTGAACGACGGCTACGGCCACGCGGTGGGCGATATCGTGCTCAAGGAGCTGCTGGCCTCGGTGGCGCAGGAAATGCGCAAGGAAGACATGGTGGGCCGGCTGGGTGGCGAGGAGTTTGCCGTGCTGCTGTCCGACACCGATGCCGAGGTGGGCCTGCGCCGCGCCGAAAGCCTGCGCGAAACCGTTGCCGCGCGCGCCATCGATGCGGGCCTGGCCGGCGACCTGCGCATCACCATCAGCCTGGGCGTGTACGAGCTGCAGCGCAGCGATGCCTCGGCCCAGGGCTGCCTGGAGCGTGCCGACGCCGCGCTGTACTACTCCAAGCGCAACGGCCGCAACCAGTCCACGCTGTGGAGCGATCGGCTGCCTGCCATCGCGCGCTGATACGCGCTGATCCGGGCTGGTGCGGCGCACAGGCCTAGGAATTCACCCCGGTGAATTTTCAGAATCATCCAATGGCCTGATCGGGCCGCAATCCCGAAAATCCTGGGTTCATGCTGTCGCGTGGACCTGCCGCCTCTTGCCTGGCCCCAACACTCGGGTGCGGCCGACTCTCCGTGCAACCCATCACAAAAAGAGGCTGCGCGCCGAGCGCAGGGCGAGGAATGTATGACGTACAACCGCTGGTCCACGGTGCATATCGCGCCGCTTTCGCGAGCGCAGTTCTGGAGCGATGCCAGCCGCGAGGCGCAGATGCCGCACACGCCCTTGGTCGCGCAGCCCGAGCGCTTCGAGGCCGTGCTGACGTCGCGCGGCGTGGGCGCGGTGGTGCTCAACCGCATCCAGATGGCGGCCGAACATGGCATGGAGCGCCTGCATGCCGATGGCCAGCGCGCAGGCCCGCCCTGCCTGCTGTGCGTGCTCTACGCCAAAGGTGGAGCCCAGGTATCCGCACCGGATGCACCTGACGTGCCTGACGTACCTGACGTACCTGACGTAGCGTATGCCTCGGCATCATCCGGGGAGCCGGGCATGGCGGTTGCGGGCAGGAGGCTGCAGGCGCAACCCGGCCAGCTGTTCCTGCTGGATGAGCGGCGCGGCTACCGCATCTGGCAGAAAGAGGCCGTGGACCTGGTGGTGCTGGCCGTGCCGCTGGCACTGATCGATTCGCGTGGCGGCCTGGCTTCGCAACTGCTGGCACGCAGCCTGCCCGACTGTGCATCGCTTCAACTGCTGGTCCAGCAGATGCAATTGCTGGCCGCGTGGCAGGACCCCTTGCCCGAGGCCGAATCCGCCAGGCTGTCCGACTTGGTCATCAACACCGTGAAGACCGTGCTGCAGGCCAGCGCCGACATGGCGACGGCCCGACCCGGCGCGCCCATGCACGTGCTGTTGCGCAGGGTGCGCCAGCTCATTGCCCGCCAGTACCCGGATCCGGCGTTGGGGCCCGAGCGCGTGGCGTCCAGGCTGGGGCTGTCCGTGCGCTCGCTGCAGTCCCAGCTGTCGCGCGAAGGCACCAGCCTCAGCGCCGAACTCATGGCCTATCGCCTGGAACGCGCCCATGCGCTGCTGCGTGGCACGGAGCCGGGAACGCTGGGCATCGCGGAGATCTCGCAGCACTGCGGTTTCAGCTCACCCGCGCATTTTTCCCGGCGGTTCAGGGCACGCTACGGCAGCACGCCGCTGGGGCTGCTGCGGGATGCGGAGGGCGGGCAGGGGGCCTAGGCAGGCTGGGCGGCGCCGCGCCCGGCGTGGCGTGCGCAGATCAGGCCGAGGATTTCGAACATCATCTGCGCGCCTGCGTGGGCGGTGTTGGTGGTGGCGTCGTAGGCTGGCGACACCTCCACCACATCGCCGCCCACGATGTGGATGCCGGCCAGGCCGCGCACCATGGCCTGTGCCTCGCGCACGGTGAGTCCACCGACCTCGGGCGTGCCCGTGCCGGGCGCAAAGGCCGGGTCCAGGCAGTCGATGTCGAAGGAGACGTAGACGGGCGCATCGCCCACCACCTCGCGTGCGCGGGCAATGACGCCGTCCACGCCCAGCGCGGGAAGCTCCTCTGCGTGGATCACGGTCATGCCCGACTCATAGGAAAACTCCCAGAGATATTCGGCCGCGCCGCGTATGCCGATCTGAATGGTCCGCGTGGGGTCGAGCACGCCGTCCAGCACGGCCTGGCGAAACGGGCCGCCGTGGTGAAAGCGGCTGCCGTCGAAGGGGCCCCCGGTGTCGCAGTGGGCGTCGAAATGCACCAAGGCCAGTGGCCGCTCGCGGCCCAGCGCGCGCAATATGGGCAGGGTGATGGAATGGTCTCCGCCAGCGGCCAGCGGAATCACGCCGGCCGCATGGATCTTCGCGAAGGCCGACTCTATGTCGCGGTGCGACTGCTCCAGGCTGTAGCGGCTGGACAGGGGCACGTCGCCGATGTCCGCCACGCGCAGCTCGCGTGTGGGAGCGGATCGAAGCACATGGTTGTAGGGGCCCACGCGTTCAATGGAACGCAGGGCCCGGGGGCCGAAGCGGCAGCCGCTGCGGTTGCTGATGCCCAGGTCCATGGGCACTCCGATCAGTGCGGCCTGGAGGTCGCCGAAATCCGGGCGGCTCCAGTCCATGGGATGCATCGGCGCGTCCAGCAGCGTGGGCATGCCTGCGTAGGGCGCGTTGCGCGTGCCGCTGGCGTCGATGATGTGGGCGGCCACGGCGCGGAAATGCGGGTCGTGGATCACGGACTCGTTGGCGCCGCCGAAGCGTGCGCGCAGCGCCTGCAGCCTGTCTGGTGTGAAAAGCGTCATGTCGTCTCCGATTCAGTGCCGGGATCAGGATTGAATGCCCGACAGCGAACGCTGCTGCGTGCGCTGCGCCAGGCTGATGAGGATGAAGCTGGCCGTGCTCACGGCCAGGCTGGCATAGATGGGCGTGTTGGCGGCCAGGCCGTCCCTGACCATGAAGGCGACGGCCGTGGTACAGCCCAGCAGCATGCTGGCGATGGCGCCCGCCGTGGTGGCCCGGCGCCAGTAGATGGCGCCGATCAGCGGCACCAGCATGCCGCCCACCAGCAGGTTGTAGGCGGTGGTCAGGGCATTGAGCACATCGTCAACCACCAGGGCGATGCCGAGCACGGCCAGCCCCACCAGCAGCGTCAGCAGCCGGTGCCAGCGCACATCGACCAGCGGCCGGCCGCCCCGCAGCAGGGGCACGAGGTCCTCGGCCAGCACGGTGGAGCCGGCCAGCATGGCGGCGCTGGCGGTGGACATCATGGCCGCCAGTGCGGCAGCGATCACCAGACCGCGGATGCCTTCCGGCAGGCTGGCCTGCACGATGGCGGCAAAGGCATTGTTGGCGTTGTCCAGGTCCGGCAGCAGCACGCGCGCTGTCATGCCCACCAGGGCGCCGACCAGTCCGTAGACCACGCAGTACACGCCGGCGAGGCTGCCGGCCACGGCGGCCACCCGTTCGCTGCGGGCCGTGAACACGCGCTGCCACACGTCCTGGCCGATCATGATTCCGAAGAAATAGATGACGAAGTAGGTGGCGATGGTGTCCCAGCCGATGTGGGTGACATCGAAGCTGGACGCAGGCAGCCGTGCCACCAGCTGGTCCCAGCCGCCCACGCGGTACAGGCAGATGGGCAGCAGGATCAGCATCAGGCCCGCGGTCTTGATCACGAACTGCACGATGTCCGTCAGCGTCAGCGACCACATGCCGCCCACGGCCGAGTAGATGACCACGACGCCTCCGCCCACCAGGATGGAGATCCACAGCGGCAGGTCGAACAGCACCTGCATCACGGTGCCGATGGCGATCACCGACGTGGCCGCCAGCATCAGCGAGTAGGCCAGCATCACCAGGGCGCTGGCCTGCTTGGTGCGGGCGCTGTAGCGCCGCTCCAGCACCTGGGTCACGGTGCAGATGCGCAGCCTGAGCAGGGGCTTGGCCAGGAACAGGTTGAGCACCAGCAGGCCCGCGCCCAGCGCCGCGCAAAGCCAGAATCCGGAGATACCGTACACATAGCCCAGCCTCACCGTGCCCACGGTGCTGGCGCCGCCTATCACCGTGGCGGCCATGGTGCCCATGTACAGGCCCGGCCCGAGGTTGCGGCCGGCCACGAGAAAGTCCTCCTGCGTCTTCGCGCGGCGCATGCCGTACCAGCCCAGCAGCAGCATGGCTGCCGCGTAGATCACCACGACCGAGATATCGAGCAACATGGTTTGTCTCCCTTTTGTTGCGGCCCTGTTGGCAGGGGCCTCTTGAAACAGCGGTATCCATGGAAGTGAATTCCCTGGCCCGCCCCTCTTGTTCTGTATTGCAGTCCCTCTTTGTTCAATCCAGATGTGCTGCAACAGCCGTGGATGCTAGACAGCAGCCCGGATTGCATCCATTTCAAGTTCCATTTACAAACATCGATAAGAATCGATCTTTTCCGAGTGAAAACCCCATGCTCCATACCGTTTCAGATCTGGACCTGCGGCTGCTGCGCGTGTTTCTGGCCATCGTTGACGCGGGCGGCGTGTCGGCGGCGCAGGCCAGCCTTGGCGTAGGGCAGTCCACGCTCAGCAGTCAGCTGTCCACACTGGAGACGCGGCTGGGTTTCAGTTTGTGCGAACGGGGGCGCGGCGGCTTTCGCCTGACGGCCAAGGGCCGGCGCTTCGTCGATATGGCTCGCACGGCCTTGCAGGGACTGGAAGGCTTCAGTGCGCAGGCGCGCAACATGCACCGGCAGCTGGTCGGCAGCCTGGCCATCGGCCTGATCGGCAATGCACCCATGGAATACAACGCGCTGATGGGGCGGGCCATACAGCGCTTTCGCCAGCGCGACGAGGCCGTGCGCCTGTCGGTGCTGGTGCGCGGGCCGCGCGAGCTGGAGGAAATGCTGCTGCGCGACGAGCTGCAGGTCGCCGTGGGCTATTTCCTGCACCGTGCCCCGGCGCTGGAATACACGCTGCTGTTCAGCGAAAGGCAGGTGGCCTATTGCAGCGCCAGCCATCCATTTGCCGCACGCGCGGGCCGCATCGGCGCGCAAGAGGCGGGCGAGGCCGACTGGACCTGGCGCACCTATCCACTGCCGCAGGCACCGCTGACGGGGCGCCCGCGCCATGTCACCTCAGAGGCGGACAACATGGAGGCGGCCGCCATCCTCATCCTGTCAGGCGCCCACCTGGGCTACCTGCCAGAGCACTACGCGGCGCCCTATGTGGCTGCCGGCCTGCTGCATGCGCTGGACGAATCCCTCTTCAGCTATGACGTGGACATCACCATGGTGGCCAAGAAGCGCGCACGCCAGGATGACATCACGGCCGCCTTCACGGACGACATGCGTGCCGTGCTGTAGGGGCGCCGCGGCACCGCGGCATCAGTACTGCAGCAGGCTCAGCGCAAACGGCAGGCTGAGCACGCCCAGCAGCGTGGACAGCGTGACCAGCCCCGCCACGTACGAGCCGTTGTAGCCCATGCGCGCGGCCAGCACATAGCATGACGATGCGGTGGGCAGGGCAGAGAAGGCCATCAGGATCAGGGCCTGCGCACCGCTCAGGCCAAACGCCCGCACCATGGCATAGGCGATCAGCGGCTGCACCAGATGCCGCACGGCCAGCAGGCACACGGCCAGCAGCTTGCCGGCGGCCAGCGCGCCGAACTGCATGCCGGCGCCAGCCGACATCAGGCCCAGCGCGATGGAGGCTGCGCCTATGCGGGAGATCGACGGCTCGATCAGCGCGGGCAGCTTCAGCCCCAGCGCGCTGAACACCAGGCCCGACAGCGTGCCCACGATCAGCGGATTGCGCACCAGCTGGCCCAGGAAGTGCTGGTTGCTGCCCCGCGCCATGGGCCAGACGGCCGCGATATTGCACAGCGGCACGCTCACGCCGATCAGCACCGAGATGAACAGCAGGCCCTCAGGCCCCGCCAGCCGGCTGGCCAGCGCCAGGCCGATGAAGGAGTTGAAGCGAAACGCCACCTGCACGGCGCCGGCATGCTCGCGTGTGTCGATCCGGCCGCGCAGGCCCGGCCACCAGGGCAGGCTGTAGGCCAGGCCGATGCCCACCAGGGCGGCACACACGCCAGCGGCCAGCAAGTGGGAGGTGGCACCCCAGTCCACCGGGCTCTTGACGATGGAGTGGAACAGCAGCACCGGGAACAGCAGGTAGTACACCAGCGCCTCCACCGCCTGCCAGACCGTGCGGTTGAGCTGTGTGAAGCGGCACAGCACGTAGCCAAGCACGATGAGCGAAAAATCGGGGAAGAGCAGCACGGCGTAGTTCACGGGGGCAGAGCATAAGCGCAACCCCGCAGTCACCGCGTCTGCCGAGAAACCATGGCGCGAGGCTAGGGGTAAACACCGGGAAATCAGTGCTGCGACAAACTGTGACAACCGGGCCCCGGGCCTTAGCATCGCTGGGGTCCACACAGCCGATCCGAAAGCGCAGGTCCTGACGACCGTCAAGCGCACAGCGGGCTCCAGGCCCCACCATGGCTGTTCCGTGGCAGCGTTTGCGAGCCTTCGTTTCGCAGACCATCCATCCGCAGGCACGGCCTTGCGGATGTCCATGAAACCTTCTTCGTCAACACGACCCCCAAAAGGAGATCTTGTATGAATCGTCGCAGCTGGATGGGCCTGACCCTGGTCCTCGCAAGCACCGGAGCCTTGGCCCAGGCCTATCCCACCAAGCCGATCAAGCTGGTGGTGCCCTTCGCCCCCGGTGGCACGACCGACATCATCGCCCGCGTGATCGCCGAACCCCTGACCAAGGAACTGGGCCAGCCCGTGGTGGTGGACAACCGCGGCGGTGGCGGCGGCGTCATCGGCGCCATGGAAACCGCGCGCTCGCAGCCCGATGGCTACAGCCTGGGCATTGCCACGGTTTCGACCACGGCGACCAACCCCGCGATCAACCCCAAGATCTCGTACAACACGCTGACGGACTTCACGCCCATCATCAACGTGGCGGCCACGCCCAACGTGATTGCGGTGAACCCCAAGTTCCCCGCCAAGGACTACAAGAGCTTCGAGGCCGAACTCAAGAAGTCCCAGGGCAAGTACTCCTATGCCTCCTCGGGCACGGGCGGTATCCAGCACATGCTGATGGAGTTGTACAAGAGCCTGACCAACACCTTCGTCACCCACATCCCCTACCGCGGTGCGGGCCCGGCGCTCAACGACGTGGTGGCGGGCCAGGTGCCCATGGTGCTGGACAACCTGCCCTCGGCCCTGCCCTTCATCAAGGACAACCGCCTGGTGCCCATCGTGGTGGCCGCGCCCCAGCGCCTGGCCGTGCTGCCCAATGTGCCCACCTTCAAGGAAGTGGGCCTGGAGCCGGTGAACCGGATGGCCTACTACGGCATCCTGGGCCCCAAGAACATGCCCAAGGACGTGGTGGACAAGATCAACGCCGCCGTGCGCAAGGTGCTGCAGGACCCGGCCGTGCGCAAGCGCATCGAGGACACGGGCTCCCTGGTCATCGGCAACTCGCCTGAAGAGTTCGCCAAGCAGATCAAGGACGAGTACGAGACCTACAAGAAGGTGGTTGCTCAGCAGAAACTCACGCTGGAGTAAGCACCGCCTTGAGCGGTTGGCTCAGAACCCGAGGCTCCTTGCGGGCCTCGGGTTTTTTCGTTGTAGGCTTGATGGGATGTCCCAAGTGCCTGTTGCTTCCATCGCTTCCCCATCGGCTGCCGAAGCCGAATCTGCTGCCGATCCTGCATCCTGGCCGGCGCCGCTGCCGGCCAGCCTGGATGCGCTGGACCTGTTCATGGATGCGCTGCTGCTGGAGGACGGGCTGTCGCGCAATACGCTGGCGGCCTATCGCCGGGATCTGACGGCCTGGGGGCGGTGGCTGGCGCACCAGCAGCCGCCGCTGGCGCTGGATGCGGCGGGCGAGCTGGAGCTGCAGGGCTATTTCGCGGTGCGGGTGGAGCAGACCAAGGCTAGCTCTTCCAACCGGCGGCTGACGGTGCTGCGCCGCTACTACCACTGGGCGCTGCGCGAGCAGCGCATTGCCGCCGATCCCACGGCACGCATGCTGGCGGCCCGGCAGCCGCCGCGCGTGCCGCATACGCTGACGCAGGCGCAGGTGGAGGCACTGCTCAGGGCGCCCGATGTCGATACGCCACTGGGCCTGCGTGACCGCGCCATGCTGGAGCTGATGTATGCCAGCGGCCTGCGCGTGAGCGAGCTGGTGGATCTGCCCTTGCATGGTATCGATCTGCGCTCGGGCGTGTTGCGCGTGACGGGCAAGGGGCAAAAGGAAAGGCTGGTGCCCTTCGGCCAGGAGGCGCACTGGTGGCTGGAGCGCTACCTGGCCACGGCGCGCGGTGCCATCCTGGGCGGGCAGCGCAGCGATGCGGTCTTCGTGACCCAGCGCGGAGCGGCCATGAGCCGCGTGATGTTCTGGGTCATCGTCAAGCGCTGCGCGCAGGTTGCGGGCGTCACGGCACCGCTGTCGCCGCACACGCTGCGCCATGCCTTCGCCACCCACCTGCTCAACCATGGCGCAGACCTGCGCGTGGTGCAGATGCTGCTGGGCCATGCCGACATCTCCACCACCACCATCTACACCCATGTGGCGCGCGAGCGGCTCAAGGCATTGCACGCTTTGCACCATCCGCGTGGTTGATTGGATGTGGAGGGTTCGCCGGTTTGGGTGTTTCTGCCGTTGAAATCGTCGAAGTGGCAAAGCCTGTCCCGGGGATATGCGCTTTGCAGAACAATCACCGCCGTGTTCGATGTGTTTCTGCGGAGTTTTCGATGACTGATTTCCTGCGCCGGCATGTGCTGGTGACTTCCATGCTGGCGGCGACGGTCGCTGCTGCGGCCTTGCCGATGTCCGCGTCGGCCGCCGATGCCGCCTGGCCCAGCCGGCCCATCCGCGTGGTGGTTTCCTATCCGGCCGGTGGCGTCAGCGACGTGGTGGCCCGCGCCCTGGGCGAGAAGCTGGCCGCCCGCCTGGGCCAGCCGGTGGTGGTGGACAACAAGGCCGGCGCCGGCGGCGCCATCGGCCTGGACCTGGTGGCCAAGGCCGCACCTGATGGCTATACGCTGGGCTTTTCCTCCATCAGCCCGCTGACGCTGAGCCCGCACCTGGGCAAGCCGCTGTTCGATCCGCAGCGCGATCTCGTGCCCGTGACCAGCGTGATGTATTCGCCCGTGCTGCTGCTGGGCACGGCCCGCTCCACGGCGCCCGATTTCAAGGCACTGGTGGCGCAGGCCAAGGCCCAGCCCGGCGAAGTCCGCTGGGCCACGGCAGGCCTGGCTTCGCTGGGCCACATCATGCTCGAGCAGATCATGTATGCCTCGCAGGCCAAGATCACGCACATTCCCTACAAGGGCGGCGGCCAGCAGCTCAATGATGGCCTGAGCGCCCAGTTCGAGGTGCTCTCCACCAACGCCGGGCCGGCCGTGCTGCAGCACATCAAGGCGGGCAAGTTCAAGGCCCTGGCCGTGGGTGCTCCCCAGCGCCTGGAGTCGCTGCCCGGAGTGCCCACGCTGGCCGAGTTGGGCTACAAGAGCGCCAACATGACCTCGGTGTTCGGCATCTTCGCGCCCGCAGGAACGCCCGCGCCCGTGCTGCAAAGGCTCAATGCCGAGATCAACCAGGTGCTGACCCAGCCCGACATGCGTGCCAAGCTGGAGGCCACCGACAACGTGGCCACGGGCGGCAAGCCCGAGGATTTCGCGCGCCAGATCGAGGCCGAGTCCCAGTCCAACGCGCGCATCATCCAGGCTGCAGGCATCAAGCTGAACTGATACCGCTGCGGCGCGCGGCATGCAAAAAGGGCTTGCGGCTTCCCGGCCGCAAGCCCTTTGCCATGGTGGCTGACCCGTTCAGACCGTGGCGTCGTCCGCCGTGAGGTTGTCGGCCCAGGCCAGGGCCTGCAAATGCGCCCAGTTGACCTGGTGGTTGGACAGCTGCAAGGCGTTGGCGGCGCGCGCAAAGCCTTCGTCGTCGCCGCTTTCGCAGGCGCGCGTCAGCTCCAGGAAGGGCGCGAACACGCCCTTGTTGTGCACCAGCGCATCGATCACGGGCTGGGGCAGGGCGATGGATTCCAGCGCCTTTTCCATGGGCTGGCCCAGCATCACGTCCAGCAGCGAGAACACGCCCACCACGAAGGCGTTGTCGCATTCCTCGGGCGAGAGCAGCTCGGCCGTCAGCAGCTCCATCAGGCGTCCGCGCACCACGGCGGTCTGGCCCACGGCCGGTGGCGTGCCGCCCGCGCGCGAGGTGGTCAGCAGCAGCGCGGCCCAGCGGAACAGCTTCTTGAGGCCCAGGATCATCACCGCATGGCGGAACGAGGTGATCTCGCAGGACAGGCCGAATCCCGAGGAGTTGATGAAGCGCAGCAGGTTGAAGGACAGCGTGGGGTCCTTCTTGAGCAGGGCCTCGATCTCGTCCGTGCTGGCCTGCTGACGCACCAGGTTGATCAGCTGGATGATGGTGGCCTGCGTGGGGCGGATGGTGCGTGCCTGCACGAGTTGCGGCTGGGCGAACCAGAAGCCCTGGAACAGCCGCACGCCCAGGTCGCGCATGCGCTCGAACTGCTCGGAGGTCTCGACCTTTTCGGCCACGATCTGGGCATTGGTATGGGCGCGCGCGAAATTCACCAGGGTCTCGGCATCGGCCAGTGCAAAGGTCTGCATGTCCAGCTTGATGAATGCGGCCGCAGGCAGCCAGCTGGCATAGGCGCGGCGCAGCAGGTGCTGGTTGAAGGCCAGGCGGAAGCCGCGCTGGCGCAGGGCCTGGAAGGTGGGCAGGCGCTCTTCGATATCGGCTGTGGTGGCGTTCTCGCCCAGCGTGGTCACTTCCAGTACCACCTTGTCGGGGTGGATCAGTTCCAGGTGGCCGCCGGCCAGGCTGTCATGCGTGCAGTTGATGAAGACCGTCTTCTTGCCCACCAGCGCCTCGGCTCCCGCATACGACAGTGCGTTGAACAGCAGGGCGGCATCGGAGGCCGCCGTGTGCGCATGCTGGGCTGTGGAGCGATCGAAGAGTTCATAGCCGAAGACATCGCGCGCCTCGTTGACGATGGCCTGGCGCGCAATGACGGCCACCTGTCCGTCCTCCACTCCTTCTGGCAGGGGTGGTGGCGGAGCGGAGGAGTTGTCGTTGGTAGTCATTTGGAAGCTGAGAAAGATGAAGGAGCGGCGGCGTTGAGTTGCGTGCGATAGCTCATGACTATAGCGAGCTGTCTGCCAGTTGATCGGTCCAGGCCAGGGCCTGCAGATGGGCCCAGTTGATCTGTTGGCTGCTCAGGCGCAGTGCGTCTGCGCTGCGGTTGAAGGCTGCGTCGTCGCTGGCTTCGCAGGCCTGGGCCAGGATCAGCAGCTCGCCCAGCACGCCTTCGTGGCGCAGCACGGCGGCGGAGACGGCATCGGGCACGGGGATCAGGCTCATGGCCACGTCCTGGGGCAGGTCCAGCATGCTGCCCAGCAGCGAGAAGATGCCGACGACGAAGGCCTGGTCGGAGTCTTCCTCGCTCAGCGATTCCTGGGCCAGCAGCTCCATCAGCCGCCCGCGGATCACGGCGGTCTGACCGATGGCCGGCGGCGGGCCGCCGTTGCGCGATGCGGTCAGCAGCATGGCCGCCCAGCGGAACAGCTTCTTGAGGCCCATGAGCATCACGGCCTGGCGGAAGGAGGTGATCTCGCGTTGCACGCCAAAACCCACGGAATTGATCAGGCGCATCAGGTTGAAGGCCAGGCCCGCATCCTTCTTGAGCACATCCTCGATGGCATCGGTGCTGGCCTGCTGGCGCACCAGATTCAGCAGCTGGACGATGCTTTGCTGCGAGGGCGACAGCAGCTTGGTACGCACCACCGTGGGCCGCGCAAACCAGAAGCCCTGGAACAGCTGAATGCCCAGGCGGCCCACCTGCTCGTACTGCTGTGCGCTTTCCACCTTCTCGGCGATCAGCTCGGCGCGCGTGTGGCGGCCAGCGAAGTTGACCAGCACGGCCAACTGGTCAGGGGCCAGCACGGACAGGTCGAACTTGATGTAGTCGGCCAGGGGCAGCCAGGCCGCATAGGCGGACTCCAGCACCGTGTGATTGAAGGCCAGGTTGAAGCCGCGCGCGCGCAGATTGCTGAGGATGGGCAGGCGGGCCTGCACCTCTTGCTGTGCGGCCAGGCCCAGCGGCGGGATCTCCAGCACCACCTTGTCGGGGTTGAGCAGCTCCAGATGCCCGCCGGCCAGGCTTTCATGCGTGCAGTTGACGAACATCAACTTGGTGCCGACCAGGTCCTCTTCGCCGGCATGCGACAGGGCCGTGAACACCAGGGACACGTCCGAGGCCGCCGTATGGTCCGGGTAGGCGCGAGAACGGTTGAAAAGCTCATAGCCGATGATCTGCTGCACCCCGTTGACGATGGCCTGGCGCGCGATCATTCCCCGGTCTGTGGACGCGGGGCTGGCCGCAGGGGCATCGTTGAAGAGATGGACAGGCAATTCGGTCATGGAGTGTTCGGTCGAAGAGGCACGGTAAGCAGCAGATCTGATTGTAGGAATGTTCTGAATAAATATGCCGACAGGCAGTGTCTGCTGGGACAAGTCCGATTGCGGAGTCGGACCCATCCTAGTTTGTAAACCATTGTGCGGCCATGCGGACGGGACGGGCCTGTCCGCGCGGCTGCGGCAGTCTTTCTTCAGACCTGCTGCAGCCAGGCCAGTTCGGTATCGGTGAAGCCAGCGGCGCGGCGTGCGCGCTCGTTGAAGGGCGGGCGCAGGCGCGGTGCCTCGTAGCGCTGCGTCAGGTGCTGGTAGTGCGCCTCCGGCTCCAGGCCTTCCCGCTCGCACAGCCAGCGGTACCAGTGGTTGCCTATGGCCACATGGCCCACTTCCTCGCGCAGGATGATGTCGAGGATGTCCACGGCCGCCAGCGCATCGGGCGCGCGCGTGTTGCGCAGCTTGTTCTGGATCTGGGGCGTGGCGTCCAGGCCCCGTGCCTCCAGCGTGCGTGGCACCAGTGCCATGCGGGCCACCACGTCATGCGCGGTCTTCTCGCACATGGTCCACAGGCCCTGGTGGGCCGGGAAGTCGCCATAGTCATGGCCCAGGTGCGCGCGCAGATGCTCGCGCAGCAGGCGAAAGTGCTTGGCCTCCTCGGCGGCCACCTGCAGCCAGTCCAGGTAGTACTGCTGCGGCATGCCGTCAAAGCGCCAGACGGCATCCAGCGCCAGATTGATGGCGTTGAACTCGATGTGGGCAATGGCGTGGATCAGCACGGCCCGGCCTTCGGGCGTGGCCGGCGAGCGCCTTGCAACGGCAGTGTGGTGGCGCAGCTCGGGCCGCAGCGGGCGGCCCGGCAGGTCCGGTGCGGGATCGGGCAGGGCCGGTGCCTGCGCTGCTATTGAATAAAGCGCCTGCCGTGCATACATGTCCAACGCGGCGGCGGCCTTTTCTTCGGGGTCCGGGAGGCACAAAACCTCAAGGGCGCGGTGACGTAACTCCATCCCTACAATTCTAGGTTTCCTGCCATCACCAATAATTGACGGAGACAAAGACCCATGGCGATTTATGAACTGGATGGAGTGGCCCCTGAAGTGGCAGCATCGGCCTGGGTGGCCGACAGCGCCGAGGTCATGGGCAATGTGCAACTGGCCGAAGACGCCAGCATCTGGTTCGGCGCCGTGCTGCGCGGCGACTGCGAGAGCATTTCCATCGGCGAGGGAAGCAACATCCAGGACGCCAGCGTGCTGCATGCCGACCTGGGCAAGCCGCTGGTCGTGGGGCGCCATGTGACCGTGGGCCACCAGGTCATGCTGCATGGCTGCACCATCGGCGACGAGTCGCTGATCGGCATCGGTGCCGTGGTGCTCAACGGCGCGAAGATCGGCAGGAACTGCCTGGTCGGCGCAGGTGCCCTCATCACCGAGGGCAAGGAGTTTCCCGATGGCTCGATGATCATCGGCAGCCCGGCCAAGGCCGTGCGCCAATTGACGCCCGAGCAGATCGAAGGCTTGCGCCGCAGCGCCCAACACTATGTCGATAATGCGCGCCGGTTCAAGACCGGGTTGCGCAAGCTGGGCTGAGCGAGGCCCGGCACTTTTTTACGGAATCCATCAGCGTGTCTGAACTGCATAAATTCATCTTCGAAGGCCTGCCCGTGCGCGGCTCCATCGTCCGCCTTACCGACGCCTGGCAGGAAATCCTGCAACGCCGCGCGGGCAACGGAGAGACCGGCGCCTACCCCGCCGCCGTGCGCGAACTGCTGGGCGAAATGGCGGCTGCCGGCGTGCTCATGCAGTCCAACATCAAGTTCAACGGCGCCCTGGTCTTCCAGGTCATGGGCGACGGCCCGGTCAAGCTGGCCGTGGCCGAGGTGCAGTCCGACTTCGGCCTGCGCGCCACCGCCACCCTGATCGGGGAGGCGCCCGAAGGCGCCACGCTGGAGCAACTGCTCAATGTGAATGGTGGTGGCCGTTGCGCCATCACGCTGGACCCCAAGGGACGCCAGCCGGGCCAGCAGCCCTACCAGGGCGTGGTACCGCTGCAGGATGCGCAAGGCCGCAGGTTCTCCAAGGTGTCCGATGCACTGCAGCACTACATGCTGCAGTCCGAGCAGCTGGACACCGTGCTGGTGCTGGCCGCCAATGACCAGTTGGCTGCCGGCCTGCTGATCCAGCGCATGCCGGTCAAGGGCGAGGCCAACCTGGCCTCCGCGACTGAAAGCGAGCAATCGGGCCAGGACGCCATCGGCCTGAACGAGGACTACAACCGCATCGCCACGCTGGCCGCCAGCCTGACGCGCGACGAACTGCTCACGCTGGATGTGGAAACCATCCTGCGGCGCCTGTTCTGGGAAGAAAAGCTGATGCGCTTCGTCCCCCAGCAGGATGAAGAGCGCCCGCGCTTTGCCTGCACCTGCAGCCGTGAGCGCGTGGGCGCCATGCTGGTTTCGCTGGGCATTGAAGAGGTGGACAGCATCCTGGAGGAGCGCGGCAATATCGAGGTGGGCTGCGACTTCTGCGGCAAGCAGTACGAGTTCGATCCCATCGATGCCGCCCAGCTGTTCACCGAAGCCGGCAAGCAGCCGCCGACCTCGACGAACGTCCAGTAAATACGCTCGGAGTCAGTCTCGCCCGCTGCGCAGCGCGTCGAACAATCGCCGCTCGCAGTCCGGGTCGCTGCATTGCTCGCAGCCGTAGGGGCGAAGGCGTGCGCTGCGTTGAGCGGGGCTTGCGGGCAGCCAGGACCAGTCCATTTGCGGAGCCTTGAGCCTGAGCGACTCGGCCAGCTGTTGCCATTGCCGGGCGGTATTGCCATAGAGCACCACGTAGTCGCGCGACTGGCCTTGCAATTGGTCGCGCCAATGCTGGAGCTGTGCGGCAGGGCCATTGCTCACCCCTTCGTGCTCGGTGACGGAGGCTCTCCAATCCAGTCCCAGCAGGTAGACGGCCCCATGTTCCGGCAGAGACTGCCCCGGCTCGGCCGCCAGGCATTGCCAGTCAGCAGGAGATGCTCCGTGGTGCCGCCAGGCCTGGCGCAGTGCATGGACCATGGAAAGCGCGAGCGCGGGCGGCGATCCCAGAAGAATCACCGGGGGCGGGGGCAAGCGGTCTGTGTCCAAGTACCTGTCTCGGCTTGCGCGCGGGCCCGGTAACGGGCGCAGGCGCCTTGTTGCAAAAGCACAAGGCCGGCATGAAGCCGGCCCTGATGCAGGAAATCCCAACCCTCAGCGCCGCACGATCTGCACGAAGATCTCGTTGGGCTTGACCATGCCCAGCTCGCTGCGGGCCTTTTCCTCGACCATGGCCAGGCCGTCCTTGAGGTCGTTGACCTCGGAGGCCAGGCGGTCGTTCTCGGCCTTTTCCAGGGCATTGGCCACGTTCTGGTCGTGGATCTGCTGCTGCAGTTCCTTGACGTAGGCCACGCTGCCATGGCCCAGCCACAACTGCGCGTGCACGGCGGCGAGCAGGGCGAGCAGGACAAGGGGGACGACGCGGTTGACCATGGCAGCAGATGTTGCGGAGAGGAAAAAGGCTTGCAGGCCGGATGGCTTGCAAGCCTAACGCTTTTCAGCGCAGGTTGTAGAAAGCCTCGCGGCCGGGGTAGTGGGCGATGTCACCCAGGTCTTCCTCGATGCGCAGCAGCTGGTTGTACTTGGCGATGCGGTCCGAACGGCTCAGCGAGCCGGTCTTGATCTGGCCGGCATTGGTGCCCACCGAGATGTCGGCAATCGTCGAATCCTCGGTTTCACCCGAGCGGTGCGAGATCACGGCCGTGTAGCCTGCGCGCTTGGCCATTTCGATGGCGGCAAAGGTTTCGGTCAGCGTGCCGATCTGGTTGATCTTGATCAGGATGGAGTTGGCGATCTTCTTGTCGATGCCTTCCTTCAGGATCTTGGTGTTGGTGACGAACAGGTCGTCGCCCACCAGCTGGACCTTGGCGGCCAGGCGGTCGGTCAGGATCTTCCAGCCATCCCAGTCGCCTTCGGCCATGCCGTCCTCGATGGAGATGATGGGGTACTTGTCGCACCAGCCGGCCAGCATGTCGGTCCACTGGGTGGCGGTCAGCGTCAGGTTGCCTTCACCGGCCAGCACGTACATGCCGTCCTTGTGGAACTCGCTGGCGGCGCAGTCCAGGCCCAGGGCGATCTGTTCGCCGGCCTTGTAGCCTGCGTTTTCGATGGCCTGCAGGATCAGCTGGATGGCGGCTTCGTGGTTTTCCACGGAAGGCGCAAAACCGCCTTCGTCGCCCACGGCCGTGCTCATGCCCTTGTCGTGGATGATCTTCTTGAGCGCGTGGAAGACTTCGGCGCCCCAGCGCACGGCTTCGCGGAACGAAGGCGCGCCCACGGGGATGATCATGAATTCCTGCAGGTCCAGGCTGTTGTTGGCGTGCGCGCCGCCGTTGATGACGTTCATCATCGGCACGGGCAGCTGCATGCCGCCCATGCCGCCCAGGTAGCGGTACAGCGGCAGGCCGGCTTCTTCGGCAGCGGCGCGGGCCACGGCCATGGAGACGGCCAGCATGGCGTTGGCGCCCAGGCGGCCCTTGTTGTCCGTGCCGTCCAGGTCGATCAGGGTCTTGTCCAGGAAGGCTTGCTCGGAGGCGTCCAGGCCCAGAACGGCTTCGGAGATCTCGGTATTGATGTGCTCGACGGCCTTGAGCACACCCTTGCCCAGATAGCGGCTCTTGTCGCCGTCACGCAGCTCGATGGCTTCACGCGAGCCGGTGGACGCGCCCGAAGGCACGGCGGCGCGGCCCATCACGCCCGATTCCAGCAGCACGTCGCACTCGACGGTGGGGTTGCCGCGGCTGTCCAGCACTTCGCGGCCTACGATGTCAACGATTGCACTCATGGCATTTCCTTTGCGGTTTTTGAAATCGGTGTGCAGGCGGGTTCCGGTGAGGTTGCGCCCTGGTGCTTGCCGGGCAAGCGGTATGGGTGGTCGGTGGCGTGGCAGGCTGCCGTGCCACCGGGCACAGCCGTGCTCCGCGGCGCAGTATCTGCGATCGGGCGGCGGCTATTGTGCACAAATTGGTTGTATGGCTTTGTATGCGCTGCGCTCTTGACGAGCCGGGGTGGCTGGCCGTCAGACGCCTTCCACGCAGACCATGCGCATGATGGATGCGCCTTCACGCGCCTCGCGGGCACGCAGGTACTCGGGCGTGTCGTAGAAGGCCCGGGCGGCCTCGAAGCTGGGGAACTTGAGGATCACGGTGCGGCCGGGGTTCCAATCGCCTTCGAGCACTTCGACCTTGCCGCCGCGCACGCAGACTTCGGCGCCATGCACGCGCATGGCCTCGGTGCTCCACTTGCGGTATTCCTCGTACTGCTCGGGCTTGGTGACGGTGACGGACGCAATGATGTAGCCGCTGGCCATGGGTCAGACTCCAAAGTCGTTTTCGAGGAAGCCGTTCTTCTTGGTCACGTCGTCGAGCGCGACCAGGGGCAGGGAGGGTTGGGAGGGGTTCCCTGAAACGGGCCCGCCACGCCCACGGCCACGGCCGCGCGCGAGAGCACGGGCACCATCTCGCGCATGCCGCCGCTGCTGGTGCCGTTGCCGCCGGGCAGCTGCACGCTGTGCGTGGCGTCGAAGACGACGGGCGCGCCGGTCTCGCGCATGATGGACAGGCTGCGCATGTCCGAGACCAGGTTGTTGTAGCCGAAGCTGGCGCCGCGCTCGCAGGCCATGAAGCTGTCCTCGGGCAGGCCGGCTTCCCTTGCAGCCGCGCGGGCCTTGTCGATGACATTCTTCATGTCATGCGGGGCCAGGAACTGGCCCTTCTTGATGTTCACCGGCCGGCCCGACTGGGCCACGGCGCGGATGAAGTCGGTCTGTCGGCACAGGAAGGCCGGCGTCTGCAGCACGTCCACGACCTGGGACACGGCCGGGATTTCGGACTCGGTGTGCACGTCGGTCAGGATGGGGACCTGCAGGTCCTTCTTCACCTTGGCGAGGATTTCCAGGCCCTTGTCCATGCCCGGGCCGCGAAAGCTGGCGCCCGAGCTGCGGTTGGCCTTGTCGTAGCTGCTCTTGAAGATGAAGTGGATGCCCAGGGCCGCCGTGATTTCCTTTAGATGCCCCGCCACGTCCATCTGCAGCTGTTCGGACTCGACGACGCAGGGTCCTGCAATGAGAAAGAAGCGCCGGTCGAGGCCGACATCGAAGCCGCAGAGTTTCATGGTGGGGATTCCTTGGGAAATGGTGGGCGGCGTTGCGGGGATCAGGGCTTGCGCGGCGCCTTCTGGCGTTCGATCGCAGCCTTCACGAAGGCGTTGAACAGCGGGTGGCCGCTCCACGGCGTGGACTTGAACTCGGGGTGGAACTGCACGCCGATGTACCAGGGGTGAACTTCCTTGGGCAGCTCGACGATCTCGGTCAGCTGCTCGCGCTGCGTCAGCGCCGAGATCACCAGGCCCGCTTCGCGCAACTGGTCCAGATACTGGACGTTGGCTTCGTAGCGGTGGCGGTGGCGCTCGGTGACCACATCACCGTAGATGCTGTGGGCCAGCGTGCCGGCCTGCACGTCGGAGGACTGGGCACCCAGGCGCATGGTGCCGCCCAGGTCGGAGTTCTCGTCGCGGGTCTTGACCGTGCCGTCGGCGTCCTTCCACTCGGTGATCAGGGCGATCACGGGGTTGGCGGACTTGGGGTCGAACTCGGTGGAGTTGGCGCCTTCGAGGCCGGCCACGTGGCGGGCGTATTCGATGGTGGCCACCTGCATGCCCAGGCAGATGCCCAGGTAGGGCACCTTGTTCTCGCGGGCATAGCGGGCCGTGGAGATCTTGCCTTCCACGCCGCGCGAGCCGAAGCCGCCGGGCACGAGGATGGCGTCGTACTGCGAGAGCTTGTCGCGCGCATTGGCGTCGCTGATGGTCTCGGAATCGACGTGGGTGATCTTCACTGCCACATGGCTTTGCATGCCGGCGTGCTTGAGCGCCTCGTTGACGGACTTGTAGGCGTCCGAGAGCTCGACGTACTTGCCGACCATGGCGATCTTGACCTCGCCCTGCGGGTGCTCGGTCTCGTGGACCAGGTCGTCCCAGCGCTTGAGGTTGGTGGGCGGCGTGTTCAGGCGCAGCTTGTCGCAGATCAGGCCGTCCAGGCCCTGCTCGTGCAGCATGCGGGGCACCTTGTAGATGGTGTCCACGTCCCACATGGAGATCACGCCCCACTCGGGAACGTTGGTGAACAGCGAGATCTTTTCCTTCTCCTCTTCCGGCACCTGGTGCTGCGCACGGCACAGCAGGGCGTCGGGCTGGATGCCGATCTCGCGCAGCTTCTGCACGGTGTGCTGCGTGGGCTTGGTCTTGAGCTCGCCGGCCGTGGCAATCCAGGGCAGGTAGGTCAGGTGCACGAAGGCTGTGTTGTTGGGGCCCTGCTTGAGGGCCAGCTGGCGAACGGCTTCGAGGAAGGGCAGGGACTCGATATCGCCCACCGTGCCGCCGACTTCGCAGATGGCGACATCGACAGCGTCAGGCGTGCCCAGGCCGGCGCCGCGCTTGATGTACTCCTGGATTTCGTTGGTCACGTGCGGGATCACCTGCACGGTCTTGCCCAGGTAGTCGCCGCGGCGCTCCTTTTCCAGAACGCTCTGGTAGATGCGGCCGGTGGTGAAGTTGTTGGACTGCTTCATGCGCGTTTCGATGAAACGCTCGTAGTGGCCAAGGTCCAGATCGGTCTCGGCGCCATCATCGGTCACGAACACTTCACCGTGCTGGAAGGGCGACATGGTGCCCGGGTCCACGTTGATGTAGGGATCCAGCTTGATGAGGGTGACTTTGAGGCCGCGCGATTCGAGGATCGCAGCAAGGGAGGCTGAGGCGATTCCCTTGCCCAGGGAAGACACCACACCGCCTGTGACGAAGACAAATTTGGTCATGTCTTTTATTGGTGGTGGTAAAGCAGGATTATAGATGCGCCGCCGAATTCGCCGCGCCGCGCGGGGCTGCTCGGATGCTCCGGCTCTGCTAAATTGCGCGCCATGACTGAAGTGTTCGCAGGTAAACATCTGGTGCTCGGCCTCTCCGGAGGCGTGGCTTGTTACAAATCTGCCCAGCTGGTGCGCCTGCTGGTGCAGGCCGGGGCCACCGTGCAGGTGGTGATGACCGAGGCGGCAGAGCAGTTCATCACGCCGGTGACCATGCAGGCGCTGTCGGGCCGCCCCGTCTATGGTTCGCAGTGGGACGCGCGCGAGCCCAACAACATGCCCCACATCAACCTCAGTCGCGAGGCCGATGCCATGCTGATCGCGCCCTGCAGCGCCGACTTCATCGCGCGCCTGGTGCAGGGCCGCTCCGACGAGCTGCTGAGCCTGATGTGCCTGGCGCGCCCCATGGACCGCGTGCCCCTGCTGCTGGCGCCTGCCATGAACCGCGAGATGTGGGCGCACCCGGCCACGCAGCGCAACCTGGCGCAGGTGGCGGCCGACGGTGCGCTGGTGCTGGGCGTGGGAACGGGCGACCAGGCCTGTGGCGAGGTGGGCGACGGCCGCATGCTGGAGCCGGAGGAAATCATGGAGGAGCTGGCTGCCTTCTTCACGCCCAAGCTGCTGCAGGGCCGCCAGGTGCTGGTCACGGCGGGCCCGACCTTCGAGGCCATCGACCCCGTGCGCGGCATCACCAACCATTCCAGCGGAAAGATGGGCTTTGCCATTGCGCGCGCCGCCCGCGAGGCGGGCGCCCAGGTGACCCTGGTGGCCGGGCCCGTGCACCTGCGCACGCCGCGCGGCGTGCAGCGCATCGACGTGCAATCGGCGCAGCAGATGTTTGACGCCGTGCACCAGCAATTGCCGCAAGCCGGCGTGTTCATCGCCACGGCGGCCGTGGCCGACTGGCGCCCGGCCACGGCGTCAGACCAGAAGATCAAGAAGGACGGCTCGGGCCAGACCCCCACGCTGACCTTCGTCGAGAACCCCGACATCCTGGCGGCAGCCGCGCAGTCCGAGCCTGCGCGCAGCGGGCGGCTTTATTGCGTGGGCTTCGCCGCCGAAAGCCATGACCTGCTGCAGCACGCCAGCGCCAAGCGCCTGCGCAAGCAGGTGCCGCTGCTGGTGGGCAATATCGGTCCCGCAACCTTTGGGCGGGATGACAATGCCCTGCTGCTGATCGACG
Organism: Delftia sp. RIT313; assembly: GCF_000632165.1. Lineage (NCBI taxonomy): Bacteria > Pseudomonadati > Pseudomonadota > Betaproteobacteria > Burkholderiales > Comamonadaceae > Delftia > Delftia sp. RIT313. The sequence continues at coordinate 264,706 of NZ_JFYT01000001.1, read as the reverse complement.
AGGCTGGCACCATGGAGCTGCCGCACGCCTCCAAGTCCCTGCTGGCGCGCCAGCTGGTGGCCGAGATCGCCCGGCGCCTGCCGCCCGTCCGTTGACATCACCGAAGGCCCGCATGTCACAGAACACCTACGAAGGCCCCCGCCACGGCGACTATGTGCGCTATGTGGATGAGCTGCTGCGCGCCAGCCCCCTGTACCGCTCTGCGGCCCACGGCTGGATGGTGCAGGGGCGCAGCGATTTCACCGATGCCGTGGCCACGCCGGGCGCGCAGTCCCAGTCCGTGGTCGAGCGCGTGCGCGAGCAGGTGCAGGCTGCGGCCGAGAAGGCGCGCATCGCCGCGCAGCAGGCTTCGGTGCCCGCCTTGCCGGGACGCCAGCCGTCTGCAGGCGACAGGAATGGTGGCCGGGCCGATCGCGGCCGGCAGGCGGCGCGGGCACAGCAAGCCCAGGCCTCCGCCGCCAAGGCTGTCAAGAAGACGGTCTTCAAGATAGGTCCGGGCCAGTTGCTGGGTATCGTGATCGGCCTGATCCTGGCGGTGGTGATTCCGGGCATCGGCCCCTTCATCCTGCTGCTCACCATCATCAATGCCATCGTCAAAGGCTTTCGCAGCGGGCTCAAGTCGTCCGGGTGACGGCGCGGGGCACAATGCGCGCTTTGCTTTTCAAGAGAGCCTGCCGTGAGGCGCTCCCCAGATTGTTTCCATGAACGTTGATATCAAGATCCTTGACGCGCGCCTGCGCGAGAACATGCCCGCCTACGCCACGCCGGGAAGCGCGGGCCTGGACCTGCGCGCCTGCATCGATGCGCCGCTGACGCTGGAGCCCGGCCAATGGCAACTGGTGCCCACGGGCATGGCCATGTACCTCAAGGACCCCGGCTACGCGGCCATGATCCTGCCGCGCTCGGGCATGGGCCACAAGCACGGCATCGTGCTGGGCAACCTGGTCGGCCTGATCGACAGCGACTACCAGGGCCAGCTCATGGTCAGCGCCTGGAACCGCTCGACCACGGCCTTCACGCTGCAGCCCATGGACCGCCTGGCCCAGCTGATCATCGTGCCCGTGGTGCAGCCCAGCTTCAATGTGGTCGAGGAGTTCGAGTCGGCTTCCGAGCGCGGCGCGGGCGGCTACGGCTCTACAGGCAAGCAATAAGGCGCTCAGCCAGAAAACGCCCGCAGCCGCGCTGCCCGGGCATCGCTCCAGGGAGGAATCCGCATGGCCAGGCCATCCCGGCGCACGCGCCACCGCCCATCCGCGTCATGGACGCGCGTGATGCTGACGCAGGAAGACCGCATGCGCCGCCGCCTGCAGCAGCGCCACTGGCTGCGGCTGCATGCGGCACTGACGGGCGGGTTGAGCCTGGCCGGCATGTCGCTGTTGAGCCTGGGCCTGCTGCACGCGGGCATGCACAGCATGGCGCTGCGCTATGGCGTGGCCCTGGCCTGCGGCTATCTGCTGTACCTGCTGCTGCTGCGCCTGTGGGCCGAATGCATGCTGCGCCGCGACTGGGAGGTGTCCGATGTTCCCGATGTGACGCCCGGCGGCAGTGGCTCTTCACCGGCCCGCACGCCGGAGGCTGGCGGATTCGACAGCGGGCAGGGCGGCTCGTATGGCGGCGGTGGCTCCAGCGGCAGCTGGGATGACGGCGGCGCCATGTCCGAGGTCGCTTCCTCGGCCTCGCAAGGCTTTGATCTGCCGGGCATCGATGGGCTGGACGAAGGCGCCGTCGTCCTGGTCCCGGTGCTGCTGGTGTTTGCGGCGCTGCTGGTCGCGGTCACGGGGGCAGGGTCGCTGCTGTGGCTGGTCTTTGGGGCCGACCTGTTCCTGGCCGTGGCGGTGGAGGTGGCCTTTGCGCTGCTGATGGCGCGCACGCTCTATGTGGTGGAGCGCGAAGGCTGGCTGCTGGCCGCGCTGCGCCTGAGCTGGAAGCCGGTGCTGGGCGCACTGGTGGCCGCCGTGGCGCTGGGCGCGCTGGCCGACTGGCTGTTTCCCCAGGCAGACACCCTGGTGCAGGTGCTGCGTGCGCTGAGAGGACACTGAAAGGCCCCTGAGAGGGCACTGAGCCGCCGCTGCGCGGCTCCGGCCGTCACGCCTGTCTTTTTGCCCCCGGCAGGCGCAGCTGCATGCGCAGGCCGCCCAGCGGCGAGCGGCTGGCTGCGATGCTGCCGCCATAGGTCTGCACCAGGTCACGCACGATATCCAGGCCCAGGCCTGCGCCGGGCCTGCGTTCGTCCAGGCGCTCGCCGCGCTCGAAGATGCGGCCAAGGTCGGCGTCTTCGATGCCGGGGCCGTCATCGTCCACCGTCAGCAGCAAGGGGCCGCCGGCCTGATCGGGCTCCAGGCCCTGGACTTCCAGGCTCACGGCCTGGGCCGCCCACTTGCCGGCGTTGTCCAGCAGGTTGCCCAGGATTTCCATCAGGTCCTGGCCATCGCCCAGAAAGTCCCAAGGCTGCGCATCGCCCTTCAGCGCAAAGCGGATGCCGCGGCCGGCGTGCAGCCGCTCCATGGTGCGCACCAGCGAGGCCAGCGGCGGCTCCAGCGGCGTGCGCAGGCCTGTGGCCTGGCGGGCCGCAGCGCGGGCGCGTGCCAGATGGTGGTCCACCTGGCGGCTGGCGCTGGCGACCTGCTCGCGGACCAGTTCGGCCAGCGCCCCGCCTTCCTGCGCGGCGGCATTGCCGAGGATGGACAGCGGCGTGTTCACCGCATGGGCCAGGTTGCCGGCCTGCGTGCGCGCGCGCTGCACCATGTCGGCGTTCACATCCAGCACATGGTTGAATTCCTGCACCAGGGGGCGCAGTTCCTGCGGAAACCGGCCTTCGAGGCGCGGCGTTGCCCCCTTGCGCACGTCGGACAGGCCCTTGCGCAGCAGCTGCAGCGGCCGCAGCGCCAGGCGCAGCTGCAGCACCACGGCCAGCACCAGCCCGGCCGCCAGCGTGCCCAGTGCGGCGATCAGCATGGTGGTGAAGCGCTGCATGGGTTCGGCCAGCAGGGCGCTGTCGGCCGCAACGATCAGGCGCAGCGGCGGCGCGTCGGCTTCGGGCAATTGCAGGGGGCGTGCCACGGCCACGAGCTGGTGGCCCTGGCCATCGGGCAGCATGCCGGTGTTCAGCGCCGTGTCCTCGTGGTGCTCATCCGGGCGGCCGGCATCGGCGCGGAACTGGTGCCAGTCCAGCGTCTGGTCCCACAGCGAACGAGAGCGCAGCAAGCCGGCCTTCTCGGGCGGACCCGCGCCATCGCTCACCTGGTCGATCTGCCAGTACAGGCCCGACAGCGGCTGCGCCAGGCGCGGATCGCCCACGGCCAGCCCGACTTCGATGCGCCCTCCGGGCAGGCTGTTGACGGCTGCGCTGAGCTGGTCGAGCTGCAGCACCAACTGCGCCTGCAACTGCTGCGCGATGTGGTCGCGGAACAGGCCGCGCAGCCCCCAGCCGGCCAGCAGCACGGCCGCCAGCACCCAGGCCAGCGTGCCGGCCAGCAGGCGCAGGCGCAGCGAATCACCGAGCCGGGATACCTGTCTTTCCTGTGGCGCGTTCATGCAGCGGGCGCGCCTTCCACCAGCCGGTAGCCCAGGCCGCGCACGGTCTCTATGCTGCCGGCCGGCAGCTTCTTGCGCAGGCGGCCGACGAAGACCTCGATGGTGTTGGAGTCGCGGTCGCTGTCCTGCGGGTAGATATGCTCGGACAGTTCGGTGCGCGAGATCACCTGCCCCACGCGCTGCATCAGCAGGGCCAGCACCTTGAATTCATGGCTGGTGAGCGTCAGCGGCTGGCCGGCGACGCTCACGCGGGCATGGCGCGAGTCCAGCACGATGGGGCCGCATTGCCACTGGGCGCTGGCGTGCGGGCTGAGCCGGCGCAGCAGGGCGCGCAGGCGGGCCATCAGCTCTTCCATGTGGAAGGGCTTGGCCAGATAGTCGTCGGCGCCGGCATCCATGCCGGCCACCTTCTCATGCCAGGCGCCGCGCGCCGTGAGGATCATCACCGGCATGACCCTGCCCTGCGCACGCCAGGCGCGCAGCACGGTGAGCCCGTCGCGCACGGGCAGGCCCAGGTCCAGCACGGCGGCGTCGAATTCCTCGACCTCGCCCAGGTACTGGGCCGTTGCGCCGTCCGCGGCCGTCTCCACCGTATGGCCTGCCTGCTGCAAGGCCTGTACCAGTTGCCCGCAGAGCGTGGGCTCGTCTTCCACCACGAGGATTCGCATCTGCGTCTAGTCCTTGCGCTTGAAGCTCAGCACCTTGCCATCGCGTGCATCGATCTTGAGCTTGGCCACGCGGCCACCCGATTGCAGCAGCCGGATCTCGTAGATGAAGCGGCCGTCGTCATGCTCGAACTCGACCTTGATGACCTGGCCCTGGTAGTCGCGCTCGACCTGGTCGAGCACGGTGCGCAGCGGCAGCACGCGGCCTTGCTGCAGGGCCTGGCGAGCGAGTTCATGGTCGCTGTCGCCGGCATCCGAGGGCGTGGTCCAGGAGGCCAGGGCCGCCGCCATCAGCAGCAGTGCGGCCAGCAGCATCCAGGACCTGCGAGGAATGGAGAAGGATGGAGTGGGCATGGAAAACTTTATAGCCCAGCGTGGATGAACCTCGGATGAACGGCTGCTTCAGCTTGCGTTCATGGCCTGCATCGAACAATGGCTGCACGCCGTCGCAATCCACCGGAAACGAAGGCGCAGCAGCCGGCAGATGCGGTCTTTTCAAATGCATCGCCAGCCCAATCGCCGACCCAATCGCCGGCCCAGTCGCCGACCTTCACATGCCAAGGAGAACCTCATGCCTTCCATCCGACAACTGATTTCCCGCGCTGCACGCCATGGCCTGACGGGCCTGGGCATTGTTCTGATCGCCACTGCCGGGCTGGTCGCCCAGGTGCAGGCCCAGGCAGCCGCCACGGGCGGGCCGTCCGTGACCGTACAGGCCGGCGAGGCCGTGGCCACCACGGTGGCCTCCGTGCGCGGCGCCTTCCAGGGGCCGGGGCTGAGCATCCGCGAAATCTTCGAACGCATGGAAGTCCTGGGCTACCGCGACCTGCGCGAGATCGAGTGGGAGGACGGCCTCTATCAGGTCAAGGGCCAGACCGGCGATGGCCGCCCTGTGAAGCTCTACGTCGATGGCAACAACGGCAACGTGCTCAGCATCCGCGCACGCAATTGAGGCCGGGTGGGCAGGCTGATTTTTGTCAGCAAGTGTTCTGTCCGGTCGGCAGGCATGCTGCCTGGGACGTTGAAGCGGTATGCAGCCGCCGACCGGTACGGTGGCTGCCCTTGATCGATCCACGGACAGTACACAGGAGATTCTCATGCCTTCCATTCATCGCTTGAGCGCCATGGGCGCCGGCTGCATTGCCGCGCTGATGCTCAGCGCCTGCGCGGGCTACCCCCAGCAGGGCGGATACCCGGGTGGCGGCTACCCTGCCGGTGGCTATCCGGCTGGCGGCTATCCGACCAGCGGCTACCCCAGCGGTGGCTATCCCAACGGCGGCCAGCCCGGCACGGCCTACCCGGGCGGTGGCGGCTATGCGCAGCAGGGGCGCGTGACCAATGTGCAACTGGTGCAGATCCAGCAGCCCAGCGGCATTGGCGGCTCGGGCATAGGCGCCGGGGCCGTGGTGGGCGGCGTGGTCGGCGGGGTGCTGGGCCGCCAGGTGGGCAAGGGCAGTGGGCGCGACATCGCCACCATTGCGGGCGTGGTGGGCGGTGCCATGGCGGGCAATGCCATCGAGAAGAACACCGGCCCTGGCGACCTGCGCGATGTCTACCGCGTCACCGTGCAGTTGAACGACGGCAGCACGCGCGTGTTCGACTACCAGAACAATCCGCAGCTGCGCATAGGCGAGAGCGTGCGCGTGGACAACAACCAGCTGATTCGCTGAGTACCAGGCTCGCTCCATGCAAAAGGGCTCCCCGCAGGGAGCCCTTTTGCATTTCAGCGCGGCAATTTCAGTGCAGCGTGTCGTTGCCCGGTGCCATGGGCTGGATGCGGAAGAATCCGGTGCCGGCCGAGCCGCGGCCGATTTCCTCCTCGGTGGCCTCGCGCACGCCTTCGACCTTCAGGTGCAGGCGCAGCGCAATGCCGGCCAGCGGGTGGTTGCCGTCCAGCACCACATGCTCGGGATAGATTTCCGTGACGGTGTAGAGCAGGTCGGGCTGCACGGCGCTGCAGCCCTTGGGCAGGGCGCTGGCCTCGAAGCTCATGCCTTCCTCCAGCTCGGCCGGGAACAGGGCGCGCGGCTCCAGGAAGATCAGGCTTTCGTTGTAGTCGCCAAAGGCTTCCTCGGGCTCCAGGTGCAGGTCCAGGGTCTTGCCCTGGCCGTGGCCCTGCAGGGCTTCCTCGATGCGCTTGAGCAGATCGTCGCCGCCGACCAGGAACTCCACGGGCTCATCGAGCACGTCCAGTTCCTCGCCCAGGGTGTCCTTGAGGGTCCAGGTCAGAGCGACCACGCATTGTTCTGTGATTTCCATGGTGTGCAGCTTGTGCGGCCCATGCCGCGGTGGGGAAAAAGAAAGACCGCCGCGCGCGCCCGTGTTTGACGAAGGCGTGCCGGCGGCCGCGTTGGCGCGATTTTCCCACGGCTGCCCGGCTGCTGCGCAGGCCGGGCGGCGAGTCCTGCCGATCAGAACGGATAGTGGCGGGGGGTGGTCTGCATGGTGATCCAGCGCGTCTCGGTGAAGGCATCGATGCCTGCCTGGCCGCCGAAGTGGCCGTAGCCCGAGTTTTTCACGCCGCCAAAGGGCATCTGGGCCTCGTCATGCACGGTGGGGCCGTTGACGTGGCAGATGCCGGCCTCGATGCGCGCGGCCACGCGCCAGCCGCGCGCGGTGTCGCGGGTGTAGACGGACGAGGACAGGCCGAATTCGTTGTCATTGGCCATGGCGATGGCCTGCTCCTCGCCGCGCACGCGCACGATGGCCTTGACGGGGGCGAAGGTTTCCTCGCGGAAGATGTCCATCTCGGGCGTGACGCCGTCGATCAGCGTGGCCGCCATCAGGGTGTTGGTGGCCTTGCCGCCGCACAGCAGCCTGGCACCCTTGGCCAGCGCGTCGTCAATCAGGCGGTTGGCGCGCTCCACCGTGGCCATATCCACCACCGAGCCCAGCACCACGGGGCCCTTGCGCGGATCGCCCAGCGGCAGCGAGGTGGCGCGGGCCACGAGCTTGTCCAGGAAATCGCCGGCCACGGACTCGTCCACGATGATGCGTTCGGTGGACATGCAGATCTGGCCCGAGTTGGCGAAGGCACCGAAAGTGCAGCCGGCCACGGCGGCGTCGATGTCGGCATCGTCCAGCACCACGAAGGGCGCCTTGCCGCCCAGCTCCAGGATGGCGGGCTTGAGGTACTTGGCGCAGGTCTGGCCGAGGATGCGGCCCACGCGCGTGGAGCCGGTGAAGTTCACGCGGCGCACGGCCGGGTGGGCCACCATGGCTTCGACCACGGCGCCCGCATCTTCGGGCGCATTGGTCACGAAGTTGACCACGCCGGGCGGCAGGCCGCCTTCCTGCAGGGCCTCGATGATCAGGCCGTGCGTGGCGGGGCACAGTTCCGAGCCCTTGAGCACCACGGTGTTGCCGCAGGCCAGCGGCGTGGCAATGGCGCGCACGGCCAGGATGACGGGTGCATTCCAGGGCGCAATGCCCAGCACCACGCCGGCGGGCTGGCGCACGGCCATGGCCAGGCTGCCGGGCACGTCAGAGGGAATGATCTGGCCGTTGATCTGGGTGGTCAGCGATGCGGCCTCCAGGAACATGTTGGCAGCCAGGTGCACGTTGAAGCCGGCCCAGATGCCCGAGGCGCCCGTCTCGGCGGCCATGGCGGCGGCAAACGCCTCGGTCTTGGCCTCCAGCGCCTGCGATGCCTTCATCAGCATCTGGCGGCGTTCGGTCGGGCCCAGTGCGGCCCAGGCGGGGAAGGCCTTTTGCGCGGCCTCGACGGCGCGCACGGCATCTTCGGGCGTGGCGGCCGGGGCGCGCGTGGCCACCGATCCGTCCAGCGGATTGCGGCGCTCGAAGGTGGCGCCATTGCCGGCCTGTGCGGCCTGGCCTGCGATGAGCATGGTTTGTTCGATCATGACTGTCTCCTTGGTATGCGGTTGTGGCCTGGGCGTTGGCGCTGCCGGGCGTGCCGGTCATCGTAGGAGCAGGCGATGGCGCAGGCAGCCCGCTGCGCGCACTAAGCGCATGACGGATCGTGCACAGGCTCCGGGGTTTACCCTTGTCCTGGCTGTCCGAGGGGAAAGCCATGGGGCGCGACGGGCCTGCACTTTCCCATAATCACGTCCATGGCCGCACACAGATCCTTCACCCGTGCGGCGAGCAGGAGAGACCGCACATGACCGATGCCATGGTGTTGAGCACCGACGGACTGCCGCCCGGCGAGACGGCGTCGGCCTGGCACGCCTGGATGTCGCGCCTGTTTGCTGGCCTGGATACCGATGTCTATGGCGATCGCCTGTTCGAAGGCCATGTGCGCGTGGCCAATGCCGGCGATGTGGTGCTGACCCGGCTGGAGGCGGGCCGCCACCGCGTCATGCGCAGCATGCAGGGCCTGCGCGCCCATGAGTCCCCCTATCTGAAGATCGTCGCGCCCTGGGAGGGCGTGGCCAGCGTGCGCCAGCACAACCGCGAGGCCAGCGTGCGCAAGGGCAGCTGGGTGATCTATGACACGGCGCAGGAGTACGAGGTCACCAACCCCGAATGGTCCGAACACCTCATCGTGATGCTGCCGCGCCAGGCCATCGTGGAACGGGGCATCCGGCTGGAAGGGCTGATGGGGCGCAATGTGGGCGGCAGCTCGGGCATTGCCCGCATCGCGCTGGAAACCATGCGCAGCACGTACCAGGAGCTGCCCGGCATGGCGCCGCATCTGGCGCGCCGCGCGGGCGAGCTGCTGGTGGACATGGTCCATCTGTCGCTGCAGGAACTGGCCGGGCAGGGCACGGCAGGCACGCAGCAGATGGCGCTGCAGGACCGCATCCGCGCCCATGTGGCGGCCCATCTGCGCGACCCGGGCCTGTCGGTGGAGTCCGTGGCCGCCGCGCTCAACTGCAGCAAGCGCCATCTGCACAACGCCTTTGCGGACAGTCAGACCAGCCTGGGCGCCTTCATACAGCACAGCCGCCTGGAGCTGTGCATGCGCGAGTTGCTGCAGCCCGCCCAGGCGCAGCGCACCATCACCGAGGTCGCCATGGATTGCGGCTTTGGCAGCACCGCGCATTTCAGCCGCGCTTTCAAGATCTATACGGGCCTGTCGCCCTCGGATTTCAGGGCCATGCGCAAGCCGGCCGGCTGACTGCCACGAAGCCATTGCGGGGCAGCTTGCGCTGGCGCCAGGACAGGGCAATGCCCGCATAGGACAATGCCGCCCTGTCTCTTCGCTCACTTCGGACCATTTCATGGACACCAACACACCGCTTGCCCTGCTGGGCGGGCTTACCGCTTCCCAATTCATGCGCCGCCACTGGCACAAGAAGCCCTTGCTGGTGCGCCAGGCAATCCCGGGCTTCAAGCCCCTGATTCCCCGCGCCAGGCTGCTGGCCATGGCAGGCGAGGACGGTGTGGAGTCGCGCCTGATCCAGCAGCAGGACGGTGGCCACTGGAAGCTCAGCCACGGCCCGCTGTCGCGCCGCAGCCTGCCCTCGCTGCAAAAGCCCGGATGGACCGTGCTCGTGCAGGGCGTGGACCTGCACGACGACGGCGTGCACCAGCTGATGCAGCAGTTCCGCTTCGTGCCCGAGGCGCGGCTGGACGATCTGATGATCAGCTTTGCCACCGACCAGGGCGGCGTCGGCCCGCATTTCGACAGCTACGACGTTTTCCTGCTGCAGGCGCATGGCCGCCGGCGCTGGCGCATCGGCCGCCAGAAGGACCTGTCGCTGCAGCCCGATGTGCCGCTGAAGGTGCTCTCGAATTTCGAGCCCGAGGAGGAGTTCGTGCTCGAGCCCGGCGACATGCTCTACCTGCCGCCCAAGTGGGCCCATGACGGCATCGCCGAGGGCGAGTGCATGACCTACTCCATCGGCTTTCGCTCGCCCGCGCGCGACGAACTGGCCCGCGAGCTGCTGCTGCGCATGTCCGACGAGCCCGATGAACCCGAAGCGCCCATGGTCTACCGCGACCCCGACCAGCCCGCCGTCGAGGCCCCGGGCGAGATTCCGTCGAGCCTGCACGACTTCGCGCGCAAGGCGCTGGAGCGCGCGCTGGCCGAGCCGCTGGCGCTGGAGCGCGCTCTGGGCGAGTACATGACCGAGCCCAAGGCCAATGTCTGGTTCGAGCATGGCGAGGAACACGGCATGTTCGAGAGCGTGGTCCTCGACCGCCGCACGCGCATGATGTATGACGCAAAACACATCTTCATCAACGGCGAAAGCTATCTGGCCGGTGGCCGCGATGCCACCCTGATGCGCAAGCTGGCCGATACGCGTGCCCTGTCACGCGCCGATCTGGCCAAGGCCAGCGATGACGCGCTGGAGCTGCTGTCCTCCTGGTTTGACGCCGGCTGGGTGCGAGGCGGGCCGCTGTCCTGAACCGGGTAGACGCTGTGACGCAGTCATGCTAAGTTCGGGCATTCACCGTTGACAGCGTTCTGCTGATTCATGACGGACTCCGATAGATTTGTAAAGAATTGTCTTGGGTTCGTCAGTAAATTGACAGCAACCTGGTTTTGTTACACAGTGGACGCCAAGGCAGCTTCGTGCTGCCCTATTCGGACTTGGCAAGAGGATTTGTGCGGAATTGTTCAGAGGTTGTCAGTTTCAGTCAGCCTCGAAAAAATCTCCCTATAATTCGCTCCAAGTCGAATGAATGTGTTTGACGTGGCCTGGCCGCCGCGTACCGGTTGCCCGCATCCGGTGGCGCAAGTGGCGGGGCCCCTCCTGTGTACTGTCTTCTTACCTACTCTCTAGGAAACTGTGATGAAGAACTCTCTGATCCTGGCTACCGTGATCGCTGCTGCAGCTCTGGCCGCTTGCGGCAAGAAGGAAGAGGCTCCGGCCCCCGCTCCCGCACCCGCCGTTGAAGCTCCCGCACCGGCAGCTCCCGCTCCCGCAGAAGCTCCTGCTGCTCCCGCCGCCGACGCTGCTGCTCCCGCAGCGCCTGCCGCCGACGCTGCAGCACCTGCTCCCGCTGCTGACGCTGCCGCTGCAGACGCCGCCAAGGCTGCTGCCGACGCTGCCGCCAAGGAAGCCACCAAGCAGTAATTCGGCCCTCGCCGATGGCAGAGGTTTCGGCCTCTGCCGCGAAAGAACCGCATCCTTCGGGCTGCGGTTTTTTTTTCGTCTTTGCTTTGGTCCGTAAAAAAGCCACCGGCAAATGAATGCGCGGTGGCTGCAAGCCAAGGGCGGACGCTGCCGCCCCAAGGTCCGAAAAGAGGCTTGCTTACTTCATGTCGTCGGTGATGACGCGCACGATGCGCTGGGCATTGGCCGATGTCTCGGGCTGGCCCTGGGTGTTGAGCACGGTGACGGTGGACTTGTCGCCTTCGCTGCGCACCTGGATCTGGTACTTGACCGGCGCGGCCGCATCGGGCGAGCGGCTGAACAGCTTGCTGAAGAAGCCCTTGGGCTCGACCTTGGCGTCAGGCGCGACATAGCGCACGAAGTAGATGCCGCGGCTGCGGTCACGGTCCTCCACGGTGAAGCCCGTGCGGTCCAGGGCCACGCCGACACGGCGCCATGCGCGGTCAAAGCCTTCGTCGATCTGCAGCACGGGCTGTCCGTTGGCGGATTCCATGCGCACGCTGCCGGTGGCGGCTGCCGTGGTGGTGTTGGCCTTGGCCACGGCATCGGCCTGCTCCTGGCTCACGCCGAGCTTGACCATCAGGCGGCGCAGGAATTCGGTTTCCAGTTCCGGGTCGGAGGGGCGCGGCTGCCAGATGGTCTGGTCCTTCTGGGCGCTGGTGTAGACCTCCTGCATGCCGCGGTGCGTGATGTAGACCTCGGTGGAGCCGTCGGCCGAGCGCTCCAGGCGTGTGCGGAAGCGGTCGCGCTCGCTGGTGGAGTACAGGCCGTCGAAGACCTTGCCCAGCGTCTTGCGGATCACGTCCTGCGGGATCTTGGCGCGGTTCTCGGCCCAGTCGGTCTCGATGATGCCCAGCTGGCGGTCTTCGGTGGTGAAGATGAAGCCGTTTTCCAGCCAGAAGTCACGCACGGGCTCCCACAGCTGGTCGGCCGGGCGCTTGATCACCAGCCAGCGCTGTTCGCCGTTGCGCTCGATGCGCACATCGCCCATTGCAACGGTGGCCGTGCGGCCTTCGCTGGGCTTTTGCGCCTTGGAGTTGGCTTCCATGGCTGCGGCGGAGACCACGCCGCCGGGCACGGCATAGCGCGAATCCGTGGACAGCTGGGTCAGGTCCGGGGGGACTTCCAGGGTGGGCGCCTGCTGCTTGCCGGCGCTCTTGTAGTCGATCTTGCTCTCTTGGAACGTGGTCGTGCAGGCTGTCAGGCCGATGGCCAGGCTCAGCAGGCTCAGACGTGCAATGGGCTGTTTCACGCGAATATCCTTGGTGCGTTCGGTCGGTGGGGCGGGGCGCCTCACAGCAGGCCAGCGGAGCCCAGGGCGGCTTCCACGGTGGCTTCCAGGTTCTTGCTCAGAGGTGTCATCGGCAGGCGCATGGCCGGGCCGCACAGGCCCAGGCGCGCTGCGGCCCACTTGACGGGAATGGGGTTGGCCTCGACGAAGAGGTTCTTGTGCACGGGCATCAGGCGCAGCTGGATGTCCATGGCAGTGCGCACATCACCGGCCAGGGCCGCCTTGCACAGATCGCTCATCAAGCGCGGTGCCACGTTGGCCGTGACGCTGATGTTGCCGTGGCCGCCGCACAGCATCAGGGCCACAGCGGTCGGGTCATCGCCGGAGTACACGCCGAAGTCCTTGGGCACTTCACGGATCAGCCACTGGGCGCGCTCGATGTTGCCCGTGGCTTCCTTGATGCCGATGATGGCGGGGATCTGCGCCAGGCGCAGCACGGTGTCGTGCTGCATGTCGGCCACGGAGCGGCCGGGCACGTTGTAGAGCACCACCGGCAGGTCGCCCACCGCTTCGGCAATCGCCTTGAAGTGCTGGTACTGGCCTTCCTGCGTGGGCTTGTTGTAGTAGGGCACGACCTGCAGCTGGCTGTCGGCGCCGACCTTCTTGGCGTAGCGGGCCAGCTCGATGGCTTCGTGCGTGCTGTTGGCGCCGCAGCCGGCCATCACGGGCACGCGGCCTGCGGCCTGCTCGACGGACACGCGGATGATTTCGCAGTGCTCCTCCACGTTGACGGTGGGGGATTCACCTGTCGTTCCCACCACGCCGATGCAGTCCGTGCCTTCGGCCACATGCCAATCGATGAGTTTTCGCAGCGCCGGGTAGTCAACACTACCGTCCTCGTGCATGGGCGTGATGAGGGCAACGATGCTGCCAGTGAGAGCGACGGAGGAGGATGTCATGTCCGCAAGAAAAAACGGGAAAGGATCATTCTAACGAGTGTCGGAGGCAGGCCCAAGGCGGGCGCCTGTAGGGATTCAGGCGATTGCAGAGCCTGACGCCTTCTGATGCGCCAGCATGGCCACGGGTTCCCGGCCTGTTGCATCGGGGCGCAGCGCCGCAATGCGCTGGACCATGCGATCGGGCTCGCCCAGCTGGCCGTGCTCGTAGGCCACGATGTGCCAGCCCGCGCAGGCCTGCAGCAGCTCGCCGGGCGCCAGCAGGAAATCGGGGCGGGAAGGCTTGCCGAAAGCCTCGTTGCCCTGGGCAAAGGTTTCGTACAGCAGCACGCCGCCGGGGGCCACGCTGTCCAGCAGCGCCGGCCACAGCGGGCGCCACAGATAGTGGGTCACGACCACGGCGCCGAACTGCCGGCCGGGCAGGGGCCAGGGGCCGTTTTCGATGTCGGCGCACAGCAGCTCGCCCACGCCCTGCAGGCCGGCCAGGGCCTGGGCGTCGCGGTCTACGCCGGTGACGGCGTGGCCACGCGCATGGAACCAACGCATGTGCCGGCCGGGCCCGCAGGCCACGTCAAGCACCGAGGCCTGGGGCGCCAGAAGGTGCGACCAGCGTTGGATCCAGGGCGAGGGCGGCGTGGCTGCGTGCATGTGCAATTTTGGAAATAAAGTGAAAGCGGCCGACATTGTGCCGGCAGGCCTTCGCCGCTCCCGCTTCCATTTCAGAAGCAGGCCCAGATCTGGTCTGCCATGCCCAGCATGAACTGCGGCTGCAGGTAGAGCATGAAGACCAGGCCCAGCACCAGCAGCACGACGGCCCACAGCGCCAGCCTGCGCAGGATGCGTGGGCGGGGCCTGGTGGATGTGGTCATGGATGTCGTCATGTCAGGCAGCGGCCTGGGCCGCGCGCAACCGTGCCACGGGGGCTTCGCGTATGGGCAGGTTCAGCAGGCCGGCGGCCACGCCCAGGCCGATGGCCAGGTACCAGACCACCTGGTAGCTGCCTGTTTGGTCATAGAGATAGCCGCCCAGCCAGACGCCCAGGAAGCTGCCCACCTGGTGGCTGAAGAACACCATGCCGCTCAACATGGACAGATGCTGCACGCCGAAGATCTGGGCCACGGTGGCATTGGTCAGCGGCACGGTGGACAGCCACAGCAGGCCCATGGCGGCAGAGAAGATGTAGACCGACCAGGGCGTCAGCGGCGCCAGCAGGAAGAGCACGATCACCACCGAGCGCGTGAAGTAGATGGTGGACAGCAGGTAGCGCTTGGGCAGGCGCTGGCCCAGGTTGCCGGCCACGTAGGTGCCAACGATGTTGAACAGCCCCACCAGCGCCAGCGAGATGCTGGCCACCTGCGGTGCCAGGCCGTAGTCCTTGAGGTAGCTGGGCATGTGCACGCCGATGAACATCACCTGGAAGCCGCAGACGAAGTAGCCGGCCGTCAGCAGCACGAAGCTGGGCGTGCGCAGCGCTTCGGCGACGGCCTGGCCCGCGCTCTGGTCGCGCACGGGACGGGTGTTGCCGGCCTGGAAGCCCGGCTCGCGCAGGCCGAAGGCCAGCGGAATGATCATCAGCGCGCACAGCGACAGCAGCAGCAGGGCGTTGGACCAGCCGAAGTTCGAGATCAGGCTGCCTTCCACGGGCACCATGAAGAACTGGCCGAAGGAGCCCGCCGCCGCCGTCACGCCCATGGCCCAGCTGCGCCGCGCCACGGGAATCTGGCGGCCCAGCACACCGTAGATCACGGCATAGGTGGTGCCTGCCTGGGCTGCGCCGATCACCACGCCGGCCGTCAGGGCGAACCAGGTTGTCGTGGGCGCCATGGCCATGCCGGCCAGGCCCAGCGCATACAGCAGCGCGCCCACCAGGAGCACGCGGAAGGCGCCGAAGCGGTCGGCCAGCATGCCGCCGAAGATGCCGAGCACGCCCCAGGACAGGTTCTGGATGGCGATGGCAAGCGCGAAGGACTCGCGCGTCCAGCCCATTTCCTGGGTGATGGGCTGCAGCCACAGGCCGAAGCCGTGGCGGATTCCCATGGACAGCGTCACGACTGCGCCCCCGCACAGCAGTATCTGCACCATGGACATGGGTTGGTTGTTTTTTTGCATGCGGCAAACTTTAGCGAAACTCCGGGTTTTGCGCTGTGCCGCTTGGGTCGCCCATGCGCCAGCGCGGCCCTTGATGGCAGCGGCTTTTTCGGGATAGTCACTGTCAATGACTGTGAATGCATCCAGCACTGAGCCGGGCCGCGCACTACAATCCGCCCCCATGGCAGTCAAACCATCTCCCACTTCCGCAAGCGAATACTCCGAAGGCTCGATACGCGTGCTCAAGGGCCTTGAGCCCGTCAAGCAGCGTCCCGGCATGTACACGCGCACCGACAACCCCCTGCACGTGCTGCAGGAGGTGATCGACAACGCGGCCGACGAGGCACTGGCCGGCTTCGGCAAGAAAATCCGCTTCACCCTGCATTCCGACGGCTCCTACAGCGTCGAAGACGACGGCCGGGGCATCCCCTTCGGCATGCATCCCGAGGAAAAGGCGCCCGTGGTGGAGCTGGTCTTCACGCGGCTGCATGCGGGCGGCAAGTTCGACAAGGGCAAGGGCGGCGCCTACAGCTTCTCGGGCGGCCTGCACGGCGTGGGCGTCTCGGTCACGAATGCACTGGCCACGCGCCTTGAGGCCTGCATCCACCGCGAGGGCAAGGTGGCCACCATCGCCTTCTCGGGCGGCGACGTGGTCGAGCCCCTGCAGTCGCGGCCGCTGGCCGCGGGCGAACGCAAGCAGGGCACGACCGTGCGCGTGTGGCCCGATGCCCGCTATTTCGAATCGCCCCAGTTGCCCATGGGCGAGCTGATGCACCTGCTGCGCAGCAAGGCCGTGCTCATGCCCGGCGTCTCGGTGACCCTGGTCAACGAGAAGACGCGCGACACCCAGACCTGGCAGTTCAAGGGCGGCCTGCGCGACTACCTGCAGCAAAGCCTGCATGGCGAGGCGGTCATCCCCCTGTTCGAGGGCGAGGGCTTTGCCGACCGCCACCACGACAGCTTTGCCGAAGGCGAGGGCGCCGCCTGGTGCGTGGCCTTCACCGAGGACGGCGCACCGCTGCGCGAAAGCTATGTCAACCTGATCCCGACCACCGCCGGCGGCACGCATGACAGCGGCCTGCGCGACGGCCTGTTTCAGGCGGTCAAGGCCTTCATCGAGATGCACTCGCTGCTGCCCAAGGGCGTCAAGCTCATGCCGGATGACGTCTTTGCGCGCGCCAGCTATGTGCTCAACGCCAAGGTGCTGGACCCGCAGTTCCAGGGCCAGATCAAGGAGCGCCTGAACTCGCGCGATGCCGTGCGCCTGGTCAGCGGCTATGTGCGCCCCG
This sequence comes from Delftia sp. RIT313, assembly GCF_000632165.1. Lineage (NCBI taxonomy): Bacteria > Pseudomonadati > Pseudomonadota > Betaproteobacteria > Burkholderiales > Comamonadaceae > Delftia > Delftia sp. RIT313. The sequence goes on along the minus strand of NZ_JFYT01000001.1, from coordinate 247,915 downwards.
CGCTGGAGCTGTGGCTCAACGAGCACGTGGAATGGGGCCGCAAGCTGGCCGAGATCGCCATCAAGGCCGCGCAGACCCGCCAGAAGGCGGGCCAGAAGGTCGAAAAGCGCAAGGGCTCGGGCGTGGCCGTGCTGCCGGGCAAGCTCACCGATTGCGAAAGCCGCGACCTGAGCCTGAACGAGGTCTTCCTGGTCGAGGGCGACTCGGCCGGCGGCAGCGCCAAGATGGGCCGCAACAAGGAAACCCAGGCCGTGCTGCCCCTGCGCGGCAAGGTGCTCAACACCTGGGAGGTGGACCGCGACCGGCTGTTCGCCAACAACGAAATCCATGACATCTCGGTGGCCATCGGCGTGGACCCGCATGGCCCCAACGACACGCCCGACCTGTCGGGCCTGCGCTACGGCAAGGTCTGCATTCTTTCGGATGCCGACGTGGACGGCTCGCACATCCAGGTGCTGCTGCTGACGCTGTTCTTCCGCCATTTCCCCAAGCTCATCGAGGCCGGCCACATCCATGTGGCGCTGCCGCCGCTGTTCCGTGTGGACGTGCCTGCGCGCGGCAAGAAGCCTGCGGCCAAGATGTACGCGCTGGACGAGGGCGAGCTGACCGCCATCCTGGACAAATCGGCCAAGGACGGCGTGCCGCGCGAGAAATGCCAGATCAGCCGCTTCAAGGGCCTGGGCGAGATGAATGCGGAGCAGCTGTGGGAGACCACGCTCAACCCCGACACGCGCCGCCTGCTGCCCGTGCAGTTCATGAACCTGGACTTCGCGGCGGCCGAGCAGGTCGTCACCAAGCTCATGGGCAAGGGCGAGGCCGCAGCGCGCCGCGAGCTCATGGAGCTCCATGGCGACGCCATTGAAGTCGATATCTGACCCATGACTGTGCTCCGCGCCGCCCTGAAGCACCGCCCGCACCCGGCGCGCGGCGCCGGGGTGCGCGCGCTGGCGGCGCTGGGCCTGGCCCTGGCGCTGTGGGGGCTGGCGCGGCCGGCGCATGCCGATCTCTGGGCCTTCGTGGACGAGCGCGGCATCACGCACTTCGCTGCCGAGGCGCTGGACGAGCGCTACAGGCTGTACTTTCGCGGCTCGGTCTACGACAGCGCCGAGCAGGGGCTCAAGCCCCCGATGGTGCAGGCCGAGGCCGCTGCCGACGCTGACGGCAGCGGCGATGCCGGCCGCAGGCTGCAGGCGCATACGCGGCTGCAAAGCTTCTTCGACATCTCGCCGCGCTACAAGAGCGTGCGCGGCCATCTGCGCAAGGCGGCGGACCACACGGGCGTGGACTACGACCTGCTCAAGGCCGTGATCGCCGTCGAGTCGGGCTTTGACGCGCAGGCCATCTCGCCCAAGGGGGCGGTCGGCCTGATGCAGCTGATGCCGGCCACGGCCCAGCGCTTCGGCGTGGAGGCCAGCCGCCAGCGCAGCGTGCAGCAGCAACTGGCCGATCCGGCCGTCAACGTGCCGGCTGGCGCGCGCTACCTCAACCATCTGATGGGGCTGTTCCCCGGCCGGCTGGACCTGGTGCTGGCCGCCTACAACGCAGGCGAGGGCGCCGTGCGGCGCGCGGGCCAGGCCATCCCTCCCTTCCAGGAAACCCGCAATTACGTGAAGGCCGTGCTCGGCATCTACGAGCAGCTGCAGGGCGGGCGCGAGCGCGCGGGCCCTGCAGCGCCTGCAGCAGCGGCGTTGCCGGGCACCACGCCCCGGGTGCGCATGACGCTGCCCACAGGACTGCCCACGCCGCAATGAGCGGTATTCATTGCATTTTTTGAGATCACGAATTTCTTCATGAGCGACCAAACCTCTCTGGATCTGGCACAACAGGCGGCCGGCGATGCACTGGACCTGGGCCAGTACGCGCAACGGGCCTATCTCGAATACGCACTGTCCGTGGTCAAGGGCCGGGCACTGCCCGATGTGACCGACGGCCTCAAGCCCGTGCAGCGGCGCATTCTGTACGCCATGGACCGCATGGGCCTGAGCTACAGCGGTCCCAACCACAACACGGCAGCCAAGCCCGTCAAGAGCGCACGCGTGGTCGGCGATGTGCTGGGCCGCTTTCACCCGCACGGCGACCAGTCGGCCTACGACGCGCTGGTGCGCATGGCGCAGGACTTCAACCAGCGCTATCCGCTGGTCGATGGCCAGGGCAACTTCGGCAGCCGCGACGGCGACGGCGCAGCCGCCATGCGCTACACCGAGGCGCGCCTGTCCAAGATCACGGGCCTGCTGCTCGACGAGATCGACATGGGCACGGTGGACTTCGTGCCCAACTACGACGGCAGCACGCAGGAGCCGCAGCAACTGCCCGCGCGCCTGCCGTTCGCCCTGCTCAATGGCGCCAGCGGCATTGCCGTGGGCCTGGCCACGGAAATCCCCAGCCACAACCTGCGCGAGGTCGCCGACGCCTGCGTGGCCCTGATCAAGCGGCCCCAGCTCAGCGACGAGGAACTGTTCCAGATCATCCCCGGCCCCGACTATCCGGGTGGCGGGCAAATCATCAGCAGCGCCTCCGACATCCAGGACGCCTATCGCACGGGCCGTGGCAGCCTCAAGCTGCGCGCGCGCTGGAAGATCGAGGAGCTGGCGCGCGGCCAGTGGCAGATCGTGGTGACCGAGCTGCCGCCCGGCGTCTCGGCGCAGAAGGTGCTCGAAGAGATCGAGGACATCACCAATCCCAAGGTCAAGACCGGCAAGAAGGCCTTGAGCCAGGAACAGACTCAGCTCAAGGCCAGCATGCTGGCCGTGCTCGACGGCGTGCGCGACGAGTCCAGCAAGGATGCGCCCGTGCGCCTGGTCTTCGAGCCCAAGACCGGCAAGGTGCCGCAGCAGGAACTGATCACGGCGCTGCTGGCGCATACCAGCCTGGAGTCGTCCAGCTCCATCAACCTGACCATGATCGGCCTCGATGGCCGCCCGGTGCAGAAAAGCCTGCGCCTGATGCTCGAGGAATGGATCGCCTTCCGCCAGACCACGGTCACGCGGCGCAGCCAGCACCGGCTGGCCAAGGTGCTGGACCGCATCCACATCCTCGAAGGCCGCCAGGCCGTGCTGCTGAACATCGACAAGGTCATCGCCATCATCCGGGCCAGCGACGAGCCCCGGCAGGCGCTGATCGATGCCTTTGCGCTGTCCGAGCGCCAGGCCGACGACATTCTTGAAATCCGCCTGCGCCAGCTGGCGCGGCTGGAGGCCATCAAGATCGAGCAGGAACTCAAGGAACTGCGCACGGAGCAAGGCAAGCTCGAAGACATCCTGGGCAGCGAAAGCACCATGCGCCGCCTGATCTGCAAGGAGATCGAGGCCGATGCCAAGCAGTTCGCCGATGCGCGCCGCACGCTGATCCAGGAGGAAAAGAAGGTCGTCGCCGAAGTCAAGGTGGTCGATGAACCCACCACGGTCATCATCTCGGACAAGGGCTGGGTGCGCACGCGCCAGGGCCATGGCGTCGATGCGGGCACGCTGAGCTTCAAGGCCGGCGACAGCCTGCACGGCACCTTCGAGTGCCGCACCGTGGACCAGTTGCTGGCCTTTGGCAGCAACGGCCGCATCTATTCGGTGCCGGTGGCGCAGTTGCCCGGCGGGCGCGGCGATGGCCAGCCCGTGACCACGCTCATCGAGCTGGAGGCCGGCACCCAGATCCTGTACTACTTCGCCGGTGCCGAGGGCACGGCGCTGCTGCTGTCGGGGTCGGGTGGCTACGGCTTCGTGGCCATGGTGAGCGACATGGTCTCGCGCCAGAAGGCGGGCAAGGCCTTCGTCACGCTGGCCGACGGCGAGACGCTGTGCGCCCCTTCCACGGCCTACGGCGTGCCCATGGGCGCACGTGCGGAGCCGCAGGAAGGCGAGCAGGGCGCGGGCCTGCTGCTGCCGGCCACGCATGTGATCTGCGCCTCCACGGGTGGCCGCATCCTCACCTTCGAGATCGCCAGCCTCAAGCACATGGCCAAGGGCGGGCGCGGTCTCATGCTGCTCGATCTGGAGGACAAGGACACGCTGGCGGGCGCTGCCGCCTACACGCGCAGCATCCGCATCGATGGCCTGGGCCGCGGCGGCAAGGAGCGCAGCGAGACGCTGGAGATCCGCAGTCTCAACAATGCCCGTGGCACGCGCGGCCGCAAGGGCAAGTCGGCCGACCTGGGCTTCAAGCCGCAAAGCGTGACGCGCGTGGAGTAAGAACGCGGCCACCCCTGCAATGCCCTCCGCGAAAGGGGCGGATCAGGGGTTTCCTCTGGGTTTTTCCGCCCACCAGGCCTTCTTCCAGGCCTCAACATGGAGTCTTCCAAAATGAGGGAGACTGGATATGCTGCGACTTCGCATGGCACACAAGCTGTGGCTTGCAGTGGCCGCCATCGTGGTGGCGCTGGTGGGCGTGGTCGGCTTGTCGGGCTATCGCTCGGCCCAGGTCCAGGCCCGGTCCGAGGCGGTGACCCAGGAGATGCAGGCGCGGGTCCAGGCCGCCGTGCGTTGGATGGGGCTGACCGAAACCAACGCGGCCCGCACCCAGGCTGTGGTGGTCAGCAGTGATGCCGCCGTCGAGGCCGAGTTCAAGGACGTGATCAGCGCCACCTCGGCGCGGATCACCGAGGTGCAGAAATCACTGGAAGCCATGCCCCTGTCCGACGCAGACAAGGCGCAGATGGCCAGGATTGCGGCAGCCCGCAAGACCATGATCGAACTGCGTGCCCAGGCACGCCAGCTCAAGGCCGACGGCCGGCAGGACCAGGCATTGGTCCTGGTCAAGCAGTCCTACAACCCTGCCGTGGATGCCTACCTGCAGTCGCTGCGCGACTTCGTGCAGATGCAGGAGCAGGTGGCGCGCAGCAGCCAGGAAGAGACGGCAGCCTCGCGCAGGCTCACCGTGGGTTTTGCCGCTGCGGCCGTGGGCGTGCTGCTGCTGTGCATCGTCATCGGCGCCCATTTCCTGATTGCCAGCATCCGCCGTCCCCTGGCCCAGGCCAGCGAACTGGCCGAACGCATTGCCGCAGGCGACCTGAGCGCAGGCGTGCAGGGACAGGCACAGCGTGCTGATGAATTCGGCGACCTGCTGCGCTCGCTGCAGGCCATGAGCGAATCGCTGTCGGGCATGGTGCAGCAGGTGCGCCAGAGCACGGACAGCATCGCCATCGCCAGCGCCGAGATCGCCACCGGCAACCAGGACCTGTCCGTGCGCACCGAGCAGACCTCCAGCAACCTGCAGGAGACGGCTGCCGCCATGGAGCAGTTCACCAGCACGCTGCAGCAAAGCGCCAGCAGTGCCCAGCAGGCCAGCAGCCTGGCGGCGGGCGCGTCACAGGTGGCGCAGCGCGGCGGCGAGGTCGTGGCCCGGGTGGTCGAGACCATGAAGGGCATCAACGACAGCAGCAGGCAGATTGCCGACATCGTCGGCGTCATCGACTCCATTGCCTTCCAGACCAACATCCTGGCGCTGAACGCCGCCGTGGAGGCGGCCCGCGCCGGAGAGCAGGGCCGGGGCTTTGCCGTGGTGGCCAGCGAGGTGCGCACGCTGGCACAGCGCAGCGCGGCGGCTGCCAAGGAAATCCGCCAGCTCATCGGCGCTTCGGTGGAACGGGTGGAGGACGGCGCCCGCCTGGTGGGCGATGCCGGCACCACCATGGAGGGCATCGTGCAGTCCGTGCAGCGCGTGGCCGACACCATCGGCGAGATCACGGCGGCCTCTTCGGAGCAAAGCGCGGGCGTGGCCCAGGTCAACCAGGCCGTGGGACAGCTGGACCAGATGACGCAGCAGAACGCGGCCCTGGTCGAGCAAAGCGCAGCCGCGGCGCAAAGCCTGCGGGAGCAGGCCGAGCAGCTGTCGCGCACGGTGGCGGTGTTCAAGGTGGCGCACCTGGCGCCTTCGCCGACGACGCTCGCAAGGCAGGCTGCGCCGGCGGCGCGCACTGCGCACAGCGCGGCCGCAGCGCCAAGGCGGCCGGCAGCAGCCGTGGCGCCTGCGGCTGCCGGGCCGGTTGCAGCGCGGCCTGCCGCAGCAAGGGCGGCGGCGCCCAAGCTGGCCTCGGCGCCCCGGCCTGCCGCACCGGCAGCCGAGGATGGCCAATGGGAGAACTTCTAGCCGCCTGCGAGCACGGCGGCGCCGTGCGGCGGCATGCTGCCGATCAGGCCAGTTCGGCGATCAGCTCGATTTCCACGCAGGAGCCCAGCGGGATCTGGGCCACGCCGAAGGCGCTGCGCGCATGCGTGCCGGCATCGCCGAAGACCTGGCCCAGCAGCTCGCTGCAGCCGTTGGCCACCAGGTGCTGCTCGGTGTAGTCGCCCGTGGAGTTGACCAGGCACATCAGCTTGACAATGCGGCGCACGCGGCCGAGGTCGCCGCCGGCGGCGTGCTGCAGCGTGCCCATCAGGTCGATGGCGATGGCGCGCGCGGCCTGCTGGCCGTCGGCAGTCTGCAGATCACGGCCCAGCTGGCCGGCCCAGACCTTGCCGTCCTTGCGCGCGATATGGCCGCTCAGGAACACCAGATTGCCCGTCTGCACATAGGGCACGTAGGCCGCCGCCGGGATGGCAGGCGACGGCAGTTCGATGTTCAGGGCCTTCAGTTGTTCGTAAACGCTCATCGTTGATTCCTTCGAGACAAGAAAAATCCGGCGCCAGTGCCGGGGTGGCGGACAGTGTGACACAGCCCCTTGCACCCTGGCATGTCAGGGCCTGGGCTTCCGTCAGTCTGATTGTTGTCTGAATCCGAGGCGGTGCATGGTGGCTGCGCGGCATCCGCTCCTAGCATGTGTGGATGCACCCTGCGGCACCTGCCCAAACCCTCTCGCCGTCTTCCTGGACGCCCCTGCTGCTCGGCTGCGTGGCCGGTGCGGCCTGGCAGGTCACGCAGCCGCGCCTGTGGCCGTTGTGGATGTATCTGCTCTTGGCGGGCATGGGGCTGGCAGGCCTGGCATGGAGGGCATGGGCAGGCCGGCGCGGCCGTGGTGTGCACCGCCTGTGGGCCGCTGTCTGCGCTGCCTTGCTGGTGGGCGGGTTGACCGGCTGGCGGGCCCAGGATTTTGCGGGCCAGGCGCTGTCTGCGCCGTTGGAGGGGCGTGACCTGCGCATCGTCGGCGTCGTGGCATCGCTTCCCCAGAACATGGCCCAGGGCATGCGCTGGCGCATGGAGGTGGAGCAGGCTCGGATCGCCGGCAGCGAAGAGGTCTTGGCGCCGTTTCCTGCACGGATCGAACTGTCCTGGTATGCCCCCCGGGGCCGGCAGTCCAGGGGTGTTGCCATGCTGCCCGATCTGCGACCGGGCCAGCGCTGGGCGCTGACCGTGCGGCTCAAGCGCCCGCATGGCGCGCGCAATCCCCATGGTTTCGACTATGAGCTGTGGCAGTGGGAGCAGGGCGTGCAGGCCACGGGCCATGTGCGCGAACAGCCCGCTGCACGCCAACTGGCCGACACCGGCAGCCATGCCCTGCAGCGCTGGCGCCAGCAGATGCGCGACGCCATCCTGGGCTGCACATCCGCGCTTGCGGCATCCCTGCAGCGCATCGGCCTGGACCCTGCCCATGCGCCGCGCATGCTGGGTGTGGTGGCCGCCCTGGCCATGGGTGATCAGCAGGCCATTGCGCGGGATGACTGGGCGCTGTTTAGGCATACCGGCGTGGCCCATCTGATGAGCATTTCCGGCCTGCACATCACCTTGTTCGCCTGGCTGGCAGCCCTGGTGGTGGGACGGCTTTGGCGCTGCAGCGCACGGGCCTGCCTGTGGTGCCCGGCGCCGCAGGCGGCCCTGCTGGCCGGCGTGCTGCTGGCGGGCGGCTATGCGCTGTTCAGCGGCTGGGGACTGCCGGCGCAGCGCACCGTCTGCATGCTGGCCAGCGTGGCTGCGTTGCGCGGCGCCGGACTGCGCTGGCCCTGGCCCGCCGTGTGGTGCCTGGCGCTGGCCGTGGTCGTGGTGCTGGACCCCTGGGCCCTGTGGCAGGCCGGCTTCTGGCTGAGCTTTGTGGCCGTGGGCGTGCTGCTGGCCACCGATGCGCGCATGCAGGGCGCGCAGCGGCCTTCGCTGCCTGCCCGTGCGCTGGCCCTGTGGGGCGAGCAATGGCGCATCTCGCTGGCGCTGGCGCCGCTGGGTCTGATGCTGTTCGGCCAGCTTTCGCTGTCGGGGTTGCTGGCCAATCTGGCGGCCATTCCCTGGGTGACCTTCGTGGTCACGCCGCTGGCCCTGCTGGGGGCCTTGTGGCCGCCTTTGTGGACAGGCGCGGCGCTGGCGCTGGCCCCGCTGCTGGAGCTGCTGCAATGGCTGGACCAGTGGGCATGGGCCGTGGTGCAACTGCCGCAGCCACCGCTGTGGGCAGGGCTGGCTGCGCTGTGCGGTGGCCTGGCGCTGGTGGCTCCGGTGCCTGCCGGATGGCGCTGCTGGGGCCTGGCCATGTGCCTGCCGGTCCTGTGGTGGCCGTCGCCATCACCGGCGCATGGCGAGTTCGATCTGATGGCCGTGGACATAGGCCAGGGCAATGCCGTGCTGGTGCGCACGGCGCGGCATGCCTTGCTGTATGACGCGGGGCCGCAGTACGGCCTGGACAGCAATGCCGGCGACCGGGTGCTGGTGCCGCTGTTGCAGGCTCTGGGTCTGAGGCTGGATGCCCTGTGGCTCAGCCACCGCGACAATGACCACACGGGCGGTGCATTGGCCGTGCATGCCGCGCAGCCGCAGGCGGAGGTCTGGGGATCGGATTCCGTGATCCTCGACCCTGCGCTGGCCGGCCTGGGCGCTGTGCGCCGCTGCCAGGCGGGCCAGCACTGGGAATGGGATGGCGTGCGGCTGGAGGTGCTCCATCCGTCTGCCGGCGAACGGTTGCCCTCCGCACGGGCGCTGGCCCATGCCAATGCGGGCAGCTGCGTGCTGTTGCTGCGCTCGGCATCTGGCGTGCAGGCCTTGCTGGCCGGTGACATCGAGGCTGCGCAGGAGCGGTCCCTGGCACGGGCCGGCGCCCTCACGCCCGTGCAGTGGCTGCTGGTGCCCCACCACGGCAGCCGCACTTCATCGAGCACCGCCCTGGTGCAGGCACTGGCACCGCGCTGGGCCATGGTGCAGGCGGGATATCGCAGCCGCTATGGCCATCCTGTCCCCGAGGTGGTGCACCGCTATGAGGCCCATGGCGCCGGCGTGGTGCAGTCGGCCCGCTGCGGCGCGGCGCACTGGCGCTCTTCGGACCCCGTGCACCTGGTCTGCGAGCGGGAAAGGGCACGCCGCTATTGGGATGTGCACGTGACGCAGGGGCAGGGCGGATAGGGCGTGCGCCGATGGCGGAGCAGGATGCATATGCTGGATACCGCTTGTCCGGATTGAGGTTACCTATCGCTACACTGGTGCGATACGAGGGTTGGCCCGTAGCTTGCTAGACCCCGTACACATGCAGCGACAGGAGGTGACGAATGCATCCATTTGACGAGATGTACACGATGACGCCGTTCGACGGCAGCGATGTGCGCCTGCACTACAAGGACTACGCGCAATGGCTTGCGCGCCAGTCCGAACAGACGCTGCGAGCGCGCAGCGCCGAGGCCGAGATCATCTTCCGGCGCGTCGGCATCACGTTCGCCGTCTACGGCGACAAGGACGAAAGCGGCGCCGGCAACGAGCGCCTCATCCCCTTCGACCTGATACCGCGCGTCATTCCCGCACATGAGTGGTCGCGAATGCAGGCGGGCCTGGTGCAGCGCGTGACGGCGCTCAACCGCTTCCTGCACGATGTCTATCACGACCAGGAGATCCTGCGCGCGGGCCTGGTGCCGCGCGAACTGGTGCTGAACAACAGCCAGTACCGGCCCGAGATGCGCGGCCTGGCGGTGCAGGGCGGCATCTACGCCCACATTGCCGGCATCGACATCGTGCGCGCCGCCAATGCCCAGGGCGAGGGCGTTTACTACGTGCTGGAGGACAACCTGCGCGTGCCCTCGGGCGTGTCGTACATGCTGGAGAACCGGCGCATGATGATGCGGCTGTTCCCGGACCTGTTCTCGCGCCATCCCGTGGAGCCCGTGGCCCACTATCCCGACATGCTGCTGGAGACGCTGCGCGCCAGCGCGCCGGCCGGCACGCCCGAGCCCACGGTGGTGGTGCTGACGCCCGGCATGCACAACAGCGCCTACTTCGAGCATGCCTTCCTGGCCCAGCAAATGGGCGTGGAGCTGGTCGAGGGCCAGGACCTGGTGGTGGACAAGGACGTGGTCTACATGCGCACCACGCGCGGCCCGCAGCGCGTGGACGTGATCTACCGGCGCGTGGACGATGATTTTCTCGACCCCGAAGTCTTCCGCCCCACCTCCACGCTGGGCTGCCCCGGCCTCATGCGCGCCTACCGTGCCGGCAACGTGAGCATCTGCAATGCAGCGGGCACGGGTGTGGCCGATGACAAATCGGTCTACCCCTATGTGCCGGAGATGATCCGCTTCTACCTGGGCGAGGAACCCATTCTGCAGAACGTGCCGACCTGGCTGTGCCGCAAGCCCGATGACCTGCGCTACGTGCTCGACCACCTGGACGAACTGGTGGTCAAGGAAGTCCACGGCGCCGGTGGCTACGGGATGCTGATCGGGCCTGCCGCCTCGCGCGGCGAGATCGAGGATTTCCGCCGCGCGCTCATCGCCAATCCCGGCGGCTATATCGCGCAGCCCACGCTGGCGCTGTCCACCTGCCCCACCCTGGTGGAGCAGGGCATCGCACCAAGGCACATCGATCTGCGGCCCTTCGTGCTCAGCGGCAACCAGGTGCGCATGGTGGCCGGCGGCCTCACGCGCGTGGCGCTCAAGGAGGGCTCGCTGGTGGTCAATTCATCACAGGGCGGCGGCACCAAGGACACCTGGGTGCTCGGGGCCGGTGAGTCAAACGAGGGAGGACATTGAATGCTCAGCCGTACTGCCGATCATCTGTACTGGATGTCCCGCTACACGGAGCGTGCGGAGAACACAGCCCGCATGCTCAACGTCTCCTATGACACCTCCATGCTGCCCCAGGCGCCGCAGGTGGCGCGCAAGGCCTGGCAGGGCGTGCTGTCCATCAGCGAGCTGATCCCCTCCTACGCCGCCCGCCACGGCGAGGTGCAGCGCGAGGCCGTGCTGCACTTCATGGTGCGCGACGAGAGCAACTCCTCGTCCATCGCCTCCTGCCTGCGCGCTGCGCGGGAGAACGCGCGCGCCGTGCGCGGCGCCCTGACCACCGAGGCCTGGGAGACCCAGAACCAGACCTGGCTGGAGCTCAAGCGCCTGCTGGCCGAGGGCGACTGGGAGCGCGATCCGGGCCAGTTCTTCGAATGGGTCAAGCACCGCTCGCACCTGTCGCGCGGCGTGACGCTGGGCACCATGCTGCAGGACGAGGCCTTCCACTTCCTGCGCCTGGGCACCTTCATCGAGCGCGCCGACAACACGGCACGCCTGCTGGACGTGAAGTTCCACGCCATCGAGCGCGACTACCACGGCAGCGCACGCAACGGCGCATCGGGCAAGGCGGCCACGCCGTTCGACTTCTACCACTGGAGCGCGCTGCTGCGCAGCGTCTCGGCCTTCGAGGTCTACCGCAAGGTCTACCGCGACGTGATCACGCCCGAGCGCGTGGCCGAGCTGCTGATGCTGCGCAGCGACATGCCGCGCTCGCTGCTGGCCAGCATGCTGGAGGTGGTGGCCAACCTGGAAAGCGTGGCCAACGCCCAGTCGCGCGAGACCCAGCGCAAGGCAGGTCGCCTGCTGGCCGACCTGCGCTATGCGCGCATCGACGAAATCTTGGCCACGGGCCTGCACGCCTATCTCACGCAGTTCCTGGACCGTGTGCACGACCTGGGCCAGGGCATCAGCCGGGACTTTCTGGTGCCCGCCTGAGTCCGCCGGCCGCCATGCAGCACAAAGCCGCCCTCGGGCGGCTTTGTTCATTGGTTCATTGGGTGGGCCGAATTCAGGCCTGTGCGCTGTCCAGGTCCAGCACAACGCCCTCGGCGCCGCCGATGGGCAGCACGTCGCAGTTGTCGCCAGGGCCGCCACGGTCGATCACGATGAAGCGCGCCGGCGCATTCAACGCGATCAGCGAGTGATGCCAGACGCCGCGCCGGTAGTTCACGCCCTGGCGGCCGTTGGTGATGAAGGCGCGCAGGTCGGCGGTTGCCACCTGTTCGCCCAGGGGGGCCACCACCACGATGAAGGGCTGTGCATCCAGCGGCATGAAGGCCTGGCTGCCCAGGGGGTGGCGCTCCATGCTGGTCAGCCGCAGGGGCAGCGCATAGGGCCGGGCATGGAACAGGTTGATCAGCCCATGGCCTTCGCTGCCGCCCGTGTCCACGCGGGCCAGGGCGTGGTAGCGCTCGGTCATGCCATCGTTGATGAGCAGCGGTGTGTGGCCTGTGCTGTCCAGGACCTCGCCAAACTCGGCAAAGGCCTCGGCGGTCAGCGGCTGGGCGCGCAGGCAAAGGCTGGCGGGGCGGGTCTCTGACAAGGTGTTCACGAAGTTTTGCCTCTTGTTTTCGTACTGGTAATACCAGTTTGCAGTTGGACCGGATTTTTGTCAAACCTCGGGGAATTAGTTTTGCTTGCGTTGAATTGGGGTAAATGCGAGTGCACATGGCAAAGCGCTGGGGGTACCGTTCGCTTCGTAATTTCATACCGGTAATACCAGTTGATCACAACTCCTCAACCAAGGACTCCCTGATGTCATCTCTTCCCGCATCTGCCGAGGTCGCCGGCGCGGCGCCGGCGCTGGCCAGCGAAACGCAGGCCGAGGCCGCCGTCTACCGCAAGGTGGCCTGGCGCCTGCTGCCCTTCATCATGGCCTGCTATGTGGCGGCCTACCTGGACCGGGTGAACGTGGGGTTCGCCAAGCTGCATATGCTGGCCGACCTGCAGTTCAGCGAAGCCATGTACGGCCTGGGTGCGGGGCTGTTCTTCATCGGCTACTTCTTCTTCGAGGTGCCCAGCAACATGCTGATGCACCGCATAGGCGCCAAGGCCACCATCTCGCGGATCATGATCATGTGGAGCCTGATCTCGGCGGCCATGATGTTCGTGAGCACGCCCACGCAGTTCTACGTGCTGCGCTTTCTGCTGGGCGCGGCCGAGGCGGGTTTCTACCCCGGCATGATCCTGTACATGACCTACTGGTTTCCGTCGTACCGGCGCGCCCGCATGGTGGCGCTGTTCATGTGCGCGATTCCGGTCTCGGGCATCCTGGGCGGCCCGCTGTCGGGCGGCATCATGGACCTGATGCAGGGCGTGGCGGGCCTGCGCGGCTGGCAATGGCTGTTCCTGCTCGAGGCCATCCCCTCGATGATCCTGGGCCTGGCCGTGCTCTGGTACCTGGACAACGGCATCCGCGCCGCACGCTGGTTGACCGAGGCGGAAAAGACCCTGCTGGAGCGCAACATCGCCCGCGAGAACGCCAGCAAGAGCGATAGCCATGTGACGCTGCGCGCGCTGTTCTCCGACCCGCGCATCATCAAGATGGCCCTGATCTGCTTTTGCACCGTCATGGGCCAGTACGGCCTCACGTTCTGGCTGCCCAGCCTGATCCGCCAGTCGGGCGTGGAGGGGGCCTTTCACATCGGCCTGCTGACGGCCGTGCCGTTCTCGGTGGCCGTGGTGTCCATGAATCTGGTCAGCCGCAGTTCGGACCGCATGCGCGAGCGCCGCTGGCACCTGATCGTGCCGTTCTGCGTGGGCGCAGCGGGCCTGATGCTGTCGGCCATCTTCAGCGGCAACGTCTATCTGTCGCTGGCCGCCCTGGCGCTGGCCGCGGGCGGCAGCCTGGCGACCTCTCCGCTGTTCTGGAGCCTGCCCACGGCCATCCTGTCCAGCGCGGGTGCGGCAGCCGGCATTGCGCTGATCAACTCCTTTGCCAACCTGGCCGGCTTCATCAGTCCCTACATGATCGGCCTCATCAAGGATGCGACACAGAGCACCAATGCCGCCATGTTCGTGCTGGCCGGCGTGCTGCTGTTCGGGGCCTTCCTGACCTATACGGTGCCGGCCAAGCTGGTCAACAAGTAGAGGCACCAACGCTGCACGACCCACGACCACACGACCCACGACCATGCGGCAGCGGTGCGCAGTCGCTAAGATCAGCGCACCTGCCGCCCCCGACCCCGAGACCTGCCAACGCATGGAACCCAGCACCGCTTCCAGTCCTTCCGCCAGCACCGCCGTTGCCGGCAATGCCGCCCGCGTGATCCGCGAGTGGATCGAGGGCGGCGTGTATCCGGTGGGCGCGCTGCTGCCGTCGCAGCGCGACCTGTCGGAGCAACTGGGCATCAGCCGGACCTCGCTGCGTGAGGCACTGTCCACGCTGCAGGGGCTGGGCCTGGTCGTGGCGCGGCCCGGCAAGGGCATGTACGTGACCGAGGCCACCGACGCCCCGGCCTCCGCCGCAGAGGCCTGGCGCTTTGCCGACTCGCATGCGCTCACCGATGTCTATCAGCTGCGCTATGCGCTGGAGGGCTTTGTGGCACGCCTGGCCGCCCTGGTGGTGCAGCCCGAAGACGTGGCGGCCCTGCAGGCCAACCTGCAGGCCATGCAGCAAAGCATCGAGCTGGCCGATTTCGTGCAGGCCACGCGCCTGGATTTCGAATTTCACCTGCAGATCGCCACCATCTCGGGCAACCATGCGATTGCCGACGTGCTGCGCGGCAGCGGCGAGGTCATGCAGGAAAGCCAGCGCCTGCCGTACTACAAGCGCGGCGCGCGCCATGCGACCGCCGAGGAGCATGCCGCCATCATCGAGGCCCTGTCCCAGGGGCGGCCCGAACTGGCGCAGCAGGCCATGGCCACGCACATCGTGCAGGCTGCCCAGCGCGCGGGCGTGCACTTTCCCACCGGCCTGTAGGCGCGCCGGCACGAGCCCGATCGGCCGGGTTTTTGGCCTTACCATCCTTGGCGCAACGCATTTTTTCCCTCTCTACAGACCGCCACGGATGCCGATCCATGACAAGCCAAGGAAATGAACTCTGCATACTGGCAGACGCCCTCGCGGCGCAGCGCGAAGGACTCTTGCAGACATGGCGCAAGGCCGTCAGGCGGGACCCGGCACTGACCGCCGGCGAGGCGCTTCCCCGCACCCAGTTGAACGATCACATTCCGGCCGTGCTGGCCGCGTTCGAGCAGCAATTGCGAGCCCTCGGCGGTGCCCCGGCAGGCGCTGCCGAGCCGCCGGGCGATGGCGAGCAGGCCGCCGCCCACGGCCTGCACCGCTGGCAACAGGGCTATGACCTGCATGAAGTCGTGCGCGAGCTGGGCCTGCTCAACGAAGTCATGGTGGCGCAACTGGAGGCCTATGCCGAGGAGCATCCCGATGCGCATGGCGCCATGCCCGTTGCGCGCAAGGCCTGGGCCGCCACCTACACGCGCGACGTGCAGGACAGCAGCACCCAGTATTTCCGCCTGCAGCAGCAGGAGGCCGAGGGCCATGTCCGGGACCTGGAAGCGGCGCTGCATGACGTGAGCACGCTGGACCTGCAGCGCTCGCAACTGTGGGAGCAGGTCGCGCATGACCTGCGCAGCAACGTCGGCGTGGTGGCCAATGTGACGCATGGCCTGGGCATGCAGCATGCGCCGGCGCAGTCGCGCGAGAAACTCCTGCGCATGCTGGACCGCAACGTCCAGTCGCTGCGCCATCTGCTGGATGACGTGACGGAACTGGCCAAGCTGCACGCCGGGCGCGAGCATCGCCAGCTGACCTCCTTTGACGCAGCCGAGGTGATCACCCATCTGTGCGAGGGACTGCAGGCCCTGGCCAACGATCGCGGCCTGTACCTGCACCTGCAGGGGCCGGGGACGATGCCGGTGGAAGGCGATGCCTTGAAACTGCGCCGCATCGCGCAGAACCTGATACTCAACGCGCTCAAGTACACCCAGGAGGGCGGTGTCACGGTGAAGTGGGCTCTGGGCGATGGGGAGGACCGGCGCCGCTGGATGCTCTCCATCGGGGACACGGGCCCTGGCATGGCGCCTGCGGCGCCTTTGGTTGCCGCCCTCAAACAGGCCACGGACATGGACCCTTCGGGCCACCTGGGGACGGCGGCGTCCGGGGAGGTCCGCACCGGGGGCGCGCCGCAGCAAGGCGGTGCGGCGGCCAGCTACCGCAGCGGCGCAGGCGAGGGGATCGGCCTGTCCATCGTCAAGCGGCTGGCGGAATTGCTGGACGCCACGATCGAGGTGCAGTCGGCCGCGCAGACCGGCACGACCTTTCTTCTGTTGTTTCCGCTGCGGTATGCCGACGAGTGACCGATAGCCGGGCCAGAAGATGAAAAAACGGGCACACAGGCCCGTCGTTTCGAGTGCGGGGTGCGGCCTGTGCCGCCGCCCCTGAGTCCGATGCTCAGGACTCTTCGTCCATCTGCGACTGCAGGTAGTTCTGGATGCCGACCTTGTCGATCAGGTCCAGCTGGGTTTCGAGGTAGTCGATGTGCTCCTCGGTATCGTCCAGGATCTTTTGCAGCAGATCGCGCGAGACATAGTCGCGCACGCTTTCGCAGTGGGCGATGCCATCCTTGATGGTCTGCTGCGCGGTTTTCTCGCTGCTCAGGTCGCAAGCCAGGGCTTCGGGCACGTCCTCGCCGACTTGCAGCTTGCCCAGGTCCTGCAGGTTGGGCAGGCCGTCGAGCACGAAGATGCGGTCCATGAGCCAGTCGGCGTGCTTCATCTCGCCGATGGACTCCTTGTATTCCTTCTTGGCCAGCCTGTCGAAGCCCCAGTGCTTGTACATGCGGTAGTGCAGGAAGTACTGGTTGATGGCCGTCAGCTCGTTCTTGAGCTGGGCTTGCAGCCAGGTGATGACTTGTGCGTCGCCTTGCATGGGGAACTCCTTTGTTGTACGTGGGGGACCGCGCCGATCGCCGGCCGCTATAGGGGTGGATTGTCTAGGGTTTCTGCGTCAGATCAAGCAAACCCCTGTTATCGCGCATTGGCTGCTTATGAGGCGCGTTCTCGTTTGCGGGCCGGCTGCCGACGCGGCTGCGGGGTTGCTGCATTGCCTTGTCATATTTCGGCCCAAAATAGCCTCTTCAGGCCGGTGGCGGGCTGGTCAAGCCCGCAGGCCTGGAGACCAAGGATGTTCACATAGTTTTTGGCAATCGGATGAATTCAATCAATTCATTGGATCAATCGATTGCCTGGGCCTAGACTTCGTCCTGTGTTCACTCACCAACCACAAAGGAAACAGCAATGTCCGTGATCAACACCCAAATCAAGCCCTTCAAGACGCAGGCCTTCAAGAATGGCAAGTTCATCGAAGTGACCGAAAAGGACGTCCTGGGCAAGTGGGCCGTGTTCTTCTTCTACCCCGCTGACTTCACCTTCGTGTGCCCCACCGAACTGGGCGACGTGGCCGACCATTACGACGAACTGCAAAAGCTGGGCGTGGAAGTCTTCTCCGTGTCCACCGACACCCACTTCGTGCACAAGGCATGGCACGACACGTCTGACACCATCCGCAAGATCAAGTACACGATGCTGGGCGACCCCACCTGGGAAATCAGCAACAACTTCGAAGTCCTGCGTCCCGGCCAGGGCCTGGCTGACCGCGGCACCTTCATCGTCGATCCCGATGGCGTGATCCAGGCCGTGGAAATCACCGCCGAAGGCATTGGCCGCAACGCCGTCGATCTGCTGCGCAAGGTCAAGGCTGCCCAGTACGTCCGCAACCACCCAGGTGAAGTCTGCCCCGCCAAGTGGGAAGAAGGCGACAAGACCCTGGCTCCCTCGCTCGACCTGGTCGGCAAGATCTAAGCGGTACACCGCTTCCTGTTCACAGTTGAACTGTTGAAGACGCCCGGGTGCCTGGCGCCCGGGCTTTTTTTTCCGAAAATTCGTATTTCCCTAGGAGTCCGACATGCTTGACAACAACCTGAAAGCCCAATTGCAGGCCTACCTGGAGCGCCTGCAGCGTCCGGTGGAGCTGGTGGCTTCGCTGGATGACAGCCAGGGTGCGCGCGAGCTGAAGGAACTGCTGCTGGAAATCCGCGAGCTGAGCGACAAGATCACCGTCGTCGAGCACAACGACGCCGAGGTGCGCAAGCCCTCGTTCCTGATCACCAATCCCGGCGTGGACAGCGGCGTGCGTTTCGCAGGCGTCCCCCTGGGCCATGAATTCACCTCGCTGGTGCTGGCCCTGCTGCAGGTCGGCGGCCATCCGTCCAAGGAATCGGCCGAGCTGCTGGAGCAGGTGCGCAATATCGACGTGCCGCTGCACTTCGAGACCTATTACTCGCTGTCCTGCCACAACTGTCCCGACGTGGTGCAGGCGCTGAACCTGATGTCCGTGCTCAATCCCAAGATCAGCCATACCGCCATCGACGGCGGGCTGTTCCAGAAGGAAGTCGAGCAGCGCGAAGTCATGGGCGTGCCCACCGTCTTTGTGAACGGCGAGCGCTTCGGCCAGGGCCGCATGGAGCTGGCCGAGATCGTGGCCAAGGTCGATACCGGCGCCGCTTCGCGTGAAGCGGCCAAGATTTCCGCCAAGGATGCCTTCGACGTGCTGATCGTCGGCGGCGGCCCGGCCGGCGCGGCCGCTGCCATCTATGCGGCGCGCAAGGGCATCCGCACCGGCATCGCCGCCGAGCGCTTCGGTGGTCAGGTGCTGGACACCGTGGACATCGAGAACTTCATCTCGGTCTCCAAGACCGAAGGCCCGCAACTGGCCGCCGCCATGGAGCGCCATGTGCGCGACTACGAGGTGGACATCATGAACCTGCAGACGGCGTCCAAACTGATTCCGGCTGCCACGGAAGGCGGGCTGATCGAGGTGCAGACCGCCTCGGGCGCCAGCCTCAAGGCCAAGACCGTCATCCTCTCGACCGGCGCGCGCTGGCGCAACATGAATGTGCCGGGCGAGGACAAGTACCGCACCAAGGGCGTGACCTACTGCCCGCACTGCGACGGTCCCTTGTTCAAGGGCAAGAATGTGGCCGTCATCGGCGGCGGCAATTCGGGCGTTGAAGCGGCCATCGACTTGGCCGGCATCGTGCGCAGCGTGACGCTGCTGGAGTTCGCCAGCGAGCTCAAGGCCGACGCCGTGCTGCAAAAGAAGCTGCGCAGCCTGCCCAACGTCACGGTCATCCTCAACGCCCAGACCACCGAGGTCAACGGCGATGGCAAGAAGGTCACCGGCCTGACCTACAAGGACCGCACGACGGAAGAGGTCAAGACCGTGGCGCTGGAAGGCATCTTCGTGCAGATCGGCCTGCTGCCCAACACCGACTGGCTCAAGGGCACGGTGGAGCTGACACGCTTCGGCGAGATCGTGATCGACGCCAAGGGCCACACCAGCGTGCCCGGCGTGTTCGGCGCAGGTGACTGCACCAACGTGCCGTACAAGCAGATCATCATCGCTGCCGGTGCCGGCTCCACGGCTGCGCTGTCGGCCTTCGACCACCTGATCCGCCACTGACCAGCCATTGACCAGTTGCTGCTCCGCCATGGCGCGGAGCAGGCGGAGAAAGGGCCCGGATGCCATGGCATCCGGGCCCTTTTTTCATCGCCCTGCCAGGGGCAAAACACCTGGCGCAGCAAGGGGAGGGTGGGGCTATTTTTCATGCCCGCGTCTTCAGGCGCGGGCCTTGTCGCTGTGGGTGTCGCACAGATAGCTGCCTGGCGGCACGCGGCGCCAGCAGGGTTTGTTCCGGGGACCATGCGCCAGATCAAACCAATAAATGAGAACTATTCGCATATAATTTTTCTTCATCCAGCCAGCACATGACGCGCCAACGGCTGGCGGGCCACCCGCCAGCCGCTGCAAGCAGAAGCCAGCTCTCGCACATCCATGTTGATCAGAGAGAGAGGGCTTCGCAATGGCTTACGACTTCGCAATGCAATCAAGCGCCCGGCGGGCGCGCCATCCCCTGGCCGCCGCCTGCGCGCTGCTGTGCGCCTCCGCTGCCCTGGCCCAGGATCCGGGGCAGGCCGCCGCAAACGTTGCAAATGCCGGGGATGCCGACACGCAATTGCTGGCGCAGGCCGCGTCCGGGGTACGGACCCGTGCCCCGGCCCTCAAGGAGATGGTGATCAGCGCCTCGCGCGAGGTGCAGGACCCTGACACCCTGCCCATGAGCATCGACGTGATCGACGCCGGCCGCATGGAACGCGAGCAGGCCAGCGACATCCGCGAGATGGTCAACCTCCTGCCCAATGTCGAGGTGCCGCGTGCCCCGGCCCGCTTCTCGCTGGCGGCCTCGTCGGCCGGGCGTGACCAGAACAGCGGCTTCAACATCCGTGGCCTGGATGGCAACCGCGTGCTCATGCTGGTCGATGGCGTGCGCCTGCCGCGCAGCTACAGCTTCAGCGCCAACAGCTTCGGCCGCGACTACCTGGACCTGGGCCTGGTGCAGCGCGTGGAAATCCTGCGCGGCTCCACGCCGGCGCTCTATGGCTCGGACGGCATGGGCGGCCTGGTCAACTTCGTGACCATGCAGCCGGACGATCTGCTGGGCAAGGACAAGCGCATCGCCGGCCGCGTGGCTGCCGGCTACGACGGCTCGGACAACGGCCGCAAGCTGGGCGCCACCGTGGCGGGCCGTGCCAGCCCCGAATGGGCATGGCTGCTGTCGGCGGGCCTGGGCCGCTCGCACGCGCTGGAGAACATGGGCACGAACAACGTGACGGGCGCGGCGCGCACCACGCCCAATCCCGAGAAAGACCGCAGCGAATCGCTGATGGGCCGCCTGGTCTTCACGCCCAGTGCCGTGCAAAAGCATGTCTTCACCTTCGAGAACGTGGACAAGCGCGCCGACTACGCCCTGCTGTCCGCGCGCTCGGCCACCGTGGCCAATTCCGACTCGCGTACCGACATGAAGCGCTGGCGGGCCAGCTGGCAGGGCCAGTGGCAGCAACTGGGCACGGCGCTGGCCGACGAACTGCAGCTGATGGCCAGCTACCAGAAGTCCGACGCGCGCGAATTCGTCACCGAGACGCGCATCGGCCTGCCCTACCGCGAGCGCGACGTGACCTATGACGAGGACGCGATCCAGCTGCACGCCCAGGCCAGCCGCCTGCTGCGCTGGAGTTCTTCGGCCAGCGGCAAGTTCACCTACGGGCTGGACTACCTCCGCAACAAGGTGGTCAACGCGCAAAACGGCATCACGCCGCCCGTGGGCGAGAGCTTCCCGCTCAAGCGCTTCCCCGACACCACCGAAAGCGCCACCGCCCTGTTCGCCCAGGCCGAACTGCACAACGGCCCCTGGAGCGTGACCCCGGGCCTGCGCGCCGAGCACTACAGCATCAAGCCCCGGCAGAACGGCTTTGTGCCCACCGTGGTCAGCAACTCCGACTCCGCGCTCTCGCCCAAGCTGGGCGTGATGCTGCAGGCCAGCCCGGTCTGGTCCGTCTATGGCAACTATGCGGCAGGTTTCCGGGCGCCCAATGCCGGCCAGATCAACGCTTTCTTCGAGAACCCGGTGGCGTTCTACCGGAACATTCCCAACCCCAACCTGCGGCCTGAAAAGAGCCAGACCTTCGAGCTGGGCCTGCGCGGGCGCATGGACAGGCTGCGCCTGGACGCCGCCGTGTTCACGGGGCGCTACAAGGACTTCATCGTCGACCAGCAACTGGTTGCGGGCCAGCCCGGCAACGCGGCCAACCCCGCCATCTACCAGTCCATCAACGTGGGCCGTGCCCGCATCAGCGGCTTCGAACTCAAGGCCGACTACGACTGGGGCCGCTGGGGCGGCGGCGACTGGCAGACGCGCCTGGCCTATGGCTATACCGACGGCAAGGACACGCAGTCCGACAAGCCGCTGGACACCATCTCGCCCCAGCAACTGGTGCTGGGCGTGCGCTATGAGCGCTCTGCCGTGGGCGTGCAGTTCAACGTCTCGCACTGGAGCGGCAAGAAGGCCGGCGATGTGTCCAACGGCAGCGCCGCCTGGCTCAGCCCCTCGGCCACCGTCGCCGACCTGAGTGCCCAGTGGCGCATACGCCCCGACCTGCGCCTGAACGCCGGCATCTACAACCTGACCGACAAGAAGTACTGGCGCTGGGCCGATGTGCGCGGCCTGGCTGCCAGCACGGCGATTGCCGACGCCTACAGCCAGCCCGGCCGCCATGTGCGGGTGTCGATGGTCAAGGATTTCTGAAGCATGCGCCTGTGGCGCGGGCGCATGCATGTGCAACGCTGCCAACTGAAACGCAAGGAGAACCCCATGCATCCATCCAAGAGTGAGAGCCTTGCCCAGGACGAGGAATACCTGCTGCCCGAGAACGAGGCCGCGCTGGCTGCCACGCTGGCCCTGATGACCGGCTTCGGCCACGGCTGCTGCGACACCCATAGGCCGGCCATGGCCGCACGGGTGGCCGAGCAGCTCGAAAACCTGGCCTGCGCGGGCGGCTTGTCCCATGACATGCGCGCCCTGCTGGGGCGGCTGCAGCAACGCTGGCAGGCAGTGGCCGATGCGGGCGCGCCGTTGCGCTCGCACCGCGCCGTGCCCGATGCCGGAGTGTCCCTGCCTGGAGCCCATGCAGCCCAGCCGGTGCCCCATGCGCTCTGGCACGCACCGCTGGACACCCTGCAATGAGCAGCGCCGTCCACGATGCCGAGGAGGGCGGGCTCCTGATTCCCGTCGATGCTCCCGCAGTCCGCCAGCGCTTTGCGCGGGCGCGCCAGGGTGGCCTGCGCGCCAAGGAGGCCGCCGATTCCCTGGGCCTGCCGGAAGGCGCCGCCATTGCCGCGCATGCGGGCCAGCATGAGGGCAGCCTCCAGGCCGTGCCGCTGCGTGCCGAATGGCTGGCCATCCTGAAGGGCTTGCAGGACTGCGGCCCCGTGATGGCGCTGACGCGCAACGAGTCCACGGTCCACGAAAAGACCGGGGTCTACCAGAAGCTTTCGGCCAACGGCGGCGTGGGCCTTGCCCTGGGCCGCGACATCGACCTGCGAATGTTCTTTGCCCAATGGCATGCCGGCTATGCCGTGACCGAGCAGCCTGCCCAGGCCGGCAGGCCGGCCATGCGCAGCCTGCAGTTCTTCAATGCGCAGGGCCGTGCCGTGCACAAGGTCCATGCGCGCGAGTCCACCGACCTGCAGGCGTGGGAGGCGCTGGTGCAGCGTTTCGCCGAGCCCAGCGCCGGTTACCTGTTCCGCCATGCCCGCCCGCGTGCGCTGCCGCAGGCCGACGAGGCCATCGACGTGCCCGGCCTGAGCACTGCCTGGGCCGCCATGCAGGACACGCATGAATTCTTCGACCTGCTGCGCCGGTTTGGCGCCGAGCGCCAGCAGGCCTTCCGCCTGGTGCCCGGTCACTGCGCGCGGCTGGCGCCCGAGTCCGTGGCCCAGTTGCTGGGCGATGCGGCCGTGGACGGCCTGCCCATCATGGTCTTCGTGGACAGCGGCGGCTGCATACAGATCCACACCGGCCCCGTGCACAACATCCAGCCCATGGACACGCCCGGCGGCGCGCAATGGATCAATGTGATGGACCCGGATTTCAACCTGCATCTGCGCTGCGACCTGATCGCCAGCGTCTGGGCCGTGCAAAAGCCCACGGCCGATGGCGTGGTCACCTCGGTCGAGGCCTTCGATGCCCAGGGCGACCTGATGGCCATGTTCTTTGGCGAGCGCAAGCCGGGCCGGGCCGAGCTGCCCGGCTGGCGCGAACTGGTGGCGGGCCTGCCGCGCCTGGCAGCGCAGGCGCTGGCCTGAGCGCACCCAGGCCCTGAAAAGAAAGATCCGGCCCTGCGTCGGGCCGCGTCAGAGGTGCACGGTGGCAGCCACCAGCCTGCCCACCAGCGGACGCACCACCATCACGCAGACAAAGGCCACGGGCATGGCCAGCACATAGGCCTGTATCACGCGCCGCAGGTAGTCGGCGCCCAGGCCGCTGTTGGCGCCGACGATGGCGCAGCACATCAGAAACGCCATGATGGCCGACATGTAGAAGGCAAAGACGATGGGTGCGAAGCGGCGGTGCAGCTTGCGGCTGCGGGGGGCTGCAGGGGAAATGGAGGCAGAGGTAGATGCGGAGGTAGGAGGCATGGAGACGGATCCGGTCAGGCCGCTTGTCGATTCGGCGCGGCAAGTGCAGGACTGTAGGCAAGGCCCATGCTGCCGTGTAGAGGGCTGCAGCTTGGTGCACTCGTAAGCTATATTGATGAATCCATTTTTCATCCATAGTTTTTTGTGCCTAATCTGCGCTCCATCGAGACCTTCGTCAAAGCCCTGGAAGGCGGCTCCATTGCCTCGGCTGCGCGCCAGCTGGGCATTTCTCCGGCTGCGGCCAGCCAGAACATCGCCCGGCTGGAGCGCGAGCTGGGCACGCGGCTGATTACGCGCACCACGCGATCCATGGCGTTGACCGAGGCGGGCGAGCGCTATCTGGCGCGCGTGGGCCCCGTGCTGCAGGAGCTGGAAAAAGCGCAGTCCGACCTGTCCCAGCTGCACGGCGAGTTGCAGGGCCGGCTGCGCATCGCCTGCATGGCAGCCTTTGGCCGCCATGTGCTGGCGCCGCTGCTGCCGGCCTTTGCCGCGCAGCATCCCCGGCTGGAGCTGGAGTTGCTGGTGGTGGACCGGCAGGTGGATGTGCTCAAGGAAGATGTGGACATCAGCGTGCGTTACCGCGATGTGCTGGAGCCCGGCATGGCCGTGCGCCAACTGGCGGCCGTGCCGCGCGTGCTGTGTGCATCACCGGCCTATCTGCAGGCCCATGGCAGGCCACGGACGGCCCAGGATCTGCTGGACCATGCCTGCCTGCTGTACCGGCGCGAGGCCGATGGCCGCTTCATGCGCTGGCCGTTTTCACGCGACGGCAAGCGCGTGGACCCGCAGCTGCGCGTGACCGCCATCGCCAGCGACGTGGATGCCCTGACCGAGATGGCCGTGGCCGGGGGCGGCATTGTCTGGATCGGCAGCTTCATTGCCCACCGCTACATGCGCGAAGGACTGCTGCAGCCGCTGGCCCTGGGCCCGGCCCGCAAGGGGCAGCTGCATTTCGAGGACACCACGCTGGATTTCTTCGCCTGCTTTCGAGACCGCCAGTACGTGCCGACCAAGGTGCGGGCCCTGGTGGACTACCTGGTCGAGACGCTGCCGCAGCAGCCCATGCTGCGCTGGAACGTCCCGGCCTGAGCAGCGCAGGGGAGGCTAGTGCCCCAGGTGCTGGGGCAGCACCTCCTGCAGGATGGTGGTGGCGATTTCCTCGATGGACTTGGTCGTGCTCGACAGCCACGGTATGCCGCTGCGGCGCATCATGGATTCGGCCTCGGCCACCTCGTAGCGGCAATTGACGAGGCTGGCGTACTTGGAGTCGGGCCGGCGTTCGTTGCGGATGCTGGACAGGCGCTGCGGATCGATGGTCAGGCCGAACAGCTTCTTGCGCGAGGGCACCAGGGCGGGCGGCAGCTGCTTGCGCTCGAAATCCTCGGGGATCAGCGGGTAGTTGGCCACCTTGAGGCCGAACTGCATGGCCAGGTACAGGCTGGTGGGGGTCTTGCCGCTGCGCGACACACCGACCAGGATCACGTCGGCGCCCGTCAGGTCCTGGTGGGTCTGGCCGTCGTCATGGGCCAGCGTGTAGTTGATGGCCTCCATGCGCTCCAGGTACTCCTTGCTCTCGCTGATGTCGGCGAAGCGGCCCACGCGGTGCAGCGATTTCTGGCCCAGCTCCAGCTCCAGCGGCCGCACGAAGGTGCCGAACATGTCGAACACCTTGCCCTTGCACTGGCTCTCGATCAGGTCGAGCATGTCCTGGTTGACCAGGGTGGTGAAGACGATGGGCTTGTGGCTTTCCGACTCGGCCACATGGTTGATCTGGCGCACTGCCTGGTGCACCTTGTCCATGGTGTCCACGAAGGGGATGCGGACCAGGCGCGACTTGGTGTCGAACTGGGCCATGATGGCCGTGCCGAAGGTCTCGGCTGTAATGCCAGTGCCATCGGAGATGACGAAGATGGTGTGGGTGTGCATGGTGGTCGGACTCTGGACAGGGGGGCTGCCGTCGGTTCACGGCAAACGCCTACAATGGCGCCCATTATTCCCAATTTCCCATCCATGCTCGCTGCCGGCCTCCAACCAGAACAGCAAAGCCTCGCGCATGCCTGCGTGGATGGATCGACCGTGCCCGGCTTTGGCAGCCGGGGCGGCGCACGACGGTTTTCAACTTCTGGAGCTTTCCCATGTCTCAACTGTTCGAGGCCACCGCCCTCGTCGTTCCGTTTGAACAACTGAGGATGACCGATGTCGAGTCCGTAGGCGGCAAGAACGCCTCGCTCGGCGAAATGATCTCGCAGCTGCCGCAAGGCGTGCGCGTTCCCACGGGCTTTGCCACCACGGCCCACGCCTTCCGCCAGTTCCTGGCCCACGACGGCCTGGCCGACAAGATCAGTGCCAAGCTGGCCGCCCTGGACGTGGAAGACGTCCGCGCCCTGGCCCAGGTCGGTGCCGAAATCCGTGCCCTGGTCGAGAACCAGCCCTTCCCGGCCGATCTGGAGCAGGCCATCCGCGAGGAATTCGTGCGGCTGCAGGGCGGCAACGAGGCAGCCTCGTTCGCCGTGCGCTCCTCGGCCACGGCCGAAGACCTGCCCGACGCTTCGTTCGCCGGCCAGCAGGAAACCTTCCTGAACGTGGTGGGCATCGAGTCGGTGCTGCACAAGATGAAGGAAGTCTTCGCCTCGCTGTACAACGACCGCGCCATCTCCTACCGCGTGCACAAGGGCTTTGCCCACGACGTGGTGGCCCTGTCGGCCGGCGTGCAGCGCATGGTGCGTTCCGACCTGGGCGCTGCCGGCGTGATGTTCACCATCGACACCGAATCGGGCTTCGAGGAAGTCGTCTTCATCACCTCCAGCTACGGCCTGGGCGAGACCGTGGTGCAGGGCGCCGTCAATCCTGACGAGTTCTATGTGCACAAGCCCATGCTCAAGGCCGGCAAGAAGGCCCTGATCCGCCGCAACCTGGGCTCCAAGCTGATCCAGATGGTCTTTGCCTCGCCCGAGGAAAAGGCCGCCAGCGGCAAGCTGGTCAAGACCACCGACGTGGCCCATGAGCTGCGCAACCGCTACTCGCTGTCCGACGAGGACGTGCAGCAGCTGGCCCACTATGCCCTGGTCATCGAGCAGCACTATGGCCGTCCCATGGACATCGAGTGGGGCAAGGACGGCACGGACGGCCAGCTCTACATCCTGCAGGCCCGCCCCGAGACCGTGAAAAGCCAGGCCAAGGGCCAGGCCGAGCAGCGCTACGCCCTCAAGGGCACGGGCAATGTGCTGGCCGAAGGCCGCGCCATTGGCCAGAAGATCGGCACGGGCCCCGTGCGCCTGGTCAATGACATCGCCAACATGGACCAGGTCCAGCCCGGCGACGTGCTGGTGACCGACATGACCGATCCCAACTGGGAGCCGGTGATGAAGCGCGCCTCGGCCATCGTCACCAACCGTGGCGGCCGTACCTGCCACGCGGCCATCATTGCGCGCGAACTGGGCATTCCGGCCGTGGTCGGCTGCGGCAATGCCACCGACCTGCTCAAGGACGGCACCCTGGTCACCGTCAGCTGCGCCGAAGGCGATACCGGCAAGATCTACGACGGCCTGATCGAGACCGAGATCACCGAAGTGCAGCGTGGCGAGATGCCCGCCATCAAGACCAAGATCATGATGAACGTGGGCAACCCCCAGCTGGCCTTCGACTTCGCCCAGCTGCCCAACGAGGGCGTGGGCCTGGCCCGCCTGGAGTTCATCATCAACAACAACATCGGCGTGCACCCCAAGGCCATCCTGGACTACCCCGCCGTCGATGCCGACCTCAAGAAGGCCGTCGAGTCCGTGGCCCGCGGCCATGCCTCGCCGCGTGCCTTCTATGTGGACAAGGTTGCCGAAGGCGTGGCCACGATTGCCGCCGCCTTCTGGCCCAAGCCCGTCATCGTGCGCATGTCGGACTTCAAGTCCAACGAGTACCGCAAGCTCATCGGCGGCAGCCGCTACGAGCCCGAGGAAGAGAACCCCATGCTGGGCTTCCGTGGCGCCGCGCGCTACATCTCCGAGGACTTCGGCGAGGCCTTCCGCATGGAGTGCGAGGCACTGCGCCGCGTGCGCGAGGACATGGGCCTGACCAACGTGCAGATCATGATTCCCTTCGTGCGCACGCTCAAGCAGGCCGAGCGCGTCACCCAGCTGCTGGCGGCCAACGGCCTCAAGCGCGGCGACAACGAACTCAAGCTCATCATGATGTGCGAGGTGCCCTCCAACGCCATCCTGGCCGACGAGTTCCTCGAGTTCTTCGACGGCTTCTCCATCGGCTCCAACGACCTGACCCAGCTGACGCTGGGCCTGGACCGCGACTCCGGCCTGGAGCTGCTGGCTGCCGACTTCGACGAGCGCGACCCCGCCGTGCGCAAGATGCTGTCGCGCGCCATCAAGGCCTGCCTGGACCAGGGCAAGTACGTGGGCATCTGCGGCCAGGGCCCTTCGGACCACCCGGACTTCGCCCAATGGCTGGCTGACGAAGGCATTGCCTCCATCTCGCTGAATCCCGACAGCGTGGTCGCCACCTGGCAGCGCCTGGCGCAGTAAGGGCTGGCAGCGTCGCCATGCATACGCCGAAAGCGCACTTGCATGACGACGCGGTCGGGGGACCGTCCGAAGGCGAGACCTTCGCCCCCGACCTGCACGACATCCGCCATCTGTGGCTCAAGGCCGTGCTGTTCGCGGTCTGGGTGGCCGTCTCCTTTGGCGCCTGCTACTACGCGCGCGACCTGCAGGCGCTGATGCCCGACTGGCCGCTGGCCTACTGGTTCGCGGCCCAGGGGGCAGTCCTGATGTTCCTGGCCATCGTCATCGTCTATTGTCTGTCCATGGACCATTTCGAGCGCCGCGAGGCCCGGGCCGCTTTTGCGACGGCACCGGCTCCCGCATCCCCATCGGCCGATACGCAACCGTCCGCACCGCCATCGCCTCCCGGCCATGGCTGAGCGCGCACCGCTGACGGCGGCCTCCCACTGGCGGCTGCACCGTATCGTGGCCCTGTACACGCTGGGCGTGCTGGGTTTTCTGGCCCTCATGTTCTGGGCCGAGCAGCAAGGCCTGTCGCGCCACTGGATAGGCCCCATCTTCCTGTTCTTCACCGTCATGGTCTATGCGGCCATCGGCGTGTACCTGCGCACCAGCGACCCCGAGGAGTACTACGTCGCGGGCCGGCGCATTCCGCCCTTCTACAACGGCATGGCGGCTGCGGCGGACTGGGTCAGCGCGGCCTCGTTCATCAGCCTGTCGGGGGCGCTGTACCTGCAGGGCTTTGCCGGCGTGCCAGGCCAGGCCGGCGGACTGGCCTACCTGCTGGGCTGGACGGGCGGCTTTTGCCTGGTCGCCATGCTGATCGCGCCGCACCTGCGGGCGATGAAGCTCTACACCATTCCCGATTTCTTCCAGCAGCGCTACGGCGGGCGCTGGCCGCGCGTGATCGCGGCGCTGGCGGCCGTGATCTGCTCGTTCACCTATGTGGTGGCGCAGATCTACGGCGTGGGGCTGATCGCCTCGCGGCTGACGGGCGTGCAGTTCGAGATCGGCATCATGCTGGGCCTGGGCGGCGTGCTGCTGTGCTCCTTCCTGGGCGGCATGCGCGCCATCACCTGGACCCAGGTCGCGCAGTACGTGGTGATCCTGCTGGCCTTTCTGATCCCCGTGTCCTGGCTGGCCTACCGGCAGATGGGCAATCCCGTGGCACCGCTGGCCTATACGGCCCAGCTCAGCCAGATTGCGGAGATGGAGCAGCGCCTGCTGGACTCGCCGGCCGAGCAGGAGGTGATCGCCGCCTACCGCCTGCGCGCCGAGGTGCTGGAGGACAAGCTCAAGGACGTGCCGCGCGTTCTGGCCGCCGAGCGCCAGGCGCTGGCCGAGCGCATACGCGATCTGCGCACGCGCAGCGGCGATATCGGCGCCATCATGGCCGCCAGCCGCGAACTGGCCGCCATGCCGCGTGACGAAGCGGCCGCGCGCGCGCTGTGGACACGCCAGCTGCAGGAAATGCGCGAGCGCGAGAAGCCGCTGGGCGGCATTCCGCTGCACAGCCTGCCATTCGCCGGCAACCCCGACGGATCCCCCCAGGAGCAGCAGATCTACGAGGACAGCCGGCGCAACTTCCTGGCGCTGATGTTCTGCCTCATGGCCGGCACGGCCGGCCTGCCGCACCTGCTCACGCGCTACTACACGGCGCCCTCGGTCTCGGGGGCGCGGGCCTCGGTGGGCTGGACGCTGTTCTTCATCGGCGTGCTGTACATGAGCGCGCCGGCCCTTGCCGTGCTGGTCAAGTTCGAGGTCATGAACAACCTCGTGGGCATCCGCTTTGACGAGCTGCCCAACTGGATGGCGCAGTGGGCCAGGGTGGATGCCTCCTTGCTGGCCGTGGAGGATGTCAACGGCGACGGCGTGCTGCAGTTCGGCGAGATCCGCATGGGCGCCGACCTCATCATGCTGGCCACGCCCGAGCTGGGCGGCATGCCCTACGTGGTCTCCGGCCTGGTGGCGGCCGGCGGCCTGGCTGCGGCGCTGTCCACGGCCGATGGACTGCTGCTGACCATCAGCAACGCGCTGGTGCGCGACCTGTACTTTCGTGAGCGCCGCCGCCGCGCCTCGCCCGAGCAGCGCGTGATCCTGTCCAAGTTCGCGCTGCTGGTGATGGCGCTGTCGGCCGCCTTCGTGGCCTCACGCCGTTCCTCGGACATCCTGCCCATGGTCACGGCATCGTTCTCGCTGGCGGCCTCGGCTTTCGTTCCGGCCATGGTGCTGGGCATCTTCTGGCGTGGCACCACGCGCCGGGGCGCCGTGGCCGGCATGCTGGCCGGGCTGGGCGTCACGCTGTACTACATGGTCTCGCATGTGCCGGCACTGCAGCCCGTGCTGCCCGAAGCGCTGCACGCGCGCCTGTGGTGGGGCATACAGCCGATTTCATCGGGCGTCTTCGGCGTGCCGGCCGGCCTGCTGGTGACCTGGCTGGTCAGCTGCCTGGACCCGCGCCGCCGGGCACCGGCGCGTTCCGTGCCCGCGAAAGCGTCCTGACGGCAGAGGCCGCCGGGCGGGAGGATGGCCATTTTCTGCCCCGTTTTTGCGCTTTTGGCAGATCTGGATCATTGCCGGCACCACTGAAGCCCGTGCGTGCTGGAAAACCCGCTTTTGGGAGCCGGAGGCTCATGACACGCTGCGAGCCGTGTCCGATCCGATCCCTCGCAGAGAATCCCGTCCGCCATGCATTTTGTGAAAACGTCCGCCGGCCAACAGGCATTCAAGGAACGCCATGCCGATCTCTCGCCCCGGTTGCGCTCGGCCTTTTTGCTGTTTGACGGGCAACGCAGCCTGGCGCAGGTGCTGCAGGCCGTCGCCGGCATGGGCGTGACGCAGGACGAGATCCTGGCGCTGGTGGAGCGCGAATGGCTGGCACCGCGCGACGCGGCCGAGCCCCGGCTGGGCGTGGTGGCCGTTGCGGTGCCTTCGGTCCCTGCCGCACCTGCTGCAGCGGCTTCTTCCACGGATTCGACTGGCGATGCCCCCGCGCAGTCCGAGCCATCGCTGGCCGTGCGCTATCGCAACGCCTATCCGCTGGCCGTGGCCATCACGGCCAACCTGGGCCTGAAGGGGTTCCGGCTCAACCTTGCCGTGGAAGCGGCCATGGGCTACGACCAGCTGGTGGCGCTGGCACCGCGCCTGCGCGAGGCGGCCAGTCCTGCCAGCTACCTGCCGCTGCACGAGGCGCTGTTCGGCAAGGCACCTTGAATGAGGAATGGCACTCACGCGGCCCGAGAGGGGTTGGGGCGGACCGTCCATGAAAAAGGGCAAGGCGCCTTCGCACCTTGCCCTTGCATGAATCCGTGGGTGCAGGCTCAGACGGCCAGCAGCTCCACGTCGAACTTCAGCGTGGCGTTGGGGGGGATCACGCCGCCGGCGCCGCGGGCGCCATAGCCCAGCTCGGCCGGGATGATCAGGGTGCGCTGGCCGCCCACCTTCATGCCTTGCACGCCTTCGTCCCAGCCCTTGATCACCATGCCGCCGCCCAGGGGGAAGACGAAGGGATCGTTGCGGTCCTTGCTGGAGTCGAACTTGGCGCCCTGCACGCCGTTGTTGTAGAGCCAGCCCGTGTAGTGCACGGTCACGCTGCGGCCGCGCTGGGCTTCGGCGCCGTCGCCCACGACGGTGTCTTCATACTGCAGGCCGGATGCGGTGGTGGTGAAAGCCATGGTGGTATTCCTTGAGAGAGAAACGGTAGGGGGAAAGGAGACGACCCGGCGGGCCGGTGGCCCTGCGCGGGAAGAGGCCGTGGCGCCTGGTGCCGCGCCCGGCCTGACATCACTTCTTGGCGCGCGCGGCCACCCAGCGGTTGGCAAAGGCCTGCACATCGGACAGGCGCTTGAGCAGGTCCTGGCCGGCCAGCGTCACGGTGTAGCCGTCGGAGCCATGCTCCAGCAGCCCGCACTCGCGCAGTTCCTTGATGCGGGTGTTCAGCGTGTTGGGCGTGATGCCGCCCACGCTGTCTTGCAGCAGTCGAAAGGTCTGAGGATGGCCGTCCCGCAGCGCCCACAGCACGCGCAACGCGTAGCGGCATTCGAGTTTCTCGAACAGCTGGTTGATGGCGGCGTTTTCCTTGGAGCTCATGACGCTTCTCCTTGCGCAATGGTGTGGGTGAGCCGGCGGGTGCGTCCGGGTGGGACGCGCGCCGAGCCAAGTCCCGGGGAACTATAGCTCTGGATCCATTCTGCTACAAGTTTGGTAGCTCAAAACCCACAGCGGCAATGCCCCACGCTAGAGGAATACGCGTATGACCAAGCCAGTGTTGCAGGCCCGCCACGTGGCCTGCCCGCTGCGCGGCGGTTTCTCAGCTCTTGAGTTTGAGCAGATAGGTCATCACGCTGGCCGTGGTGTGCTCCAGCTCCAGAAAGCCGTTGAAATCGCGACCCGCCTGCCAGGAAGGCTCCCAGCGGTTCTGGCGCAGGGCGCGTTGCCAGCTCTCGTGCTGCGTGGCCTGCTCCACGGCGCCCAGCAGGGCCTGGGCACGTGCGGCGCTGACCTGCTTGCCGGTGAAGACGGCGCGCCAGTTGGCCATGTCCGCATCCAGCCCCTGCTCGCGGAACGAGGGCAGGCCGAACAGGCTGCGGCGCGAGGACACGCCGATGGCGCGCAGCTTGCCGCTGGCCAGGGCTTCGCTGAACTCGCTGTAGCCGGACACGCCCATGCGCGCATCGCCCTTGAGCAAGGCCTCCACCACCTGGGCGCCGCCAGGAAACGGCTTGTAGACCAGTTGCTCGGGCGCCGCCTTGGCCGCGCGCGTGAGCAGGCCGGCGAACATGTGGTCCACGCCACCGGCCGAGCCACCCGCAAACGACTGGTGGGCCAGGTCGCTGCGCAGCGCGGCCACCAGGTCCTTGGCATTGCGGATGGGGGAGTCGGCCGGTACGGCCACGACGAGGTAGTCGCTGGTCAGGCGGGCAATCGGCTGCACATGCGACATGTTGACGGCCGGCTTTTGCAGTGCCACCGCGCCGACCATCACCATGCCGCCGATCAGCAAGGCGTCGGGGTCCTTGCCATGGCGCTCGGCAAACTGGGCCAGGCCGATGGTGCCTCCCTTGCCGCCCACGTTTTCATACTCCACGCGCTCGGCCGCGCCGCTGGCCACCAGGGCCGCGCCCAGCGCGCGGCCGGTCTGGTCCCAGCCGCCACCGGCATTGGCCGGAATGACGATGCGCAGGCTGGTCGCCACGCGCTGGGCGCTGCCGGCCGCCCGTGGCGCATGGGCTGCAGGTGCTGCCGCTGGCGGTGCGGCATGGGCCAGAGGAGAGCACAGCATGGCCAGGGCAGCGCCCTGGGCCAGCATCTGGCGGCGGTTCTGGCGCGTTCCATCGGCGGTATGGGCGGCGGTATGGGCGGCGTTGGCGGCGGTTTGCGAAAAGCTCGGAAGGCGCATGCAGTCTCCAATCGGGTTCGCGCGCCATTGTGGGCGCAAATGAATCAGAAAAGCAGATTATGTAAGCATGTGCGTCAGCTGCTTGACACAACACAGTACAGCGCAGTCCGGCCCGCGCGGCTCTGTGATCTCTGGGCCGGTGCGGTCCCTCAGCGCTCAGAAGTCGTAACGCATGCTCACGTTGACGCTGCGCGGCGCACCCCAGGTGTAGTACAGGCCCTGGGCATTGAAGTTGGTCACGCCAGAGAAATAGTGCTTGTCGAACAGGTTGTTGACGTTGGCCGCGATGCTGAGATGGCGGTTGATCTGGTAGCGCGCCATCAGGTCCATCACCCAGTAGGCGTCCTGGCGCAGCGTGGCGGCGCCGCGGCTGGTGGAGATGGCGCTCTGCCAGCGCGCGGCGCCACCCACGGTCAGACCGGACAGCGCGCCCTGCGCGAAGCGGTAGGTGGTGCCCAGCTTGAACTGGTGGCGCGGGCTGGTGGCGGCGTTGTCCAGATTGCTGTTGATGGTCACGTAGCTGCCCTGGGCCTGCCAGCCCTTGGACAGCTCGCCGGACAGTTCCAGTTCGAAGCCGCGCCTGCGCGCGCCCTGGACCGCGCGGTAGGCCGTTTCGCCATTGGGCATGAGCCCGTCTTCCACGGCCGTGTTGTCGGTGCGCATCCAGAAATGGGCGACGCTGGCGTTCAACCGCTTGTCGAAGAATTCGCCCTTGGCGCCGATCTCGTAGGTCAGGCCCTCCTCGGGCGGCAGCGTGCGTTCCTGCAGATCCTTGGCGCTTTGCGCCTTGAAGATGCTGGCGTAGCTGCCATACAGCGAGATGTTCGGGCTGACGTCATACACCAGGCCCGCATAGGGCGTGACCACGCCGTGCTCGCGCATGTTGTAGTTGTACCAGCTGATGTCGGTCACATCCTTCTGGTCGTAGTTGGTCACGCGCAGGCCGGCGATCAGCTTCAGCGGATCGGCCAGATTGAGGCGCGCCGCGCTGTAGAGATAGCTGCGCTTGTTGCTGAACAGGTCGTTGGAATAGGGGATGTTGTCCGCTGGCGCCGGGATGGCTGCGCCGCCCTGGCTGAAGTCCACCTGCGGCAGGTCCAGGCCGGGGCGCGCGCCGCGCAGCAGCGTGGTGCGGTTGCGTGCGGCGCCCGCACCCACCAGCAACTCATGCTGGCGGCCGAACAGCGTGAACGGGCCTTGCACGTCGATGCTGATGTTCTGGTTGCGGGACTCGATGTCCTTGTAGGCCGCGAACTGGGCCGAGCTGGGCAGGGCGTAGCGCAGCAGGCCGATCTGCATGTCGGGCGTCTTCACCTCTTCATGCGACATCTGCAGCTTGGCCTTCCAGCCGCTGGCAAAGCGGTGCTCCAGGCGCGCGAAGCTGTTGAGCGACTCCTGCTCGTAGCCCGACCAGGGCGCGGCGATGTTCAGCGAGCGCGGCATCCAGCCGACGAACTGGCCGGTGCCCGTGTAGCCCTGGATGGGCGTGGTGCCGCCCGAGCCGCGCAGCTCGCGCTGGCGGTAGGTGATGCCGGCGCTCAGCAGGGTGTCGGGGGTGAGGTCGTATTCCAGCGTGCCGTACAGCATGGAGCTGTTGCTGTGCTGGTGGTCGCGGAAGCTGTCGCCGCTCTTGCGCGAGGCCACCAGGCGGCCGCGCAGGCTGCCTTCCTGGTTCAGCGGACCGGCAATGTCGGCATCGGCACGGTAGGTGCCCCAGCTGCCCGCGCTGGCCATTGCGCTGGCCTGGAAGTCGCGCGTGGGGCGCTTGCGGATCAGGTTGACCGTGGCTCCGTAGGCGCCGTCGCCATTGATCAGGCCCGACGAGCCCTTGAGCACTTCAACGCGGTCGATCTCGGCCAGATCGTCCAGCGAGTACATGATGTGCGTGTTCCAGCCCCAGCCATTGGTGAGCTGGCGGCTGCCATCGGTCTGCAGGTTGACGCTGGAGCCGCGCACGTTGAAGGTGGTCATCTCGCTTTGGCGGACCACGGCCACGCCGGGCGTCTGCTCCAGCACGTCGGTCAGGGTCTCCAGCTTGAAGTCGTCCATGCGCTGGCGCGTCATCACGCTCACCGACTGCGGCGTCTCGCGCAGCGACAGGCCCAGGCCCGTGGCCGTGCTGCTGGGTCCGGTCGCGGTGTAGGCGCCCGTGCCTTCCGTGGCGCTGCCGACCTCGGCCTTGGCGGTGACGTGCACCTCGCCCAGCGTGGTGGCGCCCACGGCTGAGGCGGCAGGCGCTGTCGAGGACGCAGGCGATGCCTGCGAGCGGCGCAGCGTATAGCCGCCGTTGCCCGAGGTCGCGGCCGCCAGGCCCGAGCCCGCCAGCAGGCGGGTCAGCGCCTCGGCCGGCGCATGGCTGCCCTGCAGGCCCGGGCTTTGCAGATCGCGCACCAGCTCGGGCGTATAGGCCAGCAGCACACCCGAGGCCTTGGCGAAGCGCGTGAGCGCGGCCTCCAGCGGTCCTGCCGGAATGTCGTAGGCCTGGGCGCGCTCGGTACCTGTCTGGGCCAGGGCCTGGGCCTGGCCCTGGGCATTCGCGGGCAAGGGCAGGGCGGACAGGCTGGCCAGTGCGGCGGCCAGGGCCAGGGTCAATGCGGACAGGTGGAACGCAGGCGCAGGCTGCGCGGGGCGGAGGACGCGTGCCGCCGCGGTAGCGAGGCGGTGCTGGTGATGGAGGTCGGACATGTTGGTGCGGTCTTTGGAACAGGGAGGAAACATGGCGCCGCAAAGCGCCTCTCCCCTGCTTGTCACGCGAGATGGGAAAAGGTACAGACCGATGTCACCGGGCCGGGTTGTCCCGCCGCCTTTTCTTCATGCCGGACCTATGCGCACCCAGTAGCGCACCGGCACATGGATGCGCACGGGCAGCACCTGTACCAGGGACTGCAGGATGCGGTCCGTATCGGCGAGCGGGAAGACGCCCGACAGGCGCAACCCGGCCACCTCGGGTGCCAGCGTGATCAGCCCGGGTCGGTAGCGGCGCAGTTCGTCGATGAAGCGGTCCAGGCGCATGTCCGAGGCCACGAGCACGCCTTCGTCCCAGCCCGGCCCCTCGCCGGCCGCGCCG
The DNA here is from genome assembly GCF_000632165.1 of Delftia sp. RIT313. NCBI lineage: Bacteria > Pseudomonadati > Pseudomonadota > Betaproteobacteria > Burkholderiales > Comamonadaceae > Delftia > Delftia sp. RIT313. The sequence goes on along the minus strand of NZ_JFYT01000001.1, from coordinate 211,005 downwards.
GCCGGCAGCGCCTGCGTGGCACTGAGCCTTGCGGCTTCGCCGCTGTCGACACGCAGCAACTCGCCCGTGCGGCTGCGGGCCTCGACCGCGCCCTCGAAAACGGCCACGCGCGTATCCGCAGTCTCCATGTCATGGCGCACCGTGAAACGCGTGCCCAGGGCGCGCAGCCTGCCCGCGGGCGTGTCCACCACAAAGGGGCGCGCGGGCTGGGCCGTGTCATGGGCGGTGGTGACCATCAGCTCGCCGCGCAACAGCAGCACGCGGCGCAGCTGGTCGTCGAAGGCAAGGTCCACGGACGTCTCGGTGTTGAGCAGCAGCTGCGTGCCATCGGGCAACTGCAGGGAGCGCCGCTCGCCCTTGGCTGTGCTGACATCGGCATTCCAGGCTTGCCAGGGCAGGCGCTCATGCGCAGTCCATGCCGCAGCACCTGCGCCGGCCAGGCCAGCGACGCTGGCCAGCAGGCGGCGGCGTGACTGGGCGGTCTTGAGGCTGCGCGCCAGCGTGGCCGTGGCAAGGGGGCCATTGAGGGGACCGCTGTCCGGGCGTGCGTCAGGCAGCCTGAGCCGCGCATTCGTGGCCTCGATGCGCTGCCAGGCCCGCTCATGCAGCGGATGGGCCGCGCGCCAGTCCAGCCATTGCGCGCGTTGTTCCTCTGTGCACTCGCCTGACCACAGCTGCACCAGCCAGTCTACGGCGCTGTGGACCACGTCAGGCGGCAGCGCGGGGTCGGCACTATGGGTGGAGCCATCGGCGCCATGGACGCGCCCGGCAGCGCAGCGCTGCGTCATGCCGCATGTTCCGGGAAGTAGCAATGCCGGATGGCGCGCGCCATGTACTGCTTGACCGAGCTGACCGAGACCTGCAGCAGCAACGCGATCTCGGCATAGGCCATGCCGTCCAGCTGGGCGTGCAAAAAGGCCGCGCGCACCTTGGGCGGCAGGCCGTCGAGCAGGCGGTCCAGCTCGCACAGCGTCTCCAGCACGATGGCGCGTTCCTCGGGCGAGGGCGCCAGCGGCTCGGGCTGCAGCGCCAGCGTGTCCAGATAGGCACGTTCAATTTCTCGGCGGCGCAGATGGTTGGCCATCACGCGCTTGGCCACCGTGGTGAGGAAGGCGCGGGGCTCCCGGATCTCGGACAGTTCGGTGCGAGACTCCATCACGCGCACGTAGGTGTCCTGTGCGAAATCTGCCGCATCGCCTGCATGGCCCAGCCGGCGCTGCAGCCAGGTGCGCAGCCAGCCATGGTGCTGCTGGTAGAGATGGGCAAGGGCCTGGTGGGGAGTCACGGCGGGACAGGACACGAAGGTGAAGAGAGGGGATGCAAGTGATAAGCATTCTTATTTTACTTTGGGTGATGCTGGCACCGCCTTGGCGTGGCGCACGATTAAGCCGGTAAAGCTTGTGTAAATGCGATCAATTCTTATTTGTGGGCGGTAGAATCCCCGGGCCTTTCCTTTCCTGGGCTCCCGTGCCCGCCATCCGTGATGGTTGACGCCGCGTGGCGCTGCCGCCTTTTTCTGTTGCGATGACATCCCCCAAACCGGACCCTCGGCGCCGTTCCTACTGGCTCAAGACACTGCACGAGTGGCACTGGGTCAGCTCCGCGCTGTGCCTGATCGGCATGCTGCTGTTCGCCGTCACGGGGTTCACGCTCAACCATGCGGGGCAGATCGAGTCCAAGCCGCGCATCGTGCGGGGCGAGGCGGCATTGCCCGATGCGCTGCGCGTGCAGTTGGTCCAGCAGCAGGCCAGCCAGCCGCGCGACCGGGCGCCCGTGCCTGCGCCGTTTGCGGACTGGGTGCGCGGCCAGTGGGGCCTTGAGGCCGAGGGCCGCGAGGCCGAATGGACGGCCGACGAACTCTATGTCTCCCTGCCACGCCCCGGCGGCGATGCCTGGGTGCGCGTTGCCCTGGCCGATGGCGAGGCCGAATACGAGCGCACCGACCGGGGCTGGATCGCCTATCTGAACGACCTGCACAAGGGCCGCAACACGGGCGCCGCCTGGAGCTGGTTCATCGACATCTTTGCCGCAGCCTGCCTGGTGTTCACCGTCACGGGCCTGTTCATCCTGAAGATGCATGCAGGCAACCGCCCCTTCACCTGGCCCATGGTCGGCATGGGGCTGGTGATTCCCATGCTGCTGGCCCTCCTGTTGATCCACTGAGAACCGAAAGAGCCTTGCCAATGAATCCGCACTTCTCTCTGCGCTACACCATGGCGCTTGGCGCCTGCCTGGGCGCGGTCCCGGTCTTTGCCGCCGGCCTGAACGTGGGCGTGGAAATTCCGCGCCTGGATGTCGCCGAATACCACCGCCCCTACGTGGCCGTGTGGATCGAGCGCGCCGACGCCTCGGTGGCCTCCACGCTGTCGGTCTGGTACGACGTGAAGATGCGCAATGCCGAAGGCACGAAGTGGCTCAAGGACATGCGCCAGTGGTGGCGCCGCACGGGCCGTGACCTGACCCTGCCGATCGATGGCGTGACCAGCCCCACGCGTCCCGTGGGCAAGCACCAGCTGAGTTTCACCGAAGGCGCCAACCCCTTCGCCAAGCTGCCGCCCGGTGAATACAAGCTCGTGGTCGAGGCCGCGCGCGAAGTCGGCGGCCGCGAAGTGGTCACCGTGCCCTTCAAGTGGCCCGCGGCCAAGGCCGAGCAACTGAGCGCCAAGGGCAGCAGCGAGCTGGGCGAGATCAGCGTCGAGCTCAAGCCTTGAAATTGAAAGCCGCCGAGGCGCTGTGCGCCCTCCCCCTCACGAGGGGGACGACGCCATCGCTGCACGTGCCAGACCCATCCACGAACCAAGGAGATTTTTCATGAAGTCCAAGACCCGCTTTGCCGTCCGTCTGGCTGCCAGCCTCGCCATTGCCTGCGGCGCCTTCCAGGCCGCCCAGGCCCACAACCTGTGGCTGCTGCCCTCGACCACGGTGCTGTCCAAGGCCGAATGGATCACGGTGGATGCCGCTGTCTCCAACGACCTGTTCTTCTTCAACCACGTGCCGCTGGGCCTGGACAACCTCGTTGTCTCGGCGCCGGACGGCTCGGCCGTCGCGCCGCAGAATGCCCATCGCGGCAAGCTGCGCAGCGTGTTCGACCTGGACCTGCAGCAAAGCGGCACCTACCGCCTGGCCATCGTCAACGACGGCCTGTTTGCCTCCTGGAAGGACAAGGCCACAGGCCAGAACCGCCGCTGGCGCGGCTCGCCCGAGAAGTTCGCCGCCGATGTGCCCGCCGACGCGCAGGACCTGAAGGTGACCCAGTCCGTGGGCCGCATCGAGACCTTCGTGACCGTGGGCAAGCCCAGCGCCGTCAAGCCTTCCGGCAAGGGGCTGGAGCTGGTGCCCGTGACCCATCCCAACGACCTGGTCAAGGGCGAGAAGGCCACCTTCGCCTTCCATGTGGACGGCAAGCCCGCCGCCAACCTGGAAGTCGTGCTGGTGCCCGGCGCCACGCGCTACCGCGACAACAAGGGCGAGATCAAGGCCACGACCGACGCCAAGGGCGAGTTCAGCGTGACCTGGCCCACCGCCGGCATGTACTGGGTGGATGCCGACGCCCAGGACAACAAGACATCGCTGCCCCAGGCCAAGGAGCGCCGCCTGTCCTACGTGGGCACGTTCGAGGTGCTGCCCTGAGCCTTGCGTCCCCGCCCGGGGCTCCGTCTGCGCCCGCGCCCGTGCGCGTGAGCTTCGCGCCCGCCCTGTTGCAGGGCAGCGCAGGCCGGGGCCTTGCCGCGCCCGTGTCCACAGGCGCGGCGTCCTTTGCCGTCTCCGGCTACGCGCCGCAGGCGGTGCGGCGGGCAGATCCGGCCGCGCTGCAAACACTCACCGGCGAGGCCATGGGCACGACCTGGAGCGTGCGCCTGCACAACCCGGATTTCCGCCCGCTCGATGATGCGCGCCAGGCCATAGAGGCTGCGCTGGCCCTGGTCGTGCGCCAGATGAGCAACTGGGAAGCCGACTCCGACATCTCGCGCTTCAACCGCGCCGAGCCCGGCAGCTGGCATGCACTGCCGCCCGAATTCTTCACCGTGCTGACCTGTGCACTCGAGTGGGCACAGGCCAGCGGCGGCGCCTGGGACCCTACCGTGGGGCCGCTGGTCGATCTGTGGGGCTTCGGCCCGCGTGCGTCAAAGGCGCAGGGCGCCGGCATCCCCGATGCCGATGCGCTGCGGCGGGTGCGCGAGCGCGTGGGCTACCAGCGCATCGTGCTGGATCTGGCGGGCCGGCGCGCACTGCAGCCCGGCGCCGTGCATGTGGACTTCAGCGGCATCGCCAAAGGCTATTCGGTGGACCTGGTCGCCGAGCGCCTGCAGGCGCTGGGCCATACCGATTTCCTCGTCGAGGTGGGCGGCGAGCTGCGTGCCTGCGGTCAGCGCCCTGGCAACCAGCCCTGGCGCGTGGCCGTGGCCAGCATGGCGGACCAGTCCACGCCGCTGGCGCTGCCGCTGCGCGACATGGCCGTCGCCACCTCGGGCGACCACTGGCATGCCTTCGAGCAGGGCGGGCGCCGCTACTCCCACACCATCGATCCGCGCAGCGGCGAGCCCGTGGCGCATGGCCTGACCAGCGTCACCGTGCTGCATGCCGAATGCATGCAGGCCGACGCCCTGGCCACCGTGCTCACCGTGCTGGGGCCGCGCGAGGGCCTGGACTTTGCCGAGCAGCGCGGCGTGGCGGCGCTGCTGTGCGAGCGCACTGCGCAAGGCCCTGCCATGGCGATGACAACGGCTTTTGCCGCGCTGCTGCCGTGAGCGTTTCCTTCACTTTTTCCGCCGTGTAGATTTCCGGTCCCCGCCATGACCTTGTCCGACCCTGGGCTGCGCGTACTCGCAGCCGCCGTGCTGGTCCTGCTCTATGCGGCCATGTGCGCCGCCATCTGGTGGCGCGAGCGCCGCCAGCGCATGCGGGCCCGGCAGGAAGCGGCTGCGCTGACCAGCGCACGCGAGGGCGCGCTGCCCCTGCTCGTGGCCTATGCCAGCCAGACCGGCCAGGCCGAGGAACTGGCGCGCGAAACCGCCCGGCTGCTGCACACGGCCGGAGAAAGCGTGCACCTGTGCGCCCTGGACGCTGTGGATGCCGACCTGCTGGCGCGCACGCAAAGGGCGCTGTTCATCGCCAGCACCTATGGCGAGGGCGATCCGCCCGACAACGCGGCGCTGTTCCTGGCGCACGCCATGGCCGAGGCACGGCCGCTGTCCCATCTGCAATACGGCCTGCTGGCGCTGGGCGACCGGCAGTACGCGCAGTTCTGCGGCTTTGGCCGCGCGCTGGACAGCTGGCTGCGTGCCGGTGGCGCCAGGCCCTGGTTCGAGCGCATTGAAATGGACAACGGCGCGCCGCAGGCGCTGACTGCCTGGCAGCACCAGCTGACCCAGATCAGCAGCCTGGGCGACATGCCGGCATGGGAGCAGCCGGTCTTCAGCGAATGGACGCTGGCCGCGCGCCGGCACATGAACCCGGGCAGCGCAGGCGAGCCGGTGTTCCACATCGAGCTGCAGCCCCCTGCAACGGAGCCCGCGCTGTGGGAGTCCGGCGACCTGGCGCAGGTCTGCATTCCTGCGGACCCGCAGCATTCGCGCGAGTACTCCATCGCCTCCATCGCCCAGGATGGCTGCGTGCACCTGCTGGTGCGCCAGGCGCGGCGCGAGGATGGCTCGCCGGGCCTGGCCTCGGGCTGGCTCACGCAGGGCGCGCCCCTGGGGGCAGCCATCACCCTGCGGCTGCGTGCGCACCGCAATTTCCGGCTGGAAGACAACCTGCAGCGCCCGCTGGTGCTGATCGGCAACGGCACGGGCCTGGCCGGCCTGCGCAGCCACCTGCGCGCGCGTGCTGCGGCGGGCCTGGGTCCCAACTGGCTGCTGTTCGGCGAGCGCAATGCGGCGCACGACCGGCTGTACGGCGACGAGCTTCAGGCATGGTGCGATGGCGGCGTGCTGCAGCGCCTGGACCTGGCCTTCTCGCGCGACCGCAGCGAAGGCGCGCCGCGCGCCTATGTGCAGGACCTGCTGGCGCAGTCCGGCGATGTCTTGCGCCAATGGGTGGCGCAGGGCGCAGCCATCTACGTTTGCGGCAGCCTGCAGGGCATGGCCCAGGGCGTGGACCAGGCGCTGCATGCCGTGTTGGGTGAGGCGCAGATGGACCAGCTGGTGCGCAGCGGCCGATACCGGCGCGATGTGTATTGAGGTGGTGAGAGCAGCTTGCGCCAGCGCAAGCATTGGTGCCGTCAGCGCTTTCTGCTCCTAGGAACGTAGCATCCGTGCGACAGATAAATCCTATTGTGATCATGAGAATGGAAATGATTCTCAATGTTCATATAATTTCGTTACATATCCCCATCCCATCGCATAACCAAACATTTCAAAGCGAGTTGCACGGGCCCCACAGCCCGTTTTCCGTTTCTGGAGTGTTTGCATGTCGTATCGCGATCTGCGCGGAGTTCTTCCGTCGCGTCCTTCCCATCTGGCCCTTGTGGTGGCTGCCGTCTGCGCTTCGGGTGCCGTCTCTGCACAGACGGCAACAGGCAATGCCGCGCCCGCCACGGAGCTGCGCGAAGTCGTGGTCTCCGCCTCGGGTTTCGAGCAGGACATCAAGGAGGCGCCGGCCTCCATCACCGTCATCCCGCGTGAGGAACTGGCCAAGGGCCGCTTCGGCAGCCTGACCGACGCGCTGGAAAGCGTGGAAGGCATCGACGTGGGCGCCCCCGCAGGCAAGACCGGCGGCCTGAACATCAGCATCCGCGGCATGCCCAGCGACTACACGCTGGTGCTCATCGACGGCCGCCGCCAGAACTCGGCCGGCAACGTCACGCCCAACGGCTTTGGCGAGACGCAGACCAGCTTCATGCCGCCCATCGGCGCCATCGAGCGCATCGAGGTCATCCGCGGCCCCATGTCCACGCTCTACGGCTCCGACGCCATGGGCGGCGTGATCAACATCATCACCCGCAAGGTCGGCAAGACCTGGACGGGCAGCGTCAGCGCCGACTACACGCTGCAGCAAGAGTCGGAGTTCGGCGACATCAAATCCGGCAAGTTCTACCTGAGCGGCCCCATCAAGGAGGACCTGCTGGGCCTGTCGATCCGCGGCAGCACGCAGCGCCGGGCCGCTTCGGACATCACCTATGCGGGCGCCGACGGCCAGCCCGCCGTTCCCCTCATGGGCGGCAACCCCGTCAAGTCCGAGATCAACAACCTGGGCCTGCGCCTGGCGCTCACGCCCAACAGGTACCACGACATCACGCTGGACCTGGACTCGGGCCGCCAGACCTATGACAACTCGCGCGGCCAGCTCGGCACGCTGGGGCTGCAGGGGGGCTACGGCCCCGAGCAGAAATACAACCGCGACCAGCTCACGCTGGCGCACACGGGCCGCTTCGGCTTCGGAACCTGGGACACCAGCTTCATGGTGAACCGCACCGAAACCATGGGCCGCACCGTTCCCCCGGGAACGCCGGGCGCGACACCGGGCGCTGCGCGCACGCTGGAGGTGGAAAGCAAGGTGCTGGACAGCAAGCTGGTCCTGCCCTGGGGTGCCCACCTGACCACGCTGGGCGGCCAGTGGTGGGATGCCGAGATGAAGGACGGCGTGGCGCCGAACAAGTTCGCCTTCACGCAGAAGGCCCTGTTTGCCGAGGACGAATGGAGCCTGACCGACGCCTTCAAGCTCACCATGGGCGCGCGCTATGACCGCCACAGTCTCTTCGGCGGCAAGCTCAGCCCGCGCATCTACGGCGTGTGGAATGCCGCGCCGCAGTGGACCGTGAAGGGCGGCGTCAGCAACGGCTACAAGACGCCGCGTGTGGAGCAGCTGGCGCCCGGCATCAACGGCTTCGGCCAGCAGGGCCGCCTGCCGCTGGTGGGCAGCCCCAACCTCAAGCCCGAAACCAGCCGCACCACCGAACTGGGCGTCTATTTCGACAGCCCCACGGGCTTTGCGGGCAGCGCCACGGTGTTCAACAACGAGTTCAAGGACAAGATCACCAGCGGCCCGGGCCTGATCAACTGCGACTTTGCGGCAGCGCCCAACCGCCCCGGCTGCGTGAGCTTCGGCAACTGGCCCCTGGTGGATGCCTTCGGCCAGTCCATCAACGTGGACGAGGCCGTCACGCGCGGCCTGGAGCTGAGCGCGCGCATGCCGCTGGCGCGCGGCTGGAATGCCAGCGCCAACTACACCTTCACCAAGAGCGAGCAAAAGAGCGGCCCCAACCGGGGCAACCCGCTGAGCGACACGCCCAAGCATGCGCTCAACGCCCGCCTGAACTGGGAGCCGGGTGCCCAGTGGAACCTGTGGCTGCGTGCCGAATACCGCAGCGAACGCTACCGCGACCCCGGCACCAGCGCCAGCTCCCAGGCCGCCAAGGCCGCGCTGGGCAACTACAAGGCCTATACCCAGTTCCACCTGGGTGGCAGCTACCGCGTGAGCAAGCAGTTCACCATCAACGCGGCCATCTACAACCTGTTCAACAAGGATTTCGTGGACTACCAGCCCTACAACGTACCGGGCCAGGTCCAGGGTACCGTGATCTTTGGGAACCGCTACGCGAACAACCAGGAAGGCCGCCGCCTGTGGGTGTCCGCCAACTACGAGTTCTGAGGCGGGTTCCGGGGCGCCTGGCTGGCCTGCACGCGTGACGGGGCCAGCCTGACCAGCACCTGCAGCGTGCGGTTCAGCGGCACGGGCACGCCCAGGGCCTCGCCGCGCCGCACCACGTAGCCGTTCAGGTGGTCGATTTCGCTGGGCTTGCCCAGCGCCAGATCCTGGGCGGTGGACGAGAACTGGCCCGGCATGGTGGCCGGCAGGCCCCGCACGGCAGCGGGCACGTCGCCGGGCAGGGCCACGCCGTCGGCCCTGGCCACGGCCAGGCATTCGGCCACCACGTCGTCCACCACGTGCGCCACGCCGGGCGCCTGCACCAGCGGGCCGTAGGGCAGCTGGCACAGCGCCGACAGCGCGTTGTAGGCGCAGTTGATCACCAGCTTGGCCCACAGCGCGCCGCGCACATCGGGCGATACCTGCACGGCAATGCCCGCCGCGCCAAATTGCCGGGCCACCTGTTCGCTGAGTGCAGAGGGCGCGATGACCAGCTCGCCACGGCCGAAATGGCGCACATGGCCGGGACCGGCCATGGCCGTGGCCACATAGACCACGGCGGCCGCCACGGCAACGGACGGGCCCAGCACGGCGCGCACGCGCTCGTCGTTGTCCACGCCGTTTTGCATGGTCAGCACCAGAACGCCCGGCGCCAGGTGCGGCTGCATCTCGCGGGCCGCTTCCTCGGTGGCCGTGGACTTGACGCAGAACATCACCACATCGGCATCGCGCACGGCGCTGGCCTCGGTCGATGCCTGCATGGGCACCTGGATGTCCAGCGCCGCCGTCTCCAGCCGCAGGCCATGCTGCTGCACGGCCTGCACATGGGCGGGACGGCCGATCAGCGTGACCTGGTGGCCGGCGCGCGCCAGCAGTGCGCCGAAATAGCAGCCCACGGCGCCTGCGCCCATGACGGCGATGCGCAGTGGCGCGGTGGGGGAGGAGGGGCTGGCGGAAGAAGCGTCCATGGTGCGAATCGGATAGGCCTTTGATGGCGCCCAGTCTAGCCAGGCTGCCGTCAAGGGCCCATGCTGTCTTCCCTGCCGGGGGGCACTGCGGACTTCAGGCCGTCCTCATGCCGTGCTCATACCGTGCTCATGCCGTCTGCAGGCACAGGTACTTGGTTTCCAGGTATTCCTCGATGCCGTGGCGCGAGCCCTCGCGGCCCAGGCCGGACTGCTTGACGCCGCCGAAGGGCGCGACCTCGTTGGAGATCAGGCCGGTATTGATGCCCACCATGCCGTACTCCAGCGCACGCGATACGCGCCAGATGCGGCGGTTGTCGTTGGTGAACAGATAGGCGGCCAGGCCGTAGATGGTGTCGTTGGCGCGACGCACCACTTCGTCCTCGTCGTGGAAACGGAACAGCGGCGCCAGCGGGCCGAAGGTCTCTTCCTCGCAGACCCGCATGCTGTCGTTCACATCGGCCAGCAGCGTGGGCTCGTAGAACAGCTGGCCCGGCACCGGGCGCCTGCCACCGGCCAGCAGGCGTGCGCCCTTGGACAGCGCGTCGGCCACATGGCTTTCCACCTTCTGCACGGCGGCCTCGTTGATCAGCGGGCCATGCGTCACGCCGGGCTCCAGGCCGTTGCCGACCTTGAACTCCGCCATGGCCCGCGCCAGGCGGCGGGCCAGTTCGTCATGGATGCGGTCGTGCACATAGATGCGGTTGGCGCATACGCAGGTCTGGCCCGCGTTGCGGAACTTGGAGGCCAGGATGCCGGCCACGGCCTGGTCGATATCGGCATCGTCGAACACGATCAACGGCGCATTGCCGCCCAGCTCCAGCGACAGCTTCTTGACCGTGTCGCTGCACTGGCGCATCAGCAGCCGCCCGGTGGCCGTGGAGCCTGTGAAGCTGAGCTTGCGCACCACGGGACTTTGGGTCAGCGCCTGGCCGATGTCCTGCGGGTGGCCGGTCAGCACCTGGAAGACGCCAGCGGGAATGCCGGCCTCCTGGGCCAGCACGCCCAGGGCCAGGGCGGTGAAGGGCGTGCTTTCGGCCGGCTTGACCAGCATGGTGCAGCCGGCGGCCAGCGCCGGGCCGGCCTTGCGCGTGATCATGGCGGCCGGAAAGTTCCAGGGCGTGATGGCGGCGCACACGCCAATGGGCTCGCGCAGCGTCAGCAGTTGCTGGCCGGCCGTGGGCGACTGCAGCAGTTCTCCGTCCACGCGCTTGCCTTCCTCGGCAAACCATTCGATGAAGGAGGCCGCGTAGGCGATCTCGCCGCGCGCCTCGGCCAGGGGCTTGCCCTGCTCCAGGGTCATCAGCCGCGCCAGATCGTCCTGGTGCGCCAGCATCAAGTCGAACCAGCGGCGCAGGATGCCGGCGCGCTGCTTGCCCGTCAGCGCGGCCCAGGCGGGCAGGGCGCGCTGTGCGGCGGCAATGGCGGCTTCGGTCTCGCCGGCCTGCAGGGCAGGCACCTGGCCCAGGCGCTCGCCCGTGGCGGGGTTGAAGACGTCGATGGCGGGGCCGGAGCCCACGGCTCGCCAGCCCTCGGCGAGCAGGCAGGCCTGGCGGAACAGATCGGGGCGTTGCAGTGAAAGACTCATGGTGCGGCAGGGTGTGGCTGGGATGGGGATTCAGGCGGCGACTGGCTGGGACGCGCTCTGGGTGATGGCGCTGTCGATGATGTCCAGGGCCCTGGCGAACAGCGGCTGTGGAATCGTCAGCGGATAGAGAAAGCGGATGGCGTTGCCGTACAGGCCGCAGGTCAGCAGCAGCAGGCCCTGCTCCTGCGCGTGCCGGACGACGGCGGCCACGCGCTGCGCATCGGGCTCGCCGCTGCCGGGAAGGCGGAACTCCACGGCCAGCATCGAGCCCAGTCCGCGCACGTCGGCAATGCCGGCATCCTGCGTCTGCAGGGCTTGCAGGCGCGCGCGCAGCTGGTTGCCCAGTGCGTGGGCGCGCTCGCACAGCCGTTCTTCATCGATCACGTCGAGCACGGCATGGGCCGCGGCCACGGCCAGCGGGTTGGCGGCATAGGTGCCGCCCAGGCCGCCGGGATGCGGCGCGTCCATGACGGCCGCGCGGCCCACCACGCCCGAGATCGGCAGGCCGCCGCCCAGGCTCTTGGCCATGGTGATCAGGTCGGGCTGCACGCCGTAGTGCTCCATGGCGAACAGCTTGCCCGTGCGAGCGAAGCCGGTCTGCACCTCGTCGGCGATCAGCAGCATGCCGTGCTGGTCGCACAGCTGGCGCAGGCCGGTGAACAGGGCGGCAGGCACGGGGTGAAAGCCCCCTTCGCCCTGGACGGGCTCCACGATGATGGCGGCCACGCGCTGCGGGTCCACCGAGGTCTTGAGCAGCATGGCAATGGCGTCCAGCGACTGCTGCACGCTAACGCCGGCCTGCTCGCTGGGGAAGGGCGCGTGGAAGACTTCGCCCGGCATGGGGCCGAAGCCCTGCTTGTAGGGCGCCACCTTGCCCGTCAGTGCCATGCCCAGCTGGGTGCGGCCATGGAAGGCGCCCTGGAAGGCGATCACGGCCGAGCGTCCCGTGGCATGGCGCGCGATCTTGACGGCGTTCTCCACGGCCTCGGCGCCCGTGGTGAAGAAGGCGGTCTTGGCCGGGCCGGCGATGGGCGCCAGCGCATTGATGCGCTCGGCCAGCGCAATCGCGCTTTCGTAGGGAACGATCTGGAAGGCCGTGTGCGTGAAGCGCTCCAGTTGCTGCTGCACGGCCTGGACCACGCGCGGATGGCGATGGCCCGTGTTGAGCACGGCAATGCCGGCCGCGAAATCGATGTACTGCCGGCCCTCGGCATCGGTCAGCAGGGCGTTGTCGGCCTGCACGGCATGGAAGCCGCACATCACACCCACGCCGCGCGGCATGGCGGCGTTGCGCCGGTTCTGGAGTTGCTGGTTCGGGGAAGAGGCGGTGGCGCTGGACATGAGAGGGTTCTCCGTTGATGGGGATGCAAGGCTTCCCGTTATAGTGGCCATTGGTTCCATGACTGGAGCCATCTTTTGAAAAGATGGTGGTGCCAATTGAGCGCGCCTCCACTTCCACCTCTATCCTCACTCCACCAAGGCAGGCATGGCAAAACCCTCCGTGTGCGCGGATCTCATCCTCCAGATGGACTGGCGCGGGCTGGGCGGCGACCGCACCCATCTCAACCGGGGCCTGTACCTGGCCATCCGCCAGGCCATAGACAGCGGGGCCCTGTTGCCGCGCAGCCGTCTGCCTGCCTCGCGTGACCTGGCGCGCGAGCTGGGCGTGTCGCGCAACACCGTCAACCACGCCTATGAGCAGCTGCAGGTGGAGGGCTATGTGCGCAGCCAGGTGGGGCGGGGCACGCATGTGGTGGACACCCTGCCTGCGGCCTTGCTGCTGAGCGGCGGGCGTGCGCCCGCACGCCGCGCCACCGCCGCGGCGCCCGCACCGGGCGGCGGCCTGTCTGCACAGGCGCAGGCCCTGCTGAAAACGGCCCAGGCCTCCGAGCAGCAATGGGGCGCCTTCATGCCCGGCGTGCCCGACGTGACCGAATTTCCGCGCGCCACCTATGCGCGCATCCACAACCGCCTGCTGCGCCACGCCGGGCCGCAACTGCTGACCTACGGCACGCGCGGCGGCGTGGACGCGCTCAAGCAGGCCCTGGCCGAGCACCTGCGCGTGGCGCGCTCGGTGGACTGTGGGCCGGGCCAGGTGCTGATCACCGAAGGCGTGCACCAGGCCATCGACCTGGTGGTGCGCAGCCTTGCCGATCCCGGCGACTGCGTGTGGATGGAGGAGCCCGGCTACTGGGGCATTGCCAACGTGCTGCGCATGCAGCACGGGCTGCACCTGCACAGCGTGCCCGTGGACGAGGAGGGCATGCAACTGCCCGAAGGCCTGCCCGCGCCCCGGCTGATTTTCGTCACGCCATCGCACCAATATCCCTTGGGCGCCGTCATGAGCATGGCCCGGCGCCGTGCGCTGATTGCCTATGCGCGCCGCGTGGGCGCCTGGATCGTGGAGGACGACTACGACAGCGAATTCCGCTTCTCCGGCAGTCCCGTGCCCAGCATGCAGGGCATGGAGGAAGGTGCGCCCGTGATCTACATAGGCACCTTCAGCAAAACCCTCTATCCGGGGCTGCGCATGGGCTACATGGTGCTGCCACCGGCCCTGGCCGAGCCCCTGCGGCGCATCCATTCCGAGCTGTACCGCGAGGGGCACCAGCTGCCCCAGCAGGTGATTGCCGAGTTGATCACCGAAGGCCACTACGCCGCCCACATCCGCAAGATGCGCTTGCTCTACGGCAAGCGCCGCCGCATGCTGCTGTCCCTGATCGAGCGCTACCTGGGCGCCGACCACCTGCCCTGGGTGGAAAGCAGCGCAGGCCTGCATTTCGTGATGCAGCTGCCGGGCCAGGACGACGATGTGGCGCTTGCCGAGGATCTCCGGCAGGCGGGCATTTTCGTCAAGCCGCTGTCGCGCTACTACGCAGGCCCGCACAAGCGGCGCGGCCTGCTGCTGGGATACGCCTGCGTCTGCGAGGAGGAGATCGGTGCCGCCTTCTTCCGTATGCTGGCGGTGCTCGCAGCCCGGCATGGCCGGGGCTGAGGTTCTCTTTCCCAACCCCTTTGTCCGACGCAGAAAGCTCCATGATCTCCATCCGCCCCGTTGATCCCCATGAATGGCCGCAGTACCGCGATATCCGCCTGCATGCCCTGCGCGATGCCCCCGACGCCTTCGGCAGCACCTGGGCGGCAGAGGCTGCAAGGGCGGACGCGGACTGGGCTGCACGGCTGCAGGCCGCTGCTGCCGGGGGCAGGGACAGGGTGCTCTTCGCTGTCAACGGCGAACAGGCCTGCGGCCTGGTCTGGTGCAAGCTGTGTGCCGACGAGCCCGGCGTGGCCGACCTCTTTCAGATGTGGGTCGATCCTGCCGCGCGTGGCCGGGGCGCGGGCCAGGCGCTGCTGGCGCAGGCCGTCGCCTGGGCCTGGCAGATGGGCATGCGGCGTGTGCGGCTGGGCGTGACCGCAGCAGACTCTCCCGCCATGCGGCTGTATTTGGCGCATGGCTTCCGGGCGCAGGGCGATCTGCAGCCGCTGCGCGAGGGCTCCGGATTGCAGGTGCAGGCCATGGCCCTGGACCGGGCCGGCGGCTGAACCGCCGCGGCACAGGCCGTCCTGGCGCGGCAACAGGGCCGTCCTGCTTCAACCCGGCAGCAGGGCCGGCGAAGGCAACTGCCGGGTCTTGGCCAGTTGCGAATTGCTGTAGCGCAGGTCGGAGGTGACCTCCGCGCCCAGCCAGGCGGGCGATGGCGGCTGGATATCCTCGCTCGCCAGTTCGATCTCGGCCGTGACCAGGCCGGCCAGGGGGCCTTCGAACACATCGACCTCGAAGTCGAAGCCGTCCACCGGCACGATGTAGCGCACCTTGTCGATGGCGCCATGTGCGCAGTGCTGGGCCAGCAGCGTCTCGGCATCGGCCAGCGGGATCCGGTATTCGAATTCGGCCCGGCTCATGCCGCGTGCCGGGCCCTTGAGCGTGAGAAATCCGGTGTCTCCGGCGATGCGCACCCGCACCCACATG
This sequence comes from Delftia sp. RIT313, assembly GCF_000632165.1. Taxonomy (NCBI): domain Bacteria; kingdom Pseudomonadati; phylum Pseudomonadota; class Betaproteobacteria; order Burkholderiales; family Comamonadaceae; genus Delftia; species Delftia sp. RIT313. The sequence goes on along the minus strand of NZ_JFYT01000001.1, from coordinate 195,896 downwards.
CCGTTGTCGGCGATGTATCCCTGCGCCATGCGCACGCCGGTCAGGCCTGCCACGATGCCAGGGTCGGCCACCAGGTATTTGCGTTCGATTTCGAGAGCCATGCTGTTGCCCGTGCAGACAAAGGCGGCAGTCTATCGCGCCACCGTCGCCCTGCCCGGCAGATGGCCCGCCACAAACAAAAAGCCCCGCAGGGGAGTGCGGGGCTTTCCAGGGGGGCGGTTGCCGGCCCGGGGGGCCGGCAACCACAGCGCCTTACAGCGAGTCGATGAAGCTGCGCAGCTTGTCCGAGCGGCTCGGGTGCTTGAGCTTGCGCAGGGCCTTGGCCTCAATCTGGCGGATGCGTTCGCGCGTGACGTCGAACTGCTTGCCCACTTCTTCCAGCGTGTGGTCGGTGGACATTTCGATGCCGAAGCGCATGCGCAGCACCTTGGCTTCGCGCGGGGTGAGGCCGTCGAGGATGTCCTTGACCACGTCGCGCAGGCCGGCCTGCATGGCGGCGTCCACGGGAGCGGTGTTGTTGGTGTCCTCGATGAAGTCGCCCAGGTGCGAATCGTCGTCGTCGCCGATCGGCGTTTCCATGGAGATCGGCTCCTTGGCGATCTTCATGATCTTGCGGATCTTGTCCTCGGGGATCTCCATCTTGGCCGCCAGGATGGACGCATCGGGCTCGAAGCCGAACTCCTGCAGATGCTGGCGCGAGATGCGGTTCATCTTGTTGATGGTCTCGATCATGTGCACCGGGATGCGGATGGTGCGCGCCTGGTCGGCGATCGAGCGCGTGATGGCCTGGCGGATCCACCACGTGGCATAGGTCGAGAACTTGTAGCCGCGACGGTATTCGAACTTGTCCACCGCCTTCATCAGGCCGATGTTGCCTTCCTGGATCAGATCCAGGAACTGCAGGCCGCGGTTCGTGTACTTCTTGGCGATGGAGATCACCAGGCGCAGGTTGGCCTCGATCATCTCCTTCTTGGCGTCACGGCTGGCGCGCTCGCCATCGTTCATGCGCTTGTTGATGCGCTTGAGCTCGTCCAGCGGCACGACCACGCGCGATTGCAGGTCGATCAGGTTCTGCTGCAGCTCCTGCACGGGCGGGATGTTGCGCTCCAGCACATTGCTCCAGGGCTTGCCGGCTGCGACCTGCTGCACCACCCACTGCAGGTTCAGCAGGTTGGGCGGGAACTGGGCGATGAAGGTCTCCTGCGGCATGCCGCACTTGTCCACGATGATCTTGCGCAGCTCGCGTTCCTTCTTGCGCACGTCATCCACCTGGGCGCGCACGAGGTCGCACAGCTTCTCGATGGTCTTGGCCGTGAAGCGGATGGTCATCAGCTCTTCGGTCAGGGCCTTCTGCACCTTCATGTACACGGGCGTGCCGTAGCCGTCCTTGTCGTACACCTTGTGCATCTTGTCGAAGTTCTCGCGCATGGCGTCGAAGCGGCGCAGCGCCTCGTTCTTGAGTTCTTCGAGCTTCTTGGTCAGCGCCTTGGAGCCGCCCTTGCCGTCGTCGTCGTCCTCTTCGTCGTATTCGTCGAAGTCTTCTTCGGCCACGTAGTCGTCGTTCTCATTGGCGTTGACGAAGCCGTCGACGATGGTGGAGATGACGACCTTGCCTTCGCGGATTTCCTCGGACATGGCCAGGATCTCGGCGATGGTGGCAGGCGAGGCCGAGATGGCCTCCATCATGTCCATCAGGCCGCCTTCGATGCGCTTGGCGATTTCGATTTCGCCTTCGCGCGTCAGCAGCTCGACCGTGCCCATTTCGCGCATGTACATGCGCACGGGGTCGGTGGTGCGGCCGAATTCGGAGTCCACCGTGGACAGGGCGGCTTCGGCCTCTTCCTCAGCTTCCTCTTCGGTGGTGGCGGACTGGCCCGTGTTGTTCAGCAGCAGGGTTTCCGCATCGGGAGTCTGCTCGTAGACGGCCACGCCCATGTCGTTGAGCATGGAGATCACGACTTCCAGCGTCTCGGCATCGACCAGCTTGTCGGGCAGGTGGTCGTTGATTTCGCTGTGCGTCAGGTAGCCGCGCGTCTTGCCCAGCTTGATCAGCGCCTTCAGGCGCTGGCGGCGGGTGGACATTTCCTCTTCGGTCAGGACGGTTTCGTCCAGGCCGAATTCCTTCATCAAGGCGCGTTCCTTGGCCTTGCTGATCTTCATGCGCAGGGGCTTGACCTTTTCGGCCGGGGCCGAAGTGGTCTCGACCTCGACTTCCACTTCGGTCTCGACCTCGGACTCGCCTTCACCTTCGCCGTCGATGTCGCCATCGATGTCGGACAGGTCGGCATCATCGATGTCGTCGCCGCCTTCCTTGGCCTTGGGCTTGCGGCCGCGCTTGGCGGGGGTCTTGGCAGCGGCGGTGGAGCTTGCGGCTGCCTTGGCCGGCGCCTTCTTGGCGGCGGCAGGCTTCTTTTCGGTCTGGGCGGGGGCGTCGTCGCCTTCGGCTGCCTTCTTGCGGCCGCGCTTGGGGGTCGCGGCGGCGAGCAGCTCGTCGGCCATGGCTTTGAGTTCGGCTTGGGACTTGGTTACCACGTCGGTATCTTTCTTTGCTTTGGCCGCAGATGCGGCGCTCTTCGGTCCTGCAGCGGCTTTGCCGGCACCGGCCTTGGCCGGGGCTGAAGAGGTTGTCGAAGTCTTGGGCTTCGCTGGAGCTTCGGGGGCCTGCTTGGACTTCACGGACTTTGAAACGGGCATGAACACCTCACGGTCAGGAGCGAACACACACAAAGGGAAACTCAAACAAGCGCCGCCTAGGCGCACGCGCGGACGGACTAGGTCCGCCAGGGAAGCGAAAAACGTTCCAGGCAAGATGTCTGGGCGAACATTTGGTGTGCAGTCCTTGCGGGAAATTGGGCCGTGCAGTTGCTGCAATCACGTGAGTTCTTCACGGGGCCCGGTCCGGAGGTGCTGCTGTCGCTCTTGCCGATAGCCCCTAATTATATCTGCTTACCTCGATTTCAAGAGGAAGTACGCATCTGGTTTTCCAGGACCTGCTGTCGGGCAAAGAGATCGCGATAGCGCTGGGCGGCGCTGGGGTCCCGTGCCATGTCGCGCACGGCTTCGTCGATCTGGGCCTTGATGTGGTCGATGACGATGCGGTTGAGCACGCCGCGCAGCTCGCGGCGCAGCTCGGACAGCTCGCCTTCGGGATGGGCGTGGGGGCCGCTCATCAGCTTGTCGGCCAGCACTTCATGGGGCAGGCCGCGCAGCTGCTCGCGCAGCACGGCGAAGGGCCGGGGGCCGGATTCCTGGAACTGTGCTTCCATCCAGCGGAACAGCGCGCCGTGCCCGGCGGCGCAGCGCGCCAGCGCCTCGAAGTCCTCGTGGGTGAGTTCTTCCATGAACTCCATGTGCGCCATGAGCAGGCGCGCCGCCTGGTCCGTGCGCGTGGCGGGGGCTACGCGCGGCCCCATGGGCGGCGGGTTGAAGTCGCTGCGGCCATTCTTGTCCCAGGGCTTGCGCGGCCAGGGCTTTTTGCCGCCGCGCCCGGGCTCGGCTGCGCGCCAGCCGCCTGCGCCGCCGCCCTGGCTGCTCCCCTCGGGCCAGCCCGAAGGGGCGTTGTATTCGGCCGGCTGGCCCCAGTCGGGCGCGGCCGGTGCATGGCTGGCCTGGCCCGGATGGTGGGCGCCACCGGCCATGGAGCCCCGTGCGGGGCCGCTGCGGGCGGCTTCCTGCGACCACAGGTCCGAGAGATCGCGCGCATCCAGCTGCACGAGTTCGGCGATCTCGCCCAGCAGCTGGCGCTTGAGGGCGCCGTCGGGCAGGGCCGTCCACAGCGGGCGGGCATTGCTGGCCATGTGGGCGCGGCCTTCGGCCTGGCCCAGGTCGCAGCCTTCGCTGGCGGCTTCGATGAGAAATCGGCTCAACGGCAGCGCGTCGCCCACGTAGCGGGCAAAGGCTTCGCTGCCGTATTCGCGGATGAAGCTGTCCGGGTCATGCTCGGCGGGCAGGAAGAGGAATTTGACGCTGCGCGTGTCGCTGGCATAGGGCAGGGCCGCATCGAGCGCCTTGCGCGCGGCGCGCCGTCCCGCCGCGTCGCCGTCGAAGCTGAAGACGACGGCTTCGGTAAATCGAAACAGTTTGTGAATATGGTCGGGCGTGCAGGCCGTGCCCAGCGTGGCTACGGCGTTGGCAAAGCCCAGCTGGGCCAGGGCCACCACGTCCATATAGCCTTCGGTGACCAGCGCATAGCCCATGTCGCGCAGGGCGGTGCGGGCCTCGAACAGGCCGTAGAGCTCGCGCCCCTTGTGAAAGACCGGGGTTTCGGGCGAATTCAGGTATTTGGGCTTCTCGTCGCCGAAGACGCGGCCGCCGAAGCCGATGCACTCGCCCTTGACGTTGCGGATGGGAAACATCAGCCGGTCGCGGAAGCGGTCGTAGCGCTTGTCGTCGCCCTCGCCAACGATGACCAGGCCCGATTCTTCGAGCTGCGGATCGTCGTACTGCGGGAACACGCTGGCCAGCGACCGCCAGCCCGCAGGCGCGTAGCCCAGGCCGAAACGCTTGGCGGTCTCGCCCGAGACGCCGCGGCGCTTGAGGTAGTCGATGGCCTGGGGCGATGCCTTGAGGTGCTTGCGGTAGGCGTCGCCTGCCTTCTCCAGCACGTCGGTGAGGGTGGCCTGTTTCTGCTTTTGCGCGGCCTGGCGCTCGCGCTCGGCGGGGCTGATGTCGTCCTGCGGCACCTGCAGGCCGACCTGGCCGGCAAGATCCTGCACGGCTTCGACGAAGCCCATGCCGGCATGGTCCATCAGAAAGCCGATGGCGTTGCCATTCTTGCCGCAGCCAAAGCAGTGATAGAACTGCTTGCTGGGACTGACGGTGAAGGAGGGCGACTTCTCGCTGTGGAACGGGCAAAGGCCCATGAAGTTGGCGCCGCCCTTCCTGAGCTGCACGTAGCGTCCCACGATATCGACCACGTCGACGCGCGAGAGCAATTCCTGGATGAACGATTGGGGAATGGACACCCGCGTATTGTGCCTTCGCGGGGCCATCCGGCCGTGCCCCGGGGGCACTGGCCGGCGGTGCCCGGCCCTCAGCCCAGGCGCTGGAAGGTCAGCGTGAAGGCCACGCCATCGCGCGTGTTGTGCGCCTTGATCGTGCCGCCCATCTTCGCCATGTAGGTCCTGGCCACGAACAGGCCCTGGCCCCGGTGCTCGGCGCTGCCGGCGGCCGCCGGCTCCTGGGGGGCGGACACGCCCAGCTCGAAGATGCGCTCCAGCAGGTCCTCCGCAATGGTGGCGCCCTGGTTGTGCAGCGTGGCGCTGGCGGCGGACTCCGAGGCCGACAGCGACAGCGTGATGGCCGTGCCCGCGGGCCGGTAGCTGTCGGCATTGCGCAGGATGTGGGTGACCACGTCTTCCAGCGCAAACTCGTCGGCGCGCACGATCACGGCGCCCGTGACGTCCCTGTTCCCGCCCCCGCTCCCGCCTTCGTAGACCACGTTGGCAATGCCCGCGAAGTGCGCGTTGGCGGCCACGTGGGACAGGAAGGCGTTCAGGTCCAGCCGGCCTTCGGGCACGTTGGCGGCCTGCAGCGCCTCGGCCGGCGATGCCGTGCCGTAGAGCACATGCACGGCCTGCTGCATGCGCTGCACGTAGCGGTGGCCGGGGTCGTCGGGCCCGTACAGCACCATCAGCGATTGCAGGGGCGACATGATTTCGTGGCCCACGGCATGCCACATGTCGCGTTCCTGCTGGGCGCGCAGCTGTTCGCGCTGCAGGTCGTCCTTCACGCGCTGCAGCAGGTCGGCCAGTCCGCCGGCCAGAATGCCCAGCTCGTCGGAACCACGAAGGTCCGACACTTCGAGGTCGCCCAGGCGCGGGCCGACATGGCCGTCCTGCACGTTGTAGGACACGGCGGCGGCGCGCCGGGTGAGGGCGGTCACGCGGCGGATCAGCCCCAGCTCGACGATCAGCCAGGCCAGCGCAATGGCGGCCAGCATGGCGCCCAGGTACCAGGACAGGCGCGTGGCCACGGCGGCCAGGCCCTGCTCCACATCGCGCGGGTGGCCGGTGAAGCTGACGGTGTAGTTGCCCGTGGGCGTGTCCAGAATGTCCTGGCCCGTGGGCACGGCCGGGGTCATGGTGGCGGCGGAGACGCCGGCCGCATCCAGCGGCAGCCAGCTGATCAGGCGCAGCAGCCAGGGCGCCGACGGCGCGGCCTGCACATCCACGCCCTTGAGGGTGATGGCGCTGGCTTCGTCGGCGCCCACCTTGCGGATCTGCACGCGCTCGCCGGGCAGCAGGCTGCGCGAGATGTCGTTGAGCGAGGCGGCAAGCTGCGCCCCAGGCGAGTTGCTGTCGAACAGCGGCGGCTCCGTGTCCCCGGGGGCCAGCATTTCCACGCGCACACGCATGCTGCCCAGGTCTTCAGGCGGCCAGACGGGGCGCACGTCCCTGCGGAACAGGGCTTCGCGGAACAGCTCGACCGGCAGGCGGATGGAGTAGTGCGTGCGGCGCAGGCAGTCGGCTGCAGGGGGTGTCTTGTCATTGCCCGCATGGCCCTGCACGCCAGGCGGCAGGTCGCGGCAATGGCCGTTCTGCCAGAGCCAGCCACGGAAATCGCGCACGGGCCGCGCGCGGGCCTCAAGCTGGGGCGTGCCGTTGTCCACAAAGCCGGTGAGCCGGCCGTGCTCGCCGTTGCCGGACTTGTTGCCCTGCTGCGGCATGGCCTCATAGGGCGCGATCCAGCGGTAGGTGCTGCCGCGCATGTCCAGCGTGATGCGGGCGCGGTGTGCCTGGGCGGGCTCGCGCGAGCCGCGCTCGCGCGGTGTCAGCTCGCCTGCGAAGAAGCTGCCCACCAGATAGATGAATCCGCCTGCGTAGGGATTGTTGCCGATGGCTGCGCACAGCGAGGCGCCATCGGGATACTGCACCGAGCAGCCGGCCATCTCCACGGCCTGCTGGGACTTTTGCGGATCGTCGAAGTCGATGGCCGCGTAGGGCAGCAGCAGCGGCGCCAGCGGCGTCACGCCCTGGCCCAGGTGGCCGGCGTTGAGCAGGGCCAGCCGGCCCGAAGGATGGCGCAGCCGCGCCATGACCTCGGCCTGGCTGCGCACAAAGCCGTGCTGGTAGGCCTGCCAGGCGCGTTCCTTCTCGTCCTTGAGCACCACCACGCTCAGCGCCACCGTGGCCACGGCCAGCAGCACGAACACGCCGCGCAGCAGGATGCGCTGGCGGAAGGCGGCCAGGCCCAGGCGCGGCACTTCCAGCCGGGGCAGCTCCAGCCTGGGGTTGAGCAGGCGCTTCATGTGCGGACGGCGGCGCCGGCCTGGCCCACCCAGCGAAAGCCGCGCATGGGCACGTTCTCTATGCCTTCGAAGCCCGGGTCCACCTCGCGCAGGGCCTCGCGGATGGTGCTCACGTGCTTGCGCACGTTGTCGCGGTTGCGGCCGCTTTTGACCACCTCAAACAGCTCGTCGTAGGACACCACTTCGCCGCTGCGCTGGTGCAGCGTGGCCAGGATGCGCTGGGCCGTCAGCGGCAGGTTGATGCGCTCGCCGCGCCAGGTGGGCGTGCGCTGCCACAGCGGGTCCAGCACCAGGGCGTCGCCTGCGGGCGCTGCGGCGGCCTGCGCGGCCACGGGCGCCGCGCGCTGCGTGGTGCGCAGGATGTCCAGGAAGGTCTCGATGAAGTCCGCCTCCTCGAACGTGGTCTTTTGCAGGTAGTCCCAGGCGTCCAGCGCCTTCATGATGCTGCGGTAGATGGCGGCCGGCATGGCCGAGACCACCAGCACCGGCGTGCCCTGGCCCAGCTTGTTGATGGCGTTGATCAGGGCCACGCCCGCATGGCGCTCGCGGCCCAGCTCGATGTCCAGCACCACGGCGTCGTAGTGCTCGCGGGCCAGGGCGGCCTCGGCCTCGTCGCGCGTGAACCACTGGTCGATCACGATGCCGCTGCGCGCACTGCGTATCCATCCCGCCAACTGGTTGCTGGTGGGCAGGTCGTCTTCGATTACGGCGATACGGGTCATGGGGCTGTGCAGGGGTGGGGTCGGGGAGGCCGCCGTGGCGGTGTTCGCGGGATTATCTCGGCCCTGCGCCGGCCCGGGTGTGAGTTTTTCTTCCGGGGCCGGAGCGTTTGCGCCGCCGGTGTGAGCGCTTTGGTCCGTGCGCCGCGTTGTTGCTTCCGGGGGAGATCCGAACAATCGGTCCTCAATGAGCCACCCCTGTTTCCGGTGCCTCAGAAACAGCCAACAACAGCCAACAACAGTCATCACAGCCGAGAGAGAGAACACCATGAAAGCCACCTGGAACCGCATCATGCAGGCCCTGACGGGCCGCAAGTCCGCCCGCCTGGACGAAGCCGGCACTGCCGCGCCCGCAGCCGGGTCCGATGCTGCAACGCTGCCGGGCAACGCGCCCCGCCGCCAGCCCGTGGACTGGGCGGTCCTGCTGCCCACGGCACGTACCGTGCGCTGGCTGGCCATCGGCGCCGTGGTGGTGGCGGCAGGTCTGGTGGTGGTGCGCAACCCGCCCGTGCAGCACCTGGAGCAGGGCACGCTGGGCGTGCGCCTGAACCAGTTCACGGGCTCGGTCAGCCTGTGGCGCGATGGCAGCGTGTGGGTGGTGCCGGGCCTGCACACGGTGCGCGTGTTCTCCCTGCGCGACCAGAGCTACCGCCCGGAGGCCATGCGCCAGGCCAATGGCAGCGCACCCCTGCAGTCGGTCGAGGGCCTGTCCCTGGGCCTGGACCTGAACGTGCGCTATGCGCTTGATCCCGCATCGCCCGCCGTCAAGGCCGGCAACCTGCCTCTGGACATAGGCGGCGACATCGTGGAGCCCGCCGTGCAGGGCCTGGTCTACAAGGTATTTGCGCGCTACACCGTGCGCGAAATCTTCTCGACCAAGCGCGCCGAGATCGCCCAGATCATGGAAACCGAACTGCGCACGCGCCTGGCGGCCGACGGCGTCACGCTGCGCAGCATCCAGATCGGCAAGGTGGACCTGCCCGCCGAGTACCGCCGCGGCATGGACAGCCTGCTGGCCGAGGAGCTGGCCTCCGAGAAGATGCGCTACACGCTGGAACTCAAGGACAAGCGCGTCAAGGAAACCGAGCTGGACGCCAATGCCGACAAGGTGCGCCGCGAAGTGGCCGCCGAAGCCGCCGCACGCGAGCAGGTGATTGCGGCGCGTGCCCAGGAAGAGGCCATGAAGCATGTGCTGCCCTTCAAGCAGCGCCAGATCGAGCAGCGCCAGCTGGAGGCCGAGGCCGAGCGCGTGGCCCGCGTGAAAGCCGCCGAGGGCAGCGCCCAGGCCCGCCGCATCGAGGCCAATGGCGAAGCCGATGCGCGCCAGAAGCTGGCCGAGGCCGAGGCCTTCCGCATGGACCGCCTGGGCAAGGTCAACGCCGAGCAGATGGCGCGCGAAGGCACCCTGGTCACGCGCTACCCGCTGCTCATCCAGAAGACGCTGGCCGACAAGCTCTCGGACAAGATCCAGGTCATCATCGCGCCCCCGCCGACCAATGGCGACTTCATCGGTGCGGCCCTGCTGGGCGGCAGCCGCAATGCACAGGCCGGCGCAGCCTCCGTGGCGGCCGAAGATGCCAACGCAGCCGTTCAGGAGCAATAAGCCATGCTGACCGTATCGACCTTGGCCGCCGCAGCGCTGGCCACCGGCATGGGCAGCGCCATCGTGGTGCAGGACCAGGCCAGCCTGCGCGCCGCGCCGCGCGATGGCGCCCAGCAGCAGGCCAGCCTGTGGCAGGGCGAGGTGCTGGAGATCAGGGGCGAACGCCTGGACTACCTCCAGGTCTGGGACCACAAGCGCGAGCGCGGCGGCTTCATCCGCGCCGGCGATGTGCGCCGCGTGGCCATGACCGAGGCCGATGCCCCCGCCTTGCTGGCCGTGCTGCGCTTCGTGCAGGACACGCCCGGTGCCGAGGCGCTGGGCATCGGCCTGGCGGCCGCCTACCTGCAGGCCGCGCCCGCCAGGACCCTGGCTGGCGCCGAAGGCGCGCAGGCCTTCGACGCACTGGGCGGCTTTGCCGACCGGCTGGCGCGGCGCGCCTCCGCCGCTGCGCCCGGCAAGGCCTCGGGCGCCACGCTGTCGGCCCACCTGGATGTGGCCAACGGCTACGGCCTGCGCTTTGCGACCTATGAGGTCGAAGGCCGCATGCAGGTCTGCTATGAAGGCGAATTCTTCCGCCGCGTGCTGGCCATGCCCGCCGCCGACGCGCCGCAGCGCGCCCGCGCCGCCCTGGCGCTGACACGGCCCGAATGCGTGGACCCCGATCTGCCGGCCCATGAGCGCGCCCGCATGCATGCCTGGCAGGCCGATGTGCTGGAGCGCGTGGACGTGACCGGCCTGCCGCCCTACCTGCGCGGCCGCGTGCAGATGCGCCGCGCCAGCGTGTGGGCGGCGCTGGCCTTTCAGCAGGCGCGCAAGAGCATGGCCGACCCTGCCGTGGCGGCTTCGGCCGCCCGGGCACTGGCGGAGTTCACGGGCGTCAGCAAGTCCGAGCTGCCCGATGAAGACCAGAGCGCCTACAACGACGCGGCCATGCGGGTGAGCGCCGTGCGCTGGGCGCTGTCGCCTGTTGCTGCTGCGGCTCCTGCTGCCGGAGCCCGCCCGACGCTGCTGACCGAGCCCGGTGCTGCCGGCGAAACCTGCGTGCTGCTGGTGGACGCCCAGCACGGCGCCAAGGCCCCTTTGTTGCGCCGCTGCACCTATGGCGTGGTGTGGGCCGCATCGGCCAGCACCAACCGCGAGGGCACGGCCGTGGCCCTGGCCGTGCAGCCGCTGGAAGGCTGGCGCGAACTGTGGGTGCTGCGCAAGACCGAAGGCGGCTGGCTGGCCGACGTGCTGCCCCCGGCCGCCACCGCCCCGGAGACCGGCGTGGCCGAATGGGCGGGCTGGGTGCCTGGCGGCCAGCTGATGCTGGTGGCGCGCGAGGCCCGTGGCCAGGGCCGGTACCGCAAGAGCTTCGAAGTGGTGCGGCTGGACGGCCTGGCCACCGAGCGCGTGACCGGCGATGTGTCTGCCCTGCCGCTGTTCCAGCGCTGGCAGGACCCGGCCTGGAAGCGCCAGTCCCTGAGCCTGCGCTGAAGCAAAAAAAAGCCTGCACCGGTGGGGTGCAGGCTCGTCTCCAACGATGCCTGGAGCGTTGCCAGGCGACTCCTCTAGGAACTCCTTGTTCGCCTTCCAGCGGTGCTGGCCGGCGAATCCAAGCGGCGATTCTACGAGTGAAGCCGGGGCCGTGCGGCCGAGTCATCTGATAAATGATGTCTTATAGAGGACTGTGGTTGTGCAGTCGCCTGGGGGACAGTCACAGGCGCGTTTGCAGGCAGGTCAAGTGATTGTTCTGCATAAGTATTTTCAGTTTCCATGAAATTCTGAAAGTTGTGATGCCCTGCAAAGACCATGCATGCCGCTTTGGTTATCCGGGCCTGTGCGGTGGCGAGCCGGGTGGATGCGCATCAAGCTTGTGTAAGCCTGTCTTGCTATATCTTCAGGTTTCGCCAGCCTGCGGCGGCAGGCGGGCATCTCACCAGAAAACCCAGCGAACCGGAGACCACGATGACCCACATTTACGACCAGCATCTGGAGCGCAACAGCGCCAACCATGCGCCGCTCAGCCCCTTGGGCTTCATCGCCCGCACGGCCGAGGTCTATCCCGAGCGGCTGGCCGTGGTCCACGGCACGCTGCGCCGCAACTGGGGCGAGACCTATGCGCGCTGCCGCCAGCTGGCCAGCAGCCTGCAGAAGGCTGGCGTGGGCAAGAACGACACCGTGGCCGTGATGCTGCCCAATACGCCGCCCATGGTGGAGGCGCATTTCGGCGTGCCCATGGCGGGGGCCGTGCTCAATGCGCTGAACACGCGGCTGGATGCGGAAACCATTGCCTTCATGCTGGACCACGGCGAGGCCAAGGTGCTGATCGTGGACCCGGAGTTCACGGGCGTGGTGGCCAAGGCGCTGAAGCTGCGCCAGCGCAGCGCGCCGCTGCTGGTGATCCAGGTCGAGGACGCGCTGTACGGCCCGGCCGCCGAGCAGGTGGGCAGCCTGGACTACGACGACTTCGTGGCCGGTGGCGATGCCGGTTTCGACTGGCAGTTGCCTGCCGACGAGTGGGACGCCATCGCGCTGAACTACACCAGCGGCACCACGGGCAACCCCAAGGGCGTGGTCTACCACCACCGGGGTGCGGCCATCAATGCCATCAGCAATGTGCTGGAGTGGGACATGCCCAAGCACGCCGTCTACCTGTGGACCCTGCCCATGTTCCATTGCAACGGCTGGTGCTTTCCGTGGACGGTGGCGGCGCGCGCGGGGGTCAATGTCTGCCTGCGCCGGGTGGAGGCGCAGGCCATCTTCGATGCCATCCGCAACCATGGCGTCACGCATTACTGCGGCGCGCCCATCGTGCACGGCCTGCTGGTCAATGCGCCGGCCGCCATGAAGGAGGGCGTGCCCGCCGGAGTCAAGGCCATGGTGGCGGGCGCCGCACCACCGGCCTCGATGATCGAGGGCATGGAGCAGTTGGGCTTCGACATCACCCATGTCTACGGCCTGACCGAGGTCTACGGCCCGGCCACGGTCTGCGCCAAGCACGCAGCCTGGGATGCGCTGGACATCGGCGAACGCGCGCGCCTCAATTCCCGCCAGGGCGTGCGCTACCACCTGCAGCGCTCGGCCAGCGTGCTCGATCCGGAGACCATGGAACCCGTGCCCCATGACGGCCAGACCATGGGCGAGATCATGTTCCAGGGCAACATCGCCATGAAGGGCTACCTGAAGAACCCGCAGGCCACGGATGAGGCCTTCCGCGGCGGCTGGTTCCACACGGGCGACCTGGCCGTGCAGCATCCGGACGGCTATATACAGATCAAGGACCGCAGCAAGGACATCATCATCTCGGGCGGGGAGAACATCTCGTCCATCGAGGTCGAGGACGTGCTCTACCGCCACCCGGCCGTGCTGGCCGCCGCCGTAGTGGCCAAGCCCGATCCCAAGTGGGGCGAGACGCCCTGCGCCTTCATCGAGCTGAAGGCCGGCGCGCAGACCACGGCCGAAGACATCGTGGCCCACTGCAAGAAGCACCTGGCCGGCTACAAGGTGCCGCGCGCCGTGGTCTTTGGCGAGCTGCCCAAGACCAGCACGGGCAAGATCCAGAAGTTCGAGCTGCGCCGCCAGGCCGGATCGGTCCAGGCCATCACGGGCTGATGGCCGGGCCGCGGCGCGGGCAGCGGCTCAGTGTCCGGCCGTCTTGGAAAACAGCTGGATGACCAGCACGCCCGCCACGATCAGGCCCATGCCCGCCAGCGCGGGCAGGTCCAGCGTCTGGCCCTGCCAGAGCCATCCGACCAGGGAGATCAGCACGATGCCCGCGCCGGACCAGATCGCATAGGCCACGCCCGTGGGCACGGTGCGCAGCGTCAGCGACAGGAAGTAGAAGGCCAGCGCGTAGCCCAGGACCGTGACCACGCTGGGCCACAGCCGCGTGAAGCCTTCGGACTGCTTGAGGCAGGAGGTGGCCGCCACCTCGGCGACGATGGCCAGGCCCAGGTACAGGTAGTTGGACGCCATGCTCAGATGGCCGCGTAGCTGCCCGTGCCCTCGGGCCAGCGCGTGAGCACGTCGAAGCCCGTGTCGGTCACCACCACCATGTGCTCCCACTGGGCGGACAGCGACTTGTCGTTGGTGATCACCGTCCAGCCGTCGGCCAGTTCGCGCGTGGCCGCCTTGCCGGCGTTGAGCATGGGCTCGATGGTGAAGATCATGCCGGCCTCCAGCACCATGCCCTGGCCGGGCTGGCCGTAATGCAGCACCTGGGGGTCGTCGTGGTAGACCTTGCCGATGCCGTGGCCGCAGTACTCGCGCACCACGCTGAAGCGCTCGCGCTGGGCCACGGTCTGGATGGCATGGCCGATGTCGCCCAGCGTGGCGCCGGGGCGCACGGCGCGGATGCCGGCCAGCAGGGCCTCGTAGGTGGTCTCCACCAGGCGGCGCGCCTGGTTGGAGGGCTGGCCCACGTAGTACATGCGGCTGGTGTCGCCGATCCAGCCCTCGGGCGTGGTCACGGCCACATCGACATTGAGGATGTCGCCCTCGCGCAGGATCTGCCGGGCGTCGGGGATGCCGTGGCAGACCACGTGGTTGGGCGAGGTGCAGACCGTCTTCGGAAAGCCGTGGTAGCCCACGTTGGTGGGCACGCAGCGCAGTTCATCGACGATGAAGTCATGGCAGAGCTTGTCCAGGTGCTCGGTGCTGACGCCCGGCTGCACGTGGGGCACCAGCATCTGCAGGACACGGGCGGCCAGGCCACCGGCCTTGCGTGATTGCCCGATATCGAGAGCGTCGTGCAGCGGGACGCTGCGAAGCTTGGCGCCCCTCATTGCAGGCCTCCCGACAGGCGCACGGGGCGCGGGCGGCGTGCTGCCGTATCGGCGGGAGCCGGTGCCGCTTCGGGCTCGCCCAGCTTCAGCGTGGCCGCGGCCTCTTGCAGCAGCAGGGCGCAGATGCCTGCGTAGTCGAGATGGGGATGGTGTTCGGCCAACTGGCCGACACGCAGCCAATGCTCGGCCTGGGCGTTGATGGATCGACCCAGGGCCGCGCTGGACAGGCGGATCTGGTCGTGCAATTGGTCGGATATTTTGACGATTCCCATGGGGTGGCGATCATACGGGGAATATACGTTTCGTATATTGACAATCGCAAATCGCGGGCCCGGCGGCGGGGCATTCGTGCAGGCCTGCAGATGCAGACCGTCATATGGTCGGCAAGGCTGCACGACGGACGGGGTGACCGCTCTTTTATTGATAGCGTGATGGCCAGATCCGGCGGTCGATTCGGCAGGGACGATGTTTTTCCGAAGCACGGTCCCCTACAAGACCCGGCCTTGCGCGACCGGCGGTCTTCTATCAGATATCTGTTGCAGATCTGGGGCTTACCCCTAGCAAGTCGCCTGCTACCCAAACTGACAAGAATCAAGACTGTCTGGAAGCGAATGTCCTGCAAGCCGGCGCATGGTGCGGCCGGCCGGGCCTTCCGGCAGGGAGCAGCAATGGGCAAGGAACAAGAAGCGGGTTCGGCAACGGGATCGGGCGGGGCGCGCATTGTCGTCGTGGGCGGTGGCGTGGCGGGGCTGGAGATTGCCACGGCGCTGGGCAAGGGGCGCACGGACGCCATCGGCTCCGTGACCCTGGTGGACAGCGATTCGGCCCATGTCTGGAAGCCCATGCTGCACACCATTGCGGCCGGCACGCGCGACCTGGCCCAGCAGCAGACCACCTACCTGGCCCAGGCCAGCGACGCCAGCTTTGCCTACCAGCCCGGCGAAATGTGCGGCCTGGACCGCGAGGCCCGCGAGGTGCTGCTGGCCCCCATCGAGGCGCCCGATGGCCGCGAGATCGTGCCGGGCCGGCGCATTGCCTACGACAGGCTGGTGATCGCCGTGGGCAGCGGCGCCAATGATTTCGGCACGCCGGGCGTGGACGAGCACTGCTTCATGATCGACTCGCGCCGCAAGGCCGATGCCTTCAACAGCGAGATCCGCCTGCGCATGGTGCGCTGCATGACCAGCGGCGAGCAGCTGCGCGTGGCCATCGTGGGCGGCGGCGCCACGGGCGTGGAGCTGGCGGCCGAGCTGGTGCAGCTGGCCGAGAGCGCCCGGGCCTATGGCGCGCTGGGCGAGGCCGCGCGCTTCGGCATCGTGCTGATCGAGGCCGGGCCACGCCTGCTGCCCGGTTTTCCTGAAGAGATTTCCGAAGCCACGCGCCTGCGGCTGCAGGCCCTGGGCGTTTCGGTGATCGTCAACGGCCGCGTGCAGTCGGCCAGCGAAGAGGGGTTCGTTCTGGCCAGCGGCGAGTTCGTCCCCGCAGGCCTGCGTGTCTGGGCAGCGGGCGTGAAGGCCCCGGCCTTCCTGGCGCAGCTGGGACTGGAGACCACGCAAGGCAACCAGCTCAAGGTCAACGGCCAGCTGCAGACCAGCGACCCCCATGTCTACGCCGTGGGGGATTGCGCCAGCTTCACCCTGCCCGGTGCCAGCGTGCCGCTGCCGCCCACCGCCCAGGTGGCGCACCAGCAGGCCCGCTATCTGGTGGAGACGCTGCCGCGCCTGCTGAAGGAGCCGGGTTTCCGTCCCGAAGGCTTTGCCTACCGCGACTTTGGCGCCCTGGTGTCATTGGCCCATTACGACGCCTATGGATCGCTGGGCAAATTCGGCCTGTTCAACGGCGGCGTGATCCGCGGGCGCATGGCCATGCTGAGCCACATCATGCTGTACCGCTCGCACCAGGCGCGCATCTACGGCTTTTGGCGCGGCGGGCTGCTGTGGCTGATCGATTTGATGAATTCGCGCCTGCGCCCGTCGATCCGGCTGGACTGAGCGGCCAGGCCCGGCATCAAAGCAGCCCCTCGATGGGCAGCCAGCCCAGCACGCGCAGCATCAGGCGCTTGAATGCACTGCTGCCGGGCTCGGTGGTGGTGGTGAGTGGCTCAGGCGGCGTGCCGCTTTCCGTGGTCCAGCTCAGGCGGCCCTGTACATCGATCTGCACGTGGTAGGCGGCGGACGGCAGGCTCTGGTCGAGCATGCGGCTCATCTGCGAAGCCATCTCGGGGCTGTCGATCAGCAGGCCCATCTCGGTGTTGAGGTGGGCCGAGCGCGGGTCGAAGTTGAACGAGCCCACGAAGATGCGCTCGCCATCGACCGCAAAAGTCTTCGCATGCAGGCTGGAGCCCGAGCTGCCGGGGCGGCTGCCAGAACCCACGCCCGCCTTCCCGCCCGACTTCCCGCCCGAGGACGCGGCGGGCGACGGTAGCCCTTGCCGGGGCACGCCTGCCTCGGCGGCGGGCGTGTCCGGCTCGCCGATCTGGCGGCGCAGCTCGTACAGCTGTACGCCTTCCTCGATCAGCGGGCGCCGGTACCGGGCATAGCCGGCGTGGACCACGGCCACGTCGGTCGCCTCCAGGCTGTTGGTGAGCACGCGCACGGCAATGCCCTGGCGGCGCAGGCCGGCCAGGGCGCGCACACCGGCCTCGGTGGGCACGAAGTAGGGCGAGACCAGGTCCAGCTGGCGCTGCGGCTGGCCGATGGCGGGTGCCAGCTGCGTGATCAGCAGCCCCTGCCTGGGCACCTGGCCCAGCACCTTGGCCGGGTCGTCGCTGACCAGGGTGGTGCGGGCCCATTGCAGTGGCAGGCGGCCGGCCAGCAGCTCTTGCGTGAACGGGCTTTGCGCCACGGCGCGCACATAGGCCTGGGCCTCGGGGCGCTGCACCTCGGTGGCCAGGGCCTCGCTGGCGCGCGCCACCGCATAGTCGGGCAGCGGCGGCAGCAGGCTGGCCACGGGGTAGGCCGAGGCGCTGGCCCAGTACTGGTCGAACGAGTGCGCGATATCGGCCACCACCGGCCCCATGGCGACCACGTCCAGGTCGGCGAACAGCACGCCGTCGGTGGCCGCGAAGTACTCGTCGCCGATGTTGCGTCCACCCACGATGCTGGCCTGGCTGTCGGCCGTGAAGCTCTTGTTGTGCATGCGCCGCTGCGTGCGCGAGAAATCCGTCACATAGCCCAGCGCCTTGGGCGTGCGCTGCGCAAAGGGGTTGAACAGCCGCACCTCGATCTGCGGATGCCGGTCCAGCGCGCTGAGCTGCGTGTCCAGCCCCGCCGTGCCGCCGTCGTCCAGCAGCAGGCGCACGCGCACGCCCCGGTCGGCGGCCTGGCGCAGTTCGTCGAGCAGCAGGTGGCCCGTGGTGTCGTCACGCCAGATGTAGTACTGCACATCCAGCGTGCGCTGGGCCACGCGGGCCAGCAGGGCACGCGCCGCGTAGGCGTTGCGTGCATCGGAAAGCGCGTGGATGCCGGTAAGCCCCGGATGCTGGTCCAGCAGCGGTGCCAGCGCCTGGCCCAGCAGCGTGGCCTGGGCGGCTTCTGGCGGCAGCGCCGTGGATTCGCTGCGGCCGGCCAGCGGCGGCAGGCTGCAGCCTGCCAGCAGCAGGGCCAGGACGAGCGCTTGGGTGGCGGCAAGGGCGCGGCGCAGCAGCGGCATGGGGCGTTCAGTGTTGGCGGTGGTCAGTGCAGCCAGCGGATGAACAGCTGGATCACCGTGGCATTGACGATGTCGACGAAGAAGGCGCCCACCATCGGCACGATGAGGAAGGCCTTGTGCGAGGGGCCGTACTGGTTGGTGATGGCCTGCATGTTGGCCACGGCCGTGGGCGTGGCACCCATGCCGAAACCGCAGTGGCCGGCGGCCAGCACGGCCGCATCGTAGTTGCTGCCCATGATGCGGAAGGTCACCAGCGCGGCATACAGGCCCATCACCAGGGTCTGGGCCGCCAGGATCACCATCAGCGGCGCCGCCAGCCCCGCCAGCTCCCACAGCTTGAGCGACAGCAGGGCCATGGCCAGGTAGATGGACAGCGAGGCATTGCCGAAGACGTCGATGGCCCGGTCGAATACCTGGAAGTGAAAGACATAGTCCAGCGTGTTGCGGATCACGACGCCGCCTGCCAGCGCCCAGACGAAGGTGGGCAGGGAGAACAGGGTGCCGGCGGTGAGCTGCGCCATGAACTCGGCAAAGCCCAGGCAGCCTGCGAACAGGGCCAGTGTTTCTATGGCCGCGCTGGTGGTGATCAGGCGCGTCTGCTCGGGATTCTCGAAGCCGCCGTGGCTTGCACTTTCGCCCAGCGGGGGCTGTTTTTCGGGGGCGGCTGCGGGGTCATGCACGGCAAGCCTGCGGCGCGTGATCAGGGCCTTGGCCAGCGGGCCGCCGATCAGGCCGCCGATCACCAGTCCGAAGGTGGCACAGGCAATGCCCAGCGTGACCGCGCCCTGGATGCCGTACTCGCGCTCGAAAACCTGGCCCCAGGCGCCTGCCGTGCCATGGCCGCCCGTCAGGGTGACGGAGCCTGCGATCAGCCCGAACAGCGGGTCGAGCCCGAGCATCGTGGCCAGGCTCACGCCCACCAGGTCCTGCAGGCCGATGAAGACGGCGACCACGGCCAGGAACAGCAGCAGCGAACGGCCGCCTTCGCGCAGCTTGGCGAAATTGGCGCTCAGCCCGATGGAGGAGAAAAACACCAGCATGAAGGCCATCTGCAGCTCGCTGCTGAAGCTGAAGGTGTAGCCCAGGGTCTGGTTGAGCACGAACAGGGCGACGGCGACGACCAGACCGCCGGCCACGGGCTCGGGGATGTTGAATTCGCGCAGCAGGCGCAGGTGCTGCACCAGCCATTTGCCCAGCAAAAGGACGAGGGCGGCGAAGATCAGGGTGTAGTAGGCGCTGAAAGTCAGGTGCATGGCTTCCGTGTTCTGGTGGGCGAGGCAAGGCAGCTCACCATACGATAGGCGGCATGCCGGGTGGCGATGTCAGGATAGCCACTGATTCCGAGGCCTGCTGAAAGTGCCCTTCGGTCGTGCCCTGCGTCAGTGCCCTGTCAGCTGGCTACGGGGCCGGGCCGCCTGTCCTCGACGGTGAAGCGGGCCAGCGTGTAGATGCGGCTGTCGGCGCGCATGGGGTTGGCCACGGCACGCAGCTCGCTGGTCCAGCGTTCGGGCGTGATGTCTGCCAGGCCATAGCCGCGTTCCTCGCAGCGTGCGTACAGCACCTGCGGGTTGTGGGCGACGATGGCATCGACCTTGGCCTGTGTGGTGCCGCTGCGCGAGGTGATCGAGGTGCTGCAGAACTCGCTGGCCACGATGGGGTTGCGCCGTTCGGGCGCGGCCTCGGGATCGGCGTGCACGGCACAGACGTAGTTCTGGTGCAGGTCGCCGCCCAGCAGCACGCTGTTGCGCGGCGTGGGCTGGGCGCCCGGCGTGAGGTGGCGCACCAGGCGCTGGCGCGCGGCCGGGTAGCCGTCCCAGCTGTCCGTGGCCTGCGATCCCGAGGGCGGCCGGTGCGCCGACAGCAGGGTGGGCTGGGCCAGGATGCTCCAGCGCGGCCCCTCGCTGCCCTGGTGGCGTGCGTCCTCGGCCAGTTGGCGGTACAGCCACTGCTCCTGGGTCCAGCCCAGGAAGCTGCGCGCCGTGTCCGACAGGGCGGCACATTGCGCAGGGCGCACGCTGCCCTTGTCTGCCTCGCCCTCGATGCGGCAGGCCTGGGCGCTGCGGTACTGGCGGCCGTCCAGCAGATGCAGCCGGGCCAGCCGGCCCCATTGCAGGCTGCGGTACAGCTGCAGTCCGCCGCCGCCATGCGATGCCCCGGCGCCCGTCAGCGCGCTGGCGCGCAGCGGCATGTTTTCGTAGAAGGCCTGCCAGGCGGCCATGCGCCGGGCCAGGAAACGCGCGGCATCGCCCTGGCCCTGGTCGCCCGCGTAGTTGTTCTCCACCTCATGGTCGTCCCAGCCCACGGACCAGTTGCACAGGGCATGCGCGGCCTGCAGCAGCGGGTCGCTCTTGTGCAGGGCGTAGCGGTCGCGGTAGTCCTGCAGGGTCTGTGCGGCGCGCAGGCTGTGCGTGCGGGCCAGGCCCAGCGTCATGGCGGGCGTTGCGTATTCGTAGATGTAGTCGCCCAGGAAGATCACCAGGTCCGGCGCATCCTGCACCACCTGGCGCCAGGCCGCGTAGTAGCCGTGCTCCCAGCGCTGGCAGGAGGCATAGGCCAGGCGCAGGCGCTGCGGCATGCTGCCGGGGGCGGGCGCCGTGCGGCAGCGGCCCGTGCCGCTGACCGCCTGTCCCAGCATGAAGCGGTAGTGGTACCAGCGGTCGGGCGCCAGTCCTCCCACCTGCACATGCACGCCGTGGCCCCATTCGGGCTGGGCCATGGCCTCGCCGCTGCGCACGATCTGGCGGAACAGCGGGTCGTGCGCCAGCTCCCAGCGGATCTTGAGCGCAGGCATGGCCGTGGTGTCGGTCTCGCCCAGCTGGGCCAGCGGTGGCGTCAGCCGCGTCCACAGCAGCACGTTGTCGGGTTCGGGGTCGCCGCTGGCCACGCCCAGCGTGAAGGGGTTGTGCGCAGGCCGCTCGCCCAGCCGGGCCCAGGCAGGCAACTGGCCCAGCGCCGTGGCCAGGCCCGAGCCGACCAGAAACTGGCGCCGCGGTGCAGGGACGGAGGCGCGGAAGGGCAGGTGCATGGCGGTTCGGGGCAGGTGGCGCAAAAAAGCGGGGAAAGACGGGGCGTGGCCTTGGGGTGGATCAAAGGCCGGCGCCTGCATTTCCAACTGGCTGCCATTGTGCGCCTGATGCTGTGGCAATGCAGTGCTTGCCGCGCTCCTTGGCCTGCAGCATGGCGGTGTCGGCGCGGCGCAGCACGTCCATGCCGTTTTCGTGGCTTTGCAACTGGGCCACGCCCGCGCTGAAGCTCAGGGGCCGGGGTGCGGGCTGGCCTGGGGGCTGAGCAGATGCGGGCAAAGGCGCCTGCTCCAGCAACTGCAGAAGGCGCTGCAGCGCCTGGGCGCCCGCCGTCTCCGGGGTCTGCGGCAGCAGCAGCACGAAGGCCTGGCCTTCATAGCGGCCCACCACGTCTTCCGGGCGCAGCCCTTGGCGCGCCAACTGGGCCACATGCACCAGAGCGGCATCGCCCATGGCATGCCCCAGCTCGGCATTGAGGGCCTGCATGCCGTCCATGTCGACCAGGGCAACGCTCAGAGGCTGGCCATGGCGCTGTGCGCGTGCCACCTCGCGGTCCAGCGCCTCGCTCACGCCCAGGCGGTTGAGCTGGCCGGTCAGCGGGTCGTGGCGTGCGCGGCGCGCGGCCTCGTCCAGCTCCTGCTGCAGTGTTTCGATGCGGGCCTCGCAGGCATCGACATGGGCGCGCAGCGCCTGCAGCTCCTCCTGGGCCACGCGGCTGCCGGCGGCCATGGTGCGCGTGGCCTCCAGCACCTGCTGCAGCAGCGGGGCTGCGTCTTCCAGGCGCTGGATGCCGTCCAGCTGGCGTGCCGCCTCTTCCATGCGGGCGCCCAGCGTTTCGTTGCTGCTCGTGATCTGCGCCAGGTGCTGCACGAAGCCGCCCAGCATGTCCCTGAGCGCCTGCTGCGCGGCGGCCATGCCGTCCTGCAGCTGCAGGCGCCGGTGGATCACGGTCTGCAGCTCGCGCCGTGCATCGGCCAGAGGCGCGGGCGACAGCGGCGGGGTGATGGCCTGCTCGATGGCCGTGAGCTGCTGCACCAGCCAGCTGCCATGCGTGGGGTCCTGGGCCAGGTGCTGCACCAGGGTCTGCAGCAACTCCTGCATCAACTGCAGGACCTGAAGCTGGTCGGCGATGGCGAACGACAGCTGGTAGTGCTGGTCGTGCAGGCGCCGCGCCAGGGCCTTGGCATCCACGGGCGGCGATTGCAGCTGCTCCATTAGCTGCTGGTGCAGTTGCCGGGTTTTGGTGTCCTGGGTGTCCAGCAGCGTGGACAAGGACTCGAAGCGCCGTGCCAACTGCTGGGTCAGGTCGTCGGGCAGGGCCTGGACGGGCGGCGGCACGGGCAGCTCCACGGGCCTGGCCTCATGGGCAGGCGGCTGCAGGGCCGCGTTGGCATAGGCGGTGATGACCTGCTGCAGCCCTTGCCAGTCGCTGCGCTCTATGGCGGCGCCCAACTGGTCGCGCAGGCGCTTCTGTCCGGGCGTCTGCGCAGGCAAAAGCGCATGGACATGGCGCAGCGGGCCCTGGGGAAAGCTGGCGGGGCCGGGCTCGCCGGCCGCCTGTTCATAGAGGCGGGTGTAGTTTTCCGGGGTGGGCGGCAGGCGGTTCAGCGCCAGTTGCCGCAGGGTTTCGCGTGCCAGTTCGGAAGCGGAGCGCTCGGCCATGGGTGGGCAGTTGTTTCAGAATGCAATGCCCTCCAGTGTGGCATGGCCAGCGCCCGGTTCACTGCTCGTTGACCATCACCAGCTTGCCCTGCACCTGGCGCGATCCCATGCGCGCATAGGCGGCGTGCAGTTCGGCCATGGGCATGGTGCGGTCGATCACGGGCTTGATCTTTCCCTGGCCGTACCACTGCGCCAGCTCCTGCATCATGGCCGCGTTGGCCTTGGGTTCGCGCCGGGAGAACTCGCCCCAGAAGACGCCCACCAGCGATGCGCCCTTGAGCAGCGGCAGGTTCAGCGGCAGGGCAGGAATCGGGCCTGCGGCAAAGCCCACGATCAGATAACGGCCGCGCCAGGCGATGGAGCGGAAGGCCGGCTCGGCGAAGTCGCCGCCCACGGGGTCGTAGACCACGTCTGGGCCCTTGCCGTCGGTGGCTTCCTTGATGGCGGCGCGCAGGTCGCCCTGGCTGTAGTTGATGGTGGCATCGGCGCCCTGTGCCTTGCACAGCGCGCATTTCTCGTCGGTGGAGGCCGCTGCGATCACACGCGCACCCGCCGCCTTGGCGATCTGGATGGCGGCCGTGCCCACGCCGCCCGCTGCGCCCAGCACCAGCACGGTCTCGCCCGCGCGCAGCTGGCCGCGGTCGATCAGCGCATGGTGCGAGGTGGCATAGGTCATGATGAAGGCCGCAGCATCGACGAAGCTGAAACCGTCTGGCAGCGGCATGCACAGCGCGGCCGGCGCCAGCGTATGGGTGCCGAAGCCACCCGTGCCCGAAAGGCAGGCCACGCGCTGGCCCACGGCCAGGTGGCTCACGCCCTCACCCACGGCCTGGACCACGCCCGCGTATTCCGAGCCCGGCACGAACGGCAGCTCAGGCTTCATCTGGTACTTGTTCTGCACGATCAGCAGATCGGGAAAGTTCAGGCTGGCCGCCTTCACTTCGAGCAGTACCTGCCCCGGGCCCGGCGTGGGCGTGGGCAGCTGCGTCCACTGCAGTTGATCGACGCCTGTGGGCGTGGTGCAAAGCCAAGCGTGCATGGTGGTTGTCTCCTGTGATTGAATGCCTGGCCGATGATAGGAGTGTGGTGGGAATGCCTCCTGTCCCTCGGGCGACGAGACGCCCGCCTACAATCGCCCGCAATCCCTGCTGTATCCATGAAGATTCTCATTTGTAACGACGACGGCTACCAGGCGCCCGGCATCCAGGCCCTGTACGAGGCGCTGCGCACGGTGGCAGACGTCGAGGTGGTGGCACCGGAGCACAACAACAGTGCCAAGTCCAACGCCCTGACGCTGAACGCGCCGCTGTATGTGCACCAGGCCCACAACGGCTTTCGCTATGTCAATGGCACGCCTGCGGACTGCGTGCACATCGCCCTGACCGGCCTGCTGGGCTACCGGCCCGACCTGGTGGTCTCGGGCATCAACAACGGCGCCAACATGGGCGACGACACCATCTATTCCGGCACCGTGGGCGCCGCCATGGAAGGCTTTCTGTTCGGCATTCCCTCCATTGCCTTCTCGCAGGTGGACAAGGGCTGGTCCGAGATCGAGGCCGCTGCCGCCGCCGCGCGCCAGCTGGTCATGGACATGCAATCGCAGGAACTGATCGGCCTGTCGCCCTGGCTGCTCAACGTGAACATTCCCAACATGCCCTTGTCCGCGCTCAAGCCCCTCAAGCTGTGCCGGCTGGGCCGCCGCCATGCGGCCGAACGCGTCATCACCCAGGAGAGCCCGCGCGGCGAAATGATGTACTGGATAGGCAGCGCAGGCGCGGCCAAGGATGACTCGGAGGGCACGGACTTCCACGCTACGGCGCACGGCCATGTGTCCGTCACGCCGCTGAAGGTGGACCTGACCGACCACGACAACCTGGGCTACTGGGCACAGACGGCGGCCAGGCTGGCGTCGGCCGGCCAGGGCGGGGCGGTGCAACCGTGAGCGAGCGCCGTCCCGGAGTTCCCTCGTGGGTGGCGCGCTCGGTGCAGACCCCTGCGCCGGCCTCGCGCGCGGCGCCTGCGCGCTCTGCGCTGGCGCCGGCCGGTGCCCGTGTCCCGCAACAGCCCTCGGGCATCGGCCTGGACTCGGCCGCCGTCCGCGCCCGCATGGTGCAGCGGCTGGCTGCCACCGGCATACAGTCGCCGGCCGTGCTGGCCGCCATGGGATCGGTGGAGCGCCACCGCTTTGTGGACAGCGCCCTGGTCAACCAGGCCTATGAAGACACCAGCCTGCCCATTGGCCTGGGCCAGACGATCTCCAAGCCCAGCGTGGTCGCCCGCATGACCGAGCTGCTGCTGGGTTCGGAAGCCGCGAAGTCGGGCCTGGGCCGCGTGCTGGAAATCGGCACGGGCTGCGGCTACCAGGCGGCGGTGCTGGCGCGCGTGGCACGCGAGGTCTATTCGATCGAGCGCCTGCGCGGCCTGCACGAGAAAGCGCGCAGCAACCTGCGGCCCTGGCGGCTGACCAATGTCCATCTGATCTTTGGAGATGGCATGGAAGGCTATGGCAGCGGAGCGCCGTATGCGGGCATCATCTCGGCCGCTGGCGGCGAGAGCATGCCCTCGGCCTGGTGCGACCAGCTGGCCGTGGGCGGGCGGCTTGTCGCGCCCATGGTGGTTACGGGTGGTAAGCAGGCACTGCTGGTGATTGACAAGAGTTCACACGGGTTTACGCAGTCGATTTTGGAGGCCGTGAACTTTGTCCCCCTAAAATCGGGCATCGCCTAGAAGGGAATAACTTATGTTGGTATCGCGAAGTCTTGGGGCTTGGGGAACGGTGGTGCTTGCCGGCATGGTTCTGGCAGGCTGCACATCCCAAGTGAACAGGGCTCCCGTGGAGGACCGTGGAACGACCACCACCTCCTCCACCTCTTCCTCGCCATCGGCAGCCGTCAAGCCGCTGCCCGGCGTCGAAAACGCCGGCAAGCCCGGCTACTACACGATCAAGCCCGGTGACACGCTGATCCGCATCGGCCTGGAAACCGGCCAGAGCTGGAAGGACATCGCGCGCTGGAACAATCTGGAGAACCCCAACCTGATCGAAGTCGGTCAGGTGGTGCGCGTCGTGCCTCCGACCAGCTCGGACAGCGTCGGCACGCGCCCCTCGTCCACTGCCTCCTCCACGCCCAGCGGCTCGCCCGTGGTGGCAACGCCGCTGCCGCCCGTGGCATCGTCGGGCGGCTCCACGGCAACGCCTGCACCCGCACCGACCCCGGCACCCACCCCTGCACCCGCAGCCGGCAAGGGCGCCGACGATGTGGACTTCATCTGGCCTGCATCGGGCAGCCTGATCGCCGGTTTTGACGAGGCGCGCAACAAGGGTTACGACATCGCAGGCAAGGCCGGCGATCCCGTGATGGCCGCTGCCGATGGCCGCGTGGTCTATGCCGGCGCCGGCCTGCGTGGCTATGGCAACCTGATCATCCTCAAGCACAACAACACCTACCTCACGGCCTACGCGCACAACCAGACGCTGCTGGTCAAGGAAGACCAGACCGTGCGCAAGGGCCAGAAGATCGCCGAGATGGGCAGCACCGACGCGGACCGCGTGAAGCTGCACTTCGAGGTGCGTCGCCAGGGCAAGCCTGTCGATCCTTCGCGCTACCTGCCTTCTCGCTGATGAGCCGCAGCACCAGGCAAACCGGACAAGCCCCTGCCCCGCAGGGGCTTGTTTCTTCTGCGCCCGGCGAATCGCCGTGGGAGCCGGGCGAGGACGAGGCCGAAGGCGGCGAGGTCGAGGCTGCCGCAGCCGAGCTGCGCGAGATCACCGTGCCGCCGGCCCAGCACGGCCTGCGCGCCGACAAGGTGCTGGCCGAATGCGTGGCCGAGTTCTCCCGCAGCTATCTGCAGCAACTGCTGGCGCAGGGCGCGGTCACGCTCAATGGGCGTGTGCTGGTCAAGCCGGCCACCAAGGTGGCCGCCGGCGACCGGATGGTGCTGGAGATGCGGCCCACGCAGCAGAGCATGGCCTTCCAGCCCGAAGACATGGCGCTGGACGTGGTGTATGAGGACGAGCACCTGCTGGTCGTCAACAAGCCGGCTGGCCTGGTCGTGCACCCGGCTCCGGGCAATTGGACGGGAACCCTGCTCAACGGCCTGCTGGGGCGCGACCCCAAGGCGCGGGAGGTGCCGCGCGCCGGCATCGTCCACCGCCTGGACAAGGACACCAGCGGACTCATGGTGGTGGCGCGCAGCCGCGCCGCCATGGACGCGCTGGTGGCCATGATCGCCGCGCGCGATGTCAGCCGCCAGTACCTGGCGCTGGCCCACAAGGCCTGGGGCCCGCGCAAGCGCCGCGAGGTCGATGCGCCCATCGGCCGCGACCCGCGCAACCGCCTGCGCATGGCCGTGGTCGACCTGGCGCAACATGCAGGCAAGACCGCGCGCACCGACATCGACCTGCTGGCCGGCAACGAGGAAGTCAGCTTGGTGCGCTGCACGCTGCACACGGGCCGCACCCACCAGATCCGCGTGCACATGGCATCGCTGGGCCACCCGCTGGTGGCCGATGCCGTCTACGGCGGCAAGGAGGCTGGCGGCATGGCGCGCCAGGCGCTGCACGCCTTCCGGCTGGCCTTCACCCATCCCATGACAGGCCAGGCCCTGGTGCTGCGCGCGCCGCTGCCGCCCGATATGGCACAGGCGCTGGAAAATTGGGGGCTGAGCTACAATCCCGCCGAAAGCCTCTGACCATCTCTCGCATGGCATCCGTGGAGCGCTTGCTTCCTCTTCTTTGATTCGGCGCACCCTGGCTGCCACCTCTGGTGGCACGCGCGCCTTTGTTCCCGAGACGCTGAGCCATGAATACGGTAGATGCCAAGCGGGTCCTGGAAACTGCATTGATCTGTGCGCCGCAGCCTGTCACGCTGCGTGAGCTGCGCTCGCTGTTCGATGACGTGCTGGGCTCCGACACGCTGAAGGACCTGCTGCTGGACCTGCAGAAAGACTGGGCGCAAAAGGGTGTGGAGTTGGTGCAGGTGGCGTCTGGATGGCGCTTCCAGAGCCGGCCCGAGATGCGGGTCTATCTGGACCGGCTGCATCCCGAAAAGCCGCCACGCTACACCCGCGCGACCCTGGAGACGCTGGCGATCATCGCCTACCGCCAGCCAGTGACGCGCGGCGACATCGAGGACATACGCGGCGTGACGGTCAACAGCCTGCTGATCAAGCAACTGGAAGACCGGGGATGGATCGAGGTCATTGGCCACCGGGAAACCGTGGGCCGGCCCTCTTTGTTCGCCACCACGCGCCAGTTTCTGGACGACCTGGGCCTGCAGTCGCTGGACCAGTTGCCCATGCTCGAGGAGCCCGAATCCCAGCAAAGCCTGTTCAAGGCGCTGGAAGAGTCGGGTGCGCAGGAATTGGCAGCGGACGAGGCCGCGCCAGCCGGTGACGCTCCCTTGCCGGAAGAGCCCCAGGGCGAGGCAGATGCCACGGAATCGGACGGGGCAGATGCCGCAATGGCAGCAGATACGGCTCAAGCAGATACAGCAGACCTGGCGGATGCGGCAGACGCAGCGGATGCGGCAGAGGCAACAGACGCAACGGATACAGCGGATACAACGGATACGGACGGCACTGCAAAGCAGGCCGAAGAAGGAAAGCCATGACGGGTAGTGATATCTCCAAAGACCAGGACGCCCAGCCGGCGTCCGATGAGGCCGGCGCGCAGCGCAAGGCCCGCCCCGCGCGCTCGCGCGCTCCCAAGGCCGGGGCGCGGCCCGGCGCCAAGCCTGTGCGCAAGCCGCGTCCGGCCGCCGAGGCGGTGCATGCCGAAGACACCGTGCAAGAGCTGGTGCCGGCTGATGCATCAGAGTCAAGCGACTCAGGGTCTGTCGAAGGCTACGGTTTTGCGGACGTCATCTCGGGCGAGCTCGACGCTGCCGAAGAGCGCGACGATGCCGCGCCTGCCAAGCGCGTGCTGCTGCCCCAGGTCGATTCGCCCAAGCTGCACAAGGTGCTGGCCCAGGCCGGGCTGGGATCGCGCCTGGAAATGGAGCAGCTCATTCTTGAAGGCCGCATCTCGGTCAACAACGAGCCTGCCCACGTGGGCCAGCGCATCCAGTTCGGCGACCAGATCAAGGTCAATGGCCAGCCCATCCGCTTTCGCATCGACCCGCCGCCGGCGCGTGTCATCGCCTATCACAAGCCCGTGGGCGAGGTCGTCACGCATGACGATCCGCAAAACCGTCCCACGGTGTTCCGCAAGCTGCCTCGCCTGCAGCATGGCAAATGGCAATCGGTGGGTCGCCTGGACCTGAACACCGAAGGCCTGCTGCTGTTCACCAGCTCGGGCGAGCTGGCCAACTCCCTGATGCACCCGCGCTTCGGCCTGGAGCGCGAATACGCGGCCCGCGTGCTGGGCGCGCTCAGCAAGGAAGAAAAGCAGCGCCTGACCGACGGCGTGCAGCTGGAAGACGGCGTGGCCGCTTTCGGCTCCATTGAAGACGGCGGTGGTGAAGGCGCCAACTGCTGGTACCGCGTGACCATTTCCGAAGGCCGCAACCGCGAAGTGCGCCGCATGTTCGAGGCGGTGGGCCATGCCGTGAGCCGGCTGATCCGCATCCGCTACGGCGCCATGGTGCTGCCGCGCGGCCTCAAGCGCGGCGCCTGGGTGGAGCTGGACCAGGCCGACATCCAGTCCCTGGCTTCGGCAGCCGGCATGCAGGCGCGTGCGCCCGCTGCACCCAAGCCCCCGGCCGGAGGCCGCCGTGGTGGCCCGGCAGACCGCAACACCGTTCGCCGCGAAGGCGGCGGCCGCTACTTCGACGGCAATCGCCCGGCGCCCAACGCCATGCTCGACGGCCCGCGTGCCAAGCCTGCCGCCAAGGGCGGCAAGGCTGACGGCGGCCAGGGACAGGGCAAGGGGCAGGGCGGTGCAGGCGGGCGGGGCAAGGGCGGCGGCAGCCAGCAGCCCGATCCGATGCGTACATCGGTGGGCTACATCGGCTCCGACAGCCTGTCGCGTGCACGCCAGAACGCCAAGCGCAAGCCGGGAGGACGCCGCTGAAAGGCGGCCGGGCCGTCCGCCTTCTGGTTCATCCAGAGGTGGTCGGCCCGCCCTGTAAGCCTGCCATTTGGCAGCACCATGTCATCAAGGACTTTGATGGCACAGCTAGAATCAACGGTTTTGTCCAATTGACAAAAATCCATAGTAACCCTGATTAGGAACCATTCAAATGGCCATCGAACGCACTCTTTCCATCATCAAGCCCGACGCCGTTGCCAAGAACGTGATCGGCCAGATCTACGCACGCTTCGAAGGCGCTGGCCTGAAGGTCATCGCTGCCAAGATGGTGCACCTGTCGCGCGGCGAAGCCGAGCAGTTCTACGGCGTCCACAAGGAGCGTCCTTTCTTCAAGGACCTGGTGGACTTCATGGTCTCCGGCCCCGTGATGATCCAGGCTCTGGAAGGCGAGAACGCCATCCTGAAGAACCGCGAACTGATGGGCGCCACCGACCCCAAGAAGGCTGAGAAGGGCACGATCCGCGCCGACTTCGCCGACAGCATCGACGCCAACGCCGTGCACGGCTCTGACGCCGCTGAAACTGCAGCCGTGGAAGTGGCTTTCTTCTTCCCCGGCATGAACGTCTACTCGCGCTAATCCCCGCGTCTTCCGCGGCCGTCATGGTCTGTCCGGTGCAGGCCGTGCCTGCCGCGGAAGAGCCGAGAGCGGCGTGGCACCGGCCTGCCGACATGAATACCAATTTGCTAGATTTTGATCTCGACGGACTTGCCGCTTACTGCGAGCAACTCGGCGAGAAGCGTTTCCGCGCGACGCAGCTGTTCCGCTGGATCCACCAGCGAGGCGCCAGCGACTTCGACCAGATGAGCGATCTGGCCAAGTCCCTGCGCGAAAAGCTCAAGGCGTGTGCCCACATCACGGCCCTGCCGGTTCTGACCGAGCATGTGTCTGCCGATGGAACAGTCAAGTGGCTGTTCGACGTGGGGGGCGGCGATGCCGTCGAAGCCGTTTTCATTCCCGAAGATGACCGGGGCACGCTGTGCGTGTCGTCCCAGGCGGGCTGCGCCGTGGGCTGTCGCTTCTGCTCCACGGGTCACCAGGGCTTCAGCCGCAACCTCAGCACGGGCGAGATCCTGGCCCAGCTGTGGTATGCCGAGCATGCGCTGCGCAAGCGCCTGGGCACGGGCGGCGAGCGCGTCATCTCCAACGTGGTGATGATGGGCATGGGCGAGCCGCTGCAGAACTACACGGCCCTGGTGCCGGCGCTGCGCGCCATGCTCGATGACCATGGCTACGGCCTCTCGCGCCGCCGTGTGACCGTGTCCACCTCGGGCGTGGTGCCGATGATCGACCGGCTGTCCCAGGACTGCGCCGTGGCCATGGCCGTGTCGCTGCACGCGCCCAATGACGAGCTGCGCGACCCGCTGGTGCCGTTGAACCGCAAGTACCCCATCCACGAGCTGCTCGATGCCTGCGAGCGCTACCTGGAATTCGCTCCCCGTGACTTCATCACGTTCGAATACTGCATGCTCGATGGCGTCAATGACCAGCCTGAGCATGCGCGCCAACTGATAGAGTTGGTCCGCGCGCGTGGCGATGGCCGCAGCTGGTGCAAGTTCAACCTGATTCCGTTCAATCCGTTCCCGGCCTCGGGGCTGCTGCGTTCACCCGCAGCGCGGGTGACGGAGTTCGCCAGCCTGCTGAGCAATGCCGGCATCGTGACCACGGTGCGCAAGACACGTGGCGACGACATCGATGCAGCCTGCGGACAGCTGGCTGGCGATGTCAAGGACCGCACGCGCGCTGCCGAGCGCATGGCCAGGCAGCGCACCATTGTTCTCAAGCAGGTGCCTTGAGAAGACCTGGGGCATGCCTGGCATGCCCCGACGGAACAAAGGACAGTTCATGAAGTCAGTGGCTCGGCGGCTGCGAACGGGGGATTTCGGTACAGGCATGCGCTGGGCAGTGCCCGCGCTGGTTCTTTTCTTGGCGGGCTGCGCAGGCAAGCAGCCTTTGGTGCCCCCGACGAATTCTGGCTCCGGCAACGCTTCCTCCGTCTCCAATGCCTCGATGGCTTCTGCCGCCGAGGCCGATCCCCGCCGCCGCGCAAGCATCCGCCTGGAGCTGGCGGCTTCCTATTTCCAGGCTGGCCGCATCGATGTGGCCCTGGAAGAGGTGAACCAGGCGCTGGCCGCTGACCCCAGTTCCGCCGACGGCTACGGCCTGCTGGCCCTGATCTACATGCGCAACCAGGACTGGGACCAGGCTGACGCCAGCCTGCGCAAGGCGATGTCGCTGCGTCCCCAGGACGGCGACCTGCAGCACAACTACGGCTGGCTGCTGTGCCAGCGCAAGCAATACGCGCAAGCCCAGGAATGGCTGGACAAGGCCCTGGCCCAGCCCGGCTACCTGGAGCGCCCCAAAACCTGGATGGCCAAGGGCCTGTGCCTGCAGCAGGCCGGCCTGCTGGTCGAGGCCCAGCAGGCGCTGCTCAAGGGCTATGAACTCGATCCCGCCAACCCGGTGATCGCCTACCACCTGAGCAACGTGATGCTGCAGGGCGGCGACGCCAAGAGGGCGCAGTTCTACATCCGGCGCCTGAACAGCAGTCCCCAGTCCAATGCGGAAAGCCTGTGGCTGGGGATCAAGATAGAGAGGGCGCTGCAGCAATCTGCAGCGATGCGGCAGCTGGCTGACCAGCTGCACCAGCGCTTCCCCGAGTCCCGCCAATGGCTGGCCTACGAGCGTGGAGCATTCAATGAGTGAGGTGTTGGCGGTGCATGACGAAGCAGGTACGCAAGGCGAGAACGCACAAACTTCCATGACGGCGGGCACGCTGCTGCGCCAGGCGCGCGAGGCGGCGGGTCTGTCTCTGGCCGGGCTGGCGGCGGCACTCAAGGTGCCGGCCCCCAAGCTGGAGGCGCTGGAGGCGGATGACTACGCCGCATTCCAGGACCATGTCTTCATGCGGGCCCTGGCGCAAAGCGTCTGCCGCACGCTGCGCATGGACTCGGCATCGGTGCTGGCCCTGCTGCCGCGCACCCAGCTCAAGAGCCTGGCCGATGATCGCGGCAGCATCAACGCCACGTTCAAGGAGCGCTCCTTCAAGGCCACCGGAACATCGCTGGGACGTGAAAACGGCTCGCGCAAGGTGGCCATCATCGTGCTGCTGCTGCTGGCCGCTGCCGCTGCCGTCTACTTCCTGCCCAAGCATGAAGGCGATGCCGAAGAGCCGCAGGCCGGCGCTTCCGATGCCGCTGCCCTGGTGCAGCCTGCAGGGACTGTGTCCGAGCCCGTGGCCGCCCAGGAGCCCGTTGCGCCTGCGGCGACGACGCCGGCCGATCTGCCGGCTGCATCTGCCTCCGCATCTGCATCTGCACCGGCAACTTCAGCGCCTGCAGCGGCAGCCGTTCCGGCTCCTGCGTCCACCACAACGTCTGCTGCCCCTGCCGCCGATGCGCCTGCCGATGGCGCAGCAGCGACATCGGCAGTCACTGCGGCGCAAACGCCTGGTGGCGTGCTGGTCATGAAGGCCAACGCACAATCGTGGGTACAGGTCAAGGATTCCAGCGGCCGCGTGGTGCTGCAAAAGACGCTGGCGGCCGGTGAATCCATTGGCGCCGAGGGCGCGCTGCCGCTGTCGGTCATCGTCGGCAATGCCAGCGGCACCGAGGTGCGTGTGCGTGGCGAATTGCTGGAAGTCGCCAAGACCACCCGCGACAATGTGGCCCGCTTTGAGGTGAAGTGACCGTGCAAGATCTCCCCATCACGCAGCAGCCGATAGCGATTGCCTCGCCGCTGCCGCGCAAGTCCCGCCAGGCCCGTGTGGTCTGGCGCAACAACGTCGTCACCGTGGGTGGCGATGCGCCTGTGCGCGTGCAGTCCATGACCAACACCGATACGGTGGACGCGGTCGAGACGGCCATTCAGGTGCGCCAACTGGCCCAGGCCGGCTCGGAGATGGTGCGCATCACCGTCAACACGCCCGAGGCGGCCGCCGCCGTGCCCTACATCCGCGAGCAGCTGGACCGCATGGGCGAGTACGTGCCGCTGGTGGGTGACTTCCACTACAACGGCCACCGCCTGCTCACCGAATACCCGGCCTGCGCCGAGGCACTGTCCAAGTACCGCATCAACCCCGGCAACGTTGGCAAGGGCGACAAGAAGGACAAGCAGTTCGGCCAGATGATCGAGGCGGCGGCCCGCTACGACAAGGCCGTGCGCATCGGTGTCAACTGGGGCTCGCTGGACCAGGAACTGATGGCCCGGCTGATGGACGAGAACTCGCGCCGCGCCCAGCCCTGGGACACGCGCCAGGTCATGTTCGAGGCGCTGATTTCCTCTGCCGTCGATTCCGCGCGCCTGGCCGAGTCCATGGGCCTGAATGGCGACAACATCATCCTGTCGTGCAAGGTCAGCGGCGTGCAGGACCTGATCTCGGTCTACCGGGCCCTTGCGCAACGCTGCGACTATGCGCTGCACCTGGGCCTGACCGAAGCCGGCATGGGCACCAAGGGCACGGTGGCCTCGGCCGCCGCGCTGTCCGTGCTGCTGCAGGAAGGCATTGGCGACACCATCCGCGTCTCGCTCACGCCCCAGCCCGGCGAGGCGCGCACGCAGGAAGTGGTGGTCGCCTCCGAAATCCTGCAGGCCCTGGGCCTGCGCATCTTCGTGCCCAGCGTCACGGCCTGCCCGGGCTGCGGCCGCACCACCAGCACCACCTTCCAGGAACTGGCCAAGCAGATCGATGACTATTTGCGTGGCCAGATGCCGCTGTGGCGCATGAAGTATCCCGGTGTCGAGGCGATGAAGGTGGCCGTGATGGGCTGCATCGTCAACGGCCCCGGCGAGAGCAAGCACGCCAACATCGGCATCAGCCTTCCCGGCACGGGCGAGGCGCCCGCCGCCCCGGTCTACATCGACGGGGAAAAGGCGCTCACGCTGCGCGGCGAGCGGATTGCCGAGGAATTCCAGGCACTGGTCGAAAATTATGTGGCGCGCACCTATGGCGCCACCGCCGCTGCACCCGCCTGATCGGCTGCACCGAGCATTGCAGTTATTGCAAAATAGATAGCGCACCACGCTTTGCCTCATTGGCTCTCACGCGAAACAGGCGTTGAGAGCATGGGGCGAAAAAAGCGGGGTCAGCGCCTGTTTCCGAGCATTCATCGAACGAGAACAACGTGGCCAAACCCGAAAAACTTTCCGCCGTCAAAGGCATGAACGACATTCTTCCCGTCGAGTCCGCTCGCTGGGAATGGCTGGAAGCGCAGGTGCGTGAATTGATGGCGCGCTTTGCCTACCGCAACGTGCGCACGCCCATCGTCGAGCATACGCAGCTGTTCGTTCGTGGCATCGGCGAGGTGACGGACATTGTCGAGAAGGAGATGTACTCCTTCGAGGACAAGCTCAACGGCGAGCGCCTGACGCTGCGCCCCGAAGGCACGGCCAGCCTGGTGCGCGCCACCATCGAGAACAATCTGCTGTACGACGGCGGCAAGCGCATGTGGTACATGGGGCCCATGTTCCGCCATGAGCGCCCGCAGCGCGGCCGTTACCGCCAGTTCCACCAGATCGGCGCCGAGGCCCTGGGCTTTGCCGGCCCCGATGTCGATGCCGAACTCATCATGCTGGCCGTTTCCCTGTGGAAGCAGCTGGGCCTGACC
Organism: Delftia sp. RIT313; assembly: GCF_000632165.1. Taxonomy (NCBI): domain Bacteria; kingdom Pseudomonadati; phylum Pseudomonadota; class Betaproteobacteria; order Burkholderiales; family Comamonadaceae; genus Delftia; species Delftia sp. RIT313. Next base: position 160,592 of record NZ_JFYT01000001.1, on the reverse strand, counting down.
CAGTGGCGCCTGGAAATCAACAGCCTGGGCCAGCCCGAGGAGCGCCAGGCACACCGCCAGGCCCTGATCGCCTACCTGGAGCAGCACCAGGACGTGATGGACGAAGAGGCCAAGCGCCGCATGTACAGCAACCCGCTGCGCGTGCTGGACACCAAGAACCCCGCCATGCAGGACATGGTCAACGGCGCGCCGCGCCTGCTGGACTTCCTGGGCGAGGGCTCGCTGGCCCACTTCGACGGGCTCAAGGCCATCCTGGACGCCAACGGCGTGCCCTGGACCGTGAACCCGCGCCTGGTGCGCGGCCTGGACTACTACAACCTGACGGTGTTCGAGTTCATCACCGACATGCTGGGCTCGCAGGGCACCATCTGCGCGGGCGGCCGCTACGACTACCTGATCGAACAGGTGGGCGGCAAGAGCGCGCCTGCCGTGGGCTGGGCATTGGGTGTGGAACGCGTGCTGGAACTCGTCAAGGAGCTCGGCACCGACATTCCCGCGCCCACGCTGCATGCCTATGCCATCGTCCCCGATGTGGCGGCCATGCCCGTGGCGCTGCGCACCCTGCAGCAGCTGCGCGAGGCCGGTGTGCGCGTGCAGATGCACGCGGCCAGCGCCGAAGGCATGGGCAGCATGAAGTCGCAGTTCAAGAAGGCCGATGCCAGCGGCGCACATTTCGCGCTGATCTTCGGCTCCGATGAGCTGCAGCAGGGCCTGGTCACCGTCAAGTCGCTGCGCGACGGCGCGGGCCAGCAGGTGCAGCAAGCCCTGGCTGATGCGGCCCAATGGGCTGCCACCCTACAATCGGCGGTTTGACCAGCATCCGCAGCTTTTCAAGCGACCGCTCCAGCGGCGACCTCCATACATAAAGCGACACAGGCGATCCATGGCAAACCATTTCGATCTCGAAGAACAAGAGCAGATAGAGCAGCTCAAGCATTTCTGGAATACCTGGGGCACGTTGATCACCGGCGTGCTCGTGGTCATCTTCGTCGGCTTTGCCGGCTGGAATGGCTACCAGTACTGGGAAAAGCGCCAGGCCACGCAGGCTGCCGCTCTGGCGCATGCCGTTGACGTGGCGCTGGCTGGCAAGGACGCGGCGCGCGCCGGCCAGGCCTTCGCCGATCTCAAGGACAAGTACGCCGGCACCACGCAGGCGGCCCAGGCCGGCCTGCTGCTGGCCAAGGCTGCAGTGGACGAAGGCAAGCTCGATGACGCCAAGGCAGCCCTGAGCTGGGTGGCCGACAAGGGCGACGAAGGCTACAAGGCCCTGGCCAAGCTGCGCCTGAGCGCCGTGCTCGAGCAGCAAAAGCAATACGACGAAGCCCTCAAGGCGCTGGAAGGCAGCATGCCCGAATCCTTCGCCGGCATCGTGGCCGATCGCCGTGGCGACATTCTTGCGGCCCAGGGCAAGCAGGCCGAGGCCATTGACGCCTACCAGCGCGCCCATGCCGCACTGGACAAGGGCGTGGACTATGGCCGCCTGATCGAGTTCAAGCTCAATGCGCTGGGTGCTGAACCCACCGTGCTGGCACAGGCCAAGACGTCGACTTCGGAGAAGCAACCTTGAAAACCTCGGCTGATCAATTGATGGCGATTTCGCGCCCGCGCGGCGTTGCGCGCTGGATGGCTCTGGGCCTGCTGGCCGGTGCCCTGGGTGGCTGCTCCACCGTGTCCTCGTGGTTCAGCAGCGACACCAAGCCCAAGCCCCAGGAGCTGGGTGCCAACCCCGGCCTGTTGGCCGTGCACCAGGCCTGGACCGCCAAGCTCGGCGCCGAAGTGCCGCTGGCCACCGACATCCATGTGCAGGGCGACACGCTGCTGATCGCTGCCAAGGACGGCAGCGTCACGGCCCTCGATGCGCGCAACGGCAGCCAGCTGTCGCGCTTCACCGTGGGCGAGCCGCTGACCGCGGGCGTGGGCGGTGACGCCGAGCGCCAGGCCGTGCTCACGCGCAGCAACCAGGTCATCGTCTACTCGCAAGGCAAGCAGCTGTGGAAGCAGCCGCTGCCCGCAGCCGCCTACACGCCGCCGCTGGTCGCAGGAGGCCGCGTCTTCGTGCTGGCAGCCGACCGCTCGCTGGCCGCTTTCGATGCCGCCAACGGCCGCAAGCTGTGGACCGCACAGCGCCCGGGCGAGCCCCTGGTGCTGCGCCAGCCCGGCGTGCTGATCGCCGTGGGCAACACGCTGGTGGCCGGCCTGTCGGGCCGCATGGTGGGTATCGATCCCGACACCGGCGCCGTGCGCTGGGAGGCCCCGCTGGCCAGCCCGCGCGGCACCAATGACGTGGAGCGCCTGGTGGACCTCGTGGGCCGCGTCAGCCGTGTCGGTGACAGCGTCTGCGCGCGTGCCTTCCAGGCTGCCGTGGGCTGTGTGGATACGCAAAACGCATCGGTGCGCTGGACCCAGCCGTCCAAGGGTGCCGATGGCATCGACGGCGATGGCGATGCCGTGTTCGGCGCCGAGAGCAATGGCACCGTCCAGGCCTGGCGCCGCGGCGACGGCTCGCGCGTGTGGTCCATCGACCAGCTGCAGCACCGCCGCCTGACGGCGCCGTTGATGCTGGGCCGCTCGGTGGTGTTTGGTGATGACTATGGTGTGGTGCACCTGCTGTCCAAGACGGACGGACAGGCGCTGGCACGATTGAAGACGGACGACTCCGGCGTGGCCTCGCCCCCGGTATCGGCTGCCAATACGCTGGTGGTGGTAAGCCGCAGCGGAACTGTGTACGGCTTCAGGCCGGATTGATAGGTATTTTCGGGAATGAAGCCAGTTATTGCCCTGGTAGGGCGACCCAATGTGGGCAAATCGACGCTGTTCAATCGGCTGACCAAGTCGAGGGATGCAATCGTCGCGGATTTCGCGGGCCTCACGCGTGACCGCCACTATGGACAGGGCCGCCAGGGTAAGCACGAGTACATCGTGATCGATACCGGCGGTTTTGAGCCAGATGCATCCAGCGGCATCTTCAAGGAGATGGCGCGCCAGACGCAGCAGGCTGTTGCCGAGGCTGACGTCGTGGTCTTCGTTGTCGATGCGCGCCTGGGCATGTCCGCCCAGGACCACGACATCGCCAAGTACCTGCGCCGGCTGGGCAAGCCCTGCGTGCTCGTGGCCAACAAGGCCGAGGGCATGAAGGAAGGCGTGCAGCTGACCGAGTTCTACGAACTGGGCCTGGGCGATGTGCTGCCGGTTTCCGCAGCACACGGGCAGGGCGTGCGCGACCTGCTCGACCTGGCCCTGGGCCAGCTCAACCTGCCCGAGCCCGAGGAAGACGACCCGTTCGACGATGTGGCCCAAAAGCCCATCCGCCTCACCGTGGCAGGGCGCCCCAATGTCGGCAAATCCACGCTGATCAACACCTGGCTGGGTGAGGAGCGGCTGGTCGCCTTCGACATGCCGGGCACCACGCGCGACGCCATCTCGGTGCCTTTCGAGCGCGCCGGCCAGAAGTTCGAGCTGATCGACACGGCAGGCCTGCGCCGCAAGGGCCGGGTGTTCGAGGCCATCGAGAAGTTCTCCGTGGTCAAGACGCTGCAGGCCATCGAAAGCGCCAACGTCGTGCTGCTGCTCATCGATGCCACGCAGGGCGTGACCGACCAGGATGCGCACATTGCCGGCTACGTGCTGGAAAGCGGCCGTGCCGTGGTGCTGGCCGTGAACAAATGGGATGCGGTGGACGACTACCAGCGCCAGATGCTGGAGCGCTCGATCGAGACGCGCCTGTCCTTCCTCAAGTTCGCTCCCATGCATTTCATCTCGGCGGAAAAGCGCCAGGGTCTGGGTCCGCTGTGGAACTCCATCATCCAGGCGCACAAGGCTGCCACCTGCAAGATGCCCACGCCGGTGCTCACGCGCCTGCTGATGGAGGCCGTACAGTTCCAGACGCCCAAGAAGACGGGCATCTACCGCCCCAAGATGCGCTATGCGCACCAGGGTGGCATGAACCCTCCGGTCATTGTCATACACGGCAATTCGCTCGAGCATGTGACGGAGGCCTACAAGCGCTTCCTCGAAGGGCGATTCCGCAAGGAATTCAATTTGGTCGGCACGCCGTTGCGGATCGAGTTGAAAACCTCTCATAATCCTTTTGCCGACAAGGACAAGTAACAAGCCACGGGATTTCGGGAAAACCCTTGTGCGAACAAGGGCCCCAAAACACTGTGGTAAGGTGTCGGTTTACAACAACACTCTTCGAACACGGAGAATATCGTGAGCAACAAAGGCCAACTCCTCCAAGACCCGTTCCTGAACGCGCTTCGCCGCGAACATGTTCCGGTGTCCATCTACCTCGTCAACGGCATCAAGCTGCAAGGCCAGATCGAATCCTTCGACCAGTACGTGGTTCTGCTTCGCAACACCGTCACGCAGATGGTTTACAAGCACGCCATTTCCACCATTGTTCCCGGCCGCGCCGTGAACTTCTCCACGGCCGAAGCTGCCGGCAGCGACGCCAGCGCTTGAGCTCGCTGCGCCCTGATGCCTCCCCGCACCGCCGGGGAGCTTCCTCACCCTTCGGGAGAGGTTTTTCTTGAGTTCTGAATCTTTTGACCGGTCCACGCCAACGCCAGTGCTGCTGGTGGGCGTGGATTTCGGCTTTCCCCATTTCGATGGCGAGTTGGAAGAGCTGGGCCTGCTGGCCGGCACGGCCGGCCTGCGTCCCGTTGCACGCCTGACCTGCAAGCGCAAGGTGCCCGATGCGGCGCTGTTCGTGGGCAGTGGCAAGGCCGACGAAATCCGCATGCTCGCCCAGATGCACGGTGCCCAGGAAGTGCTGTTCGACCAGGCCCTGAGCCCGGCCCAGCAGCGCAATCTGGAACGCCATCTGCAGATGCCGGTCAACGACCGCACCCTGTTGATCCTGGAGATCTTCGCCCAGCGCGCGCGCAGCCATGAGGGCAAGCTGCAGGTGGAGCTGGCGCGCCTGCAATACGTGGCCACGCGCCTCGTGCGGCGCTGGACCCACCTGGAGCGGCAGATGGGCGGTATCGGCGGCCGTGGCGGCCCTGGCGAGAAGCAGATCGAGCTGGACCGCCGCATGATCGACGAGTCGATCAAGCGCACCAAGGAGCGGCTGCAGAAGGTCAAGAAGCAGCGCGCCACGCAGCGTCGGCGGCGCGAGCGCCATGGCATCTTCAATATCTCTCTGGTTGGCTACACCAACGCCGGCAAGTCCACGCTGTTCAATGCGCTGGTCAAGGCGCGCGCCTATGCGGCCGACCAGCTGTTCGCCACGCTGGATACGACCACGCGCCAGCTGTACCTGAATGAAGCCCAGCAATCGGTGTCCCTGTCGGATACCGTGGGGTTCATCCGCGACCTGCCGCACGGCCTGGTCGATGCATTCCAGGCCACGTTGCAGGAGGCGATCGATGCCGATCTTCTGCTGCATGTGGTCGACGCCTCCAATCCGAATTTCCCAGAGCAAATCCAACAAGTCCAGAAAGTTCTGAAGGAAATCGGTGCCCAGGAGGTGCCTCTGGTACTGGTTTTCAACAAATTGGACGCCGTCGATCCGGAGCGGCTTCCAGCGCAGTTGCAGGACCAGTACGAGCTTGACGGGCTGCCTGTTTCACGGGTGTTCGTCAGCGCCCGCTCCGGCGAGGGGCTGCCGCAGCTGCGGCAGTTGCTGGCCGAGCATGCGCTGCGCGCGGAGGCGGAACACGCCGAAGCGCACGGTGGTGATGAGCGGGATCAGGAGGAGGTGGATGGCGCGATGCCCCCTGGGCAGGACGCCGAATACTAGGGGCTAGCGCCCTGATTGGGCAAAATGCCGATTGGGTCCCTGTCTTTACCGAAGAAACCGAGACTTCTCGCATGAATCTTTCACAACGCGCCCATCGCTGGGCGATGCTGCCGCAGCGCCTTCGCGGGATGTTCAACCTGAATGATCCGCGATGGGGACGTGGCGACGACAAGAACGACGATGCTTCGCGCCCCGATGCCGACCGTCCGGCGCCGCCGCCCCCGCCTGCGGAACCTGCACGCGACAACCGCGACAGCCGTGACAACCGCCCCTCGTCGGGCGGAGGCCAGCCGCCTGATCTGGATGAGCTGTGGCGCGACCTCAACCGCAAGCTCTCGGGCCTGTTCGGCGGCAAGCCGGGCGGCGGCCGTGGCCAGCCGCCCATCCGCAATGGCGGCGGCAGCCAGCCGCCGGACATGCGCAGCGCCGGCATGGGCGTGGGCCTGATCGCCGGCATTGCCTTCATCATCTGGATGGGCACGGGCATCTTCATCGTCCAGGAAGGCCAGCAGGCCGTCATCACCCAGTTCGGCAAGTACAAGAGCACGGTGGGCGCCGGCATCAACTGGCGGCTGCCGTACCCGATCCAGCGCCATGAACTGGTCTTCGTGACGCAGATCCGCTCGGCCGACGTGGGGCGCGACACCATCATCAAGAGCACGGGCCTGCGCGAGTCGGCCATGCTCACCGAGGACGAGAACATCGTCGAGATCAAGTTCGCCGTTCAGTACCGCCTGAGCGACGCGCGCGCCTGGCTCTTCGAGAGCAAGAACCCGTCCGAGGCCGTGGTCCAGGCCGCAGAGACTGCCGTGCGCGAAGTCGTCGGCAAGATGAAGATGGACACGGCGCTGGCCGAGGAGCGCGACCAGATCGCCCCGCGCGTGCGCGACCTGATGCAGACCATCCTGGACCGCTACAAGGTGGGCGTGGAAGTCGTGGGCATCAACCTGCAGCAAGGCGGCGTGCGTCCGCCCGAGCAGGTCCAGGCCGCCTTCGACGACGTGCTGCGTGCCGGCCAGGAGCGTGAGCGTGCCAAGAACGAAGCGCAGGCCTACGCCAACGACGTGGTGCCGCGCGCAGCCGGCTCGGCAGCGCGCCTGCTGGAAGAGTCCAACGGCTACAAGGCCCGCATCGTGGCCCAGGCCCAGGGTGATGCGCAGCGCTTCAGCTCGGTGTTCACCGAGTACCAGAAGGCTCCCCAGGTCACGCGCGACCGCATGTACCTGGAAACCATGCAGCAGATCTACGGCAACGTGACCAAGGTGCTGGTGGAATCGCGCCAGGGCTCCAACCTGCTGTACCTGCCGCTGGACAAGATCATGCAAGGCGTGAGCGGTAATGTGCCGGCAGCCGACAGCTCGGCGGCCCCCAGCACCCAGGCGCCTGCGCCTGCCGCCATTCCCGGCCTTTCGAACGATGCGCGCAGCCGCGACAGCAGTCGCAGCCGTGACCGCGAAGCACGCTGAGGAGCAGCCCAAGTGAACCGAGTTGGATTTTTCATCACCAGCATTCTTCTGGCGCTCGCGCTGCTCAGCTCCATGCTGTTCGTTGTCGATCAGCGCCAGTTCGGCGTGGTCTATGCCCTGGGTCAGATCAAGGAAGTGATCACCGAGCCGGGCCTGAACATCAAGATGCCGCCGCCGTTCCAGAACGTGCGCTACATCGACAAGCGCCTGCTCACGCTGGACAGCACCGACACCGAGCCCATGCTCACTGCCGAAAAGCAGCGCGTGGTCATCGACTGGTACGTGCGCTGGCGCATCTCCGATCCGTCGGAGTACATCCGCAATGTGGGCCTGGACGAGTCGGCTGGCGCCATGCAGCTCAACCGCGTGGTGCGCAATGCCTTCCAGGAGGAAATCAACCGCCGCACCGTGCGCGAACTGCTGTCCAGCAAGCGCGATGCGCTGATGAACGACGTCAAGCGCGAAGTGCTGGAGACCGTGCGCGGCGCCAAGCCCTGGGGCGTGGACGTGGTCGATGTGCGCATCACGCGCGTGGACTATGCCGAGACGATCACGGAATCGGTCTACCGCCGCATGGAAGCCGAGCGCAAGCGCGTGGCCAACGAGCTGCGCTCCACCGGCGCCGCCGAAGGCGAGAAGATCCGCGCCGAGGCCGATCGCCAGCGCGAGATCACCATCGCCAATGCCTACCGTGATGCCCAGAAGATCAAGGGCGAGGGCGATGCCGAGGCCGCCCGGACCTACGCCGAGGCCTTTGGCAAGGACCCGCAGTTTGCGCAGTTCTACCGCAGCCTGGAGGCCTACAAGGCCAGCTTTGCCAAGAAGAGCGATGTGCTCGTGCTCGATCCTTCGCAGACCGATTTCTTCAAGGCCTACCGCAGTGGTGGAAGCTCTGGAAAATAAGCGCGCCTGAGCGGCAATGCCGCCCGGTCCCTGCACGGCGCCCCTGGTGGGGCGCCGTTTTTTCTTGCGCCGCCGCTGTCGCCCGTGCACCGAATCGATTCGGAATACCGAACACCCGCCGTGGGCCTTGGGTCACCCCCAATTTGGGCTGGCCCGCAACAGCCGGTAGAATCACGTTTTTAACAGCCTCCCCCTTTTCCATGTCTGCTTGGGTCCTGCCGGATCACATCGCCGATGTCTTGCCTTCCGAGGCCCGGCACATCGAAGAATTGCGTCGAGGCCTGCTCGATACAGCGCGTGGCTATGGCTATGAACTGGTCATGCCGCCCATGCTGGAGTACCTCGAATCCCTGCTCACCGGCACAGGGGAGGCGCTGGACCTGCAGACCTGCAAGCTCATCGACCAGCTGACAGGCCGCACCATGGGTCTGCGTGCAGACACCACGCAGCAGGTGGCCCGCATCGACGCCCATCTGCTCAACCGCAAGGGCCTCACGCGCCTGTGCTACTGCGGCCCCGTCGTCCATGCCCGCCCTGACCGCCCCCGCGCCACGCGCGAGCCGCTGCAGTTCGGTGCCGAGATCTACGGCCACCAGGGCATGGAAGCCGACCTGGAGGCACTGCACCTGGCGCTGGACTGCCTGCGCAGCGCAGGCGTCACCAACATCAATGTCGATCTGGCCGATGTGCGCATCGTGCGCAGCCTGCTGGCTGGCGTGATGGTGGACATGCAGGTGCTGCGCGGCGTGCACGCTGCGCTGGCCGCCAAGGATGCGAGCGAGCTCGAGCGCCTCACGCGTGACTTCCCTGCCGCATCGCGCGAAGGCCTGATGGCCCTGCTGCAGCTGTACGGCGGCATCGAGGTGCTGGACCGCGCCGAGAAGCTGCTGGCCCGCACCGCAGGCGTGCAGCCTCTGCTGGACCAGCTGCGCTGGCTGGCGCAGCGCCTCGAAGGCGTGAGCGTGAGCTTCGATCTGGCCGATCTGCGCGGCTATGCCTACTACAGCGGCACGCGCTTCGCCATCTATGTGCCGGGTGCCAGCGATGCGCTGGTGCGCGGCGGCCGCTATGACGAGGTGGGTGCGGTCTTTGGCCGCAACCGGCCCGCCGCCGGCTTCAGCCTGGACATCAAGCAGCTCGTCGCCGTCGTGCCCGAGCGCCCGCTCAAGGCTGCCATCCGCGCGCCCTGGGGCGACGATCCCCAGGTTGCGGCTGCCATTGCTGCATTGCGCCGGCAGGGCGAGACCGTGGTCTGCGTGCTGCCAGGGCATGAAAGCGAAGTGGACGAATTCCACTGCGACCGCGAGCTCGTGCAGGTTGCCGGGCAGTGGGCCGTGCAAGCCATCTGACGCATTTGTCAATTTCTTCGGATTTCATCGGATTTGAATATGAAAGCTACCAAAGGTCGCAACGTGGTCGTGGTCGGCACCCAGTGGGGTGACGAAGGCAAGGGCAAGCTGGTGGACTGGCTGACCGAAAGCGCCCAGGGCGTGGTCCGCTTCCAGGGTGGCCACAACGCTGGCCACACGCTGGTCATCAACGGCGTGAAGACCGCACTGCACCTGATCCCCAGCGGCATCATGCGCCCCGGCGTGAAGTGCTATATCGGCAACGGCGTGGTGCTCTCTGCCGCCAAGCTGTTCGAGGAAATCGAAGGTCTGGAGAAGGCCGGCGTGCAGGTGCGTGACCGTCTGCGCGTGTCCGAAGCCTGCCCGCTGATCCTGCCCTTCCACTCGGCGCTGGACGTGGCGCGCGAAGCTGCGCGCGAGCAGGGCGGCACCGAGAAGATCGGCACCACGGGCCGTGGCATCGGCCCCGCTTACGAAGACAAGATTGCCCGCCGCGCACTGCGCGTGCAGGACCTCAAGTACCCCGAGCGCTTCGCCACCAAGCTGCGCGAACTGCTGGCCCTGCACAACCACATCCTGGTCAACGTGCTGGGTTCGAAGAACTTCACCTTCGGTGACGCGCTCAAGCCGTACATCAAGGATGGCGAAGTGCAATTCGACGCGGTGTACGAAGAGGCCATGCGCCATGCCGAGCTGCTCAAGCCCATGATGGCCGATGTCTCCCGCGAGCTGAACGCCGCGCACGCCGAAGGCGCCAACCTGCTGTTCGAAGGCGCGCAGGGCACGCTGCTGGACGTGGACCACGGCACCTATCCCTATGTCACCTCGTCCAACTGCGTCGCAGGCAATGCGGCTGCAGGCTCGGGCGTGGGCCCCGGCATGCTGCACTACATCCTGGGCATCACCAAGGCCTACTGCACCCGCGTGGGCGGCGGTCCTTTCCCCACCGAACTGGATTGGGAAAAGGAAGGCACGCCGGGCTGGCACATGAGCACCGTGGGCGCCGAAAAGGGCGTGACCACCGGCCGCTCGCGCCGCTGCGGCTGGTTCGACGCCGCGCTGCTCAAGCGCAGCGCCCAGGTCAACGGCCTGTCGGGCCTGTGCATCACCAAGCTCGACGTGCTCGACGGCCTGCAGGAACTGCTGCTGTGCGTGGGCTACGAGCTCGATGGCGAGAAGATCGACCTGCTGCCCATGGGCGCCGACGAGATCGCCCGCTGCAAGCCCATCTATGAGTCCATCCCCGGCTGGACCGATTCCACCGTGGGCGTGACCGACTACGACAAGCTGCCGGCCAATGCCCGCCGCTATCTGGAGCGCATCGAGGAAGTGACGGGCGTGCCCATCGCCATGGTTTCGACCAGCCCCGACCGGGATCACACCATCCTGATGCAAAACCCCTACGCCGCCCAGTGAACCACTGGCGGCTGAACCCCAAGATTGAACCAGGAGCCATTCCATGCTGACGGAAGACGGTCAACACCTGTATGTGAGCTACGACGAATACCACGGACTGATCGAAAAGCTCGCGATCAAAGTGCACCAGTCCGGCTGGGAATTCGACACCATTCTCTGCCTGGCCCGTGGCGGCCTGCGTCCCGGTGACATGCTCAGCCGCATCTTCGACAAGCCGCTGGCCATCATGTCCACCAGCTCCTACCGCGCCGAAGCCGGCACGGTGCAGGGCCATCTGGACATCGCGCGCTTCATCACCACGCCCAAGGGCGAGATCGCCGGCCGCGTGCTGCTGGTCGATGACCTGGCCGATTCGGGTCACACGCTGAACGCCGTGATCGCCATGCTCAAGACCAACTACCCGCCGATCACCGAGCTGCGCAGCGCCGTGATCTGGACCAAGGGCCTGTCGGCTTTCACGCCCGACTACTCGGTGGACTACCTGCCGACCAACCCCTGGATCCACCAGCCCTTCGAGCACTACGACACCCTGCGTCCCGAAAAGCTCATGGAGAAGTGGAAGATCTGATCGCCACTGCGCCTTTGGGTGCATGCCAGCGAGAAGGGAGCCTGTCGGCTCCCTTTTTCGTTGTGGCGGGGATTTCCATGCGCCGTTGTCATGCCTTGATGCAAGTCATGGATTGGCGCGCTTGCCGCGATATCTCGGGTCAACGTCGCGCAAATGTCGGTTTTTTGCACAGCAGCAAAAGCCGATGCCCCAGAGCGTCCGAGGGGCTGATTGGCGCAGCTACACTGCGCAGATTCTCAGAAGGTGGTGCTTTGTGAAACGTCTTTCCGTCGGGCGCTTGAGCGCGGCTGTGGCTTTGGTTGTGGGCGGCGGTGCGCTGGCCTGGCTGGCCGTGGCATCCCTGCCCGGATCCAAATCGGCCCGCGCGGCCTCGGCCACGTCTGCTGCCGTGCAGGCGCAAGCCGCATCGGCCCAGGCGGCTGCCGTTCCTGCCGCGCCTTCCGTTCCCTCGGCTACGGCAGCTCCCGCGGCCCCGGTCGCGCGTGTCACGCCGCCACCGCAGACCCAGGGCCCCACGCCCATCTTTGTGCTCAACTCGCTTGATGCCAACATCAGCATCGTGGACCCGGTCACCTGGCAGGAGACGGCACGCATTCCCACGGGCAAGGAGCCGCATCACCTGTACCTCACGCCGGACGAGAAATCGCTGGTCGTGGCCAATGCGCTGGGCGACACCCTGACCCTGGTCGATCCGCGCACGGGCGAGGTGCAGCGCGTGATCCGCGACATCATCGACCCCTATCACCTGCGCTTCAGCCCGGACATGAAGTGGTTCGTCACGGCAGCCAACCGCCTCAACCACATCGACATCTACCGCTGGGATGGCCAGAACCCGCAGCTGGTCAAGCGCGTGCCCACGGGCAAGACGCCCAGCCATCTCTGGATCGATGCCAAGAGCACGACCATTTATTCCACCATGCAGGACAGCGATGCCCTGGTGGCCATCGACATCGCCACCCAGACCATCAAGGCCCGCGTGCCCACCGGCCCCATGCCGGCCGATCTCTATGGCAGCCCGGACGGCACCAAGCTGTTCATCGGCCTGACCGGCAGCGATGGCGTGGAAGTCTTCGACATCACCGGCCCCGAGCCGCGCAGCGTGGCCCGCATCAAGACAGCCGCTGGCGCCCACGCCATGCGCGCGGCCGGCGACGGCCGCCACCTGTATGTGAGCAACCGCGTGGCCAACACCATCAGCAAGATCGACATGCAGACCAACCAGGTCGTGGCCAACTACCCGGCACCGGGCGGTCCCGACTGCATGGACGTCTCCGCCGACGGCCGCTACCTGCTGGTCAGCTCGCGCTGGGCGCGCAAGCTGTCGGTGATCGACACCGTGGAAAAGAAGGTGGTCCAGCAGGTCAAGGTCGGCAAGTCGCCGCACGGCGTGTGGACGCTGGCCCACGCGCAACGCTGATGGACCGCCGTCTCTTTGCGCAATCGCTGGCCGGTGCGGCGGCTTTCGGCCTGCTGCGCCCCGCCTTGGCGGCGGGGCAGGGCACAGGCTGTGCCAAGACCGTGTATCTGACCTTCGACACGGGCCACATGGGCATTGCCGACCTGGTGGCCGATGTGCTCAAGCGCCATGCGGTGCCAGTGACGTTTTTTGCGGCCAACGAGCCCACCCAGCAAGGCGATGGCAGCCTGGGCGAGACCTGGGCGCCCTGGTGGCGCGCACGCGCTGCCGAAGGCCATGAATTCGCCTCGCACACCTACGACCACATGTACTGGCGCGGTGATCTGCGCGCCTCGAAGAACGGGCCGGTCACGGGTTTTCGCGTGCGCCCCTCGGCAGGGCCTCGCGCCAACGAGAACTTCACGGTCGATGCGGCAGGCTATTGCGACGAGATCCGCCGATCCGCACAGCGGCTGCAGCAGATCACCGGGCGCAAGCCCCTGCCGCTGTTCCGTGCGCCCGGCGGCAAGACCTCGCCCGCGCTGCTGGATGCCGCGCGGCAGGGGGGCTACATGCATGTGGGCTGGGCCAGCGCGGGTTTTCTGGGCGATGAGCTGCCCAGCGACCGCTACCCGAATGCGCAGCTGCTGGCCCAGGCGCTCAAGAACATCCGCAGCGGAGACATCCTGCTGGCCCATCTGGGCATCTGGTCACGCAAGGACCCCTGGGCACCGGCCGTGCTGGAACCTTTGATCACGGGCCTGCTCAAGCAGGGGTTCTGCTTCCGCACGCTGCGGGAGCATCCCGACTATCGGGATTGGGTAGCAAAATTCGCATAGTGTCCGCGCGCGCAGCGCGGCGGGCGATGGGAGCGTGGTGTGGACTGGTGGATTCAGTGGTTCGGTAATGCGCAGCAGCGCCTGTTCGAGGGCGTTGTCCAGCCCCTGCTGTTCGGCCTGGGGCAGGCCAGCCTGCTGGAGGACGCCTATGGCGCCACGGGCTGGCTGCTGGTGGGCCTGCTGCAGATCTTCATCATGGTGGCGGTGATCGCGCCGCTGCAGTACTGGCGGCCCGTCGAGCCCGTTACCGACCGGCGCGCCATCCATGTGGACATCATCTATACCGTGGTGCACCGGCTGGGCCTGTTCCGGCTGGCCCTGTTCTTCACGCTGGATCCGCTGTGGGACGAGCTCATGGGCCGCCTGCATGTCTGGGGCCTGCCGAGCTTTCACCTCGACGGCGTGTGGCCCGGCGTCACCGACCTGGCCTGGGTCAGCCTGATCATTTATCTGCTGGCCTTCGACTTCCTGGACTACTGGATACACCGCGGCCAGCACAGCATCGGCTGGTGGTGGAAGCTGCATGCGCTGCACCACTCGCAGCGCCAGATGACGGTGTGGAGCGACAACCGCAACCACCTGCTCGATGATGTGATCCGCGACACCATCATCGTGCTCGTGGCCCAGCTCATCGGCGTGGCTCCAGGCCAGTTCGTGGCCATCGTGGCCTTCACCCAGCTCAGCGAGAGCTTCCAGCATGCCAACCTGCGCGTCTGGTTCGGCACCATCGGCGAGCGGCTGTGGATCAGCCCGCGCTTTCACCGCCGCCACCACGCCATCGGCATAGGCCACGAGCCCATGGCGCCAGTGCGCAACAAGAAGGCGCATGGCAACAACTTCGGCGTGCTGCTGCCCTGGTGGGACATGCTGTTCGGCACCGCCAACTTCGAGCTGCGCTTCGATCCCACCGGCGTGCGCGACCAGGTCCAGCCCAATGCCCAGGGCCAGCTGCGCGACTACGGCCAGGGCTTTTGGGCCCAGCAATGGCGTGGGTTCCTAAGGTTGATGGGTCGCGCTTGAGGCTGGGCTCGGGGTATGCTTGCCGGCATGGGCTTGCTACTCGATTCCTTCTGGCGTGCGACGGCGTATTGCCTGCATAAGCGGGTGATTGCATGGTCGCTGTTTCCCTTGCTGTTCATGGCCATCACGGCCTGGCTGCTGGGCTATTTCTTCTGGGCCGATGCCGTCGTCTGGACGGAAGGGGTCCTGCAGGGCGTGGGCTGGCTGCACACCGTCTGGTCCTGGATGGGCGTGCAATCGCTGCCCGAGCTGGTGGCGCCGGTGCTGGTCGTGCTCTCGGTCACGCCGGTGCTGGTCGTGGTCTCGCTGCTGCTGGTGGCGCTGTTCATGACGCCGGCCCTGGTCGAGCTGGTGGCCCAGCGGCGTTTTCCCGCGCTGGAGCGCAGGCAGGGCGCCACCCTTGTCGGCAGCCTGGTGTGGTCCGCAGGCTCTTCGCTGATTGCCTTGATCGCGCTGCTGGTTTCGGTGCCGCTGTGGTTCGTGCCGCCCCTGGTGGTGGTGATCCCGCCGCTGATCTGGGGCTGGCTGACCTATCGCGTCATGGCCTTTGACGCGCTCTCTGCCCACGCCAGCAAGCCCGAGCGCCGCAGCCTGTTCCTGCGCCACCGCCTGGCGCTGATGCTCATGGGCGTGGTCTGCGGCTATCTGGGCGCGGCGCCGGCCATTGTCTGGGCCTCCGGCGTGGTCTTCATCGCGGCCTTCTGGATACTGATTCCGGTGGCCATCTGGATCTATGCGCTGATCTTCGCTTTCTCCTCGCTGTGGTTTGCCCACTTCTGCCTGGCCGCGCTGCAGCGCATGCGCGAGGAGGAACCGGCGCTGCCCGACACGCCCATCGTGCCCTACGCTCCCGACGCGCCGCTCGGAGCCGGCGCGGCCTCTCCCCCCTCCACCCCGCAAGAAAAGACCTCATGACCCTTCAAGTAGGCGCACTCATCATCGGAGACGAAATCCTGTCGGGCAAGCGTGCCGACAAGCACCTTCCCAAGCTGATCGAGCTGCTGGGCGCGCGTGGCCTGTCCCTGGCCCATGCCGAGTACGTGGGCGATGACAGGGCGCGCATCACCGACGCCCTGCGCCGCGCCTTCGCATCGCAGGCCGTGGTCTTCAGCTTTGGCGGCATAGGCGCCACCCCCGACGACCACACGCGCCAATGCGCGGCCGAGGCCCTGGGCGTGCCGCTGGCACTGCACCCGGAAGCCGTGGCCCTGATCCGCGAGCGCATGCGCGATGTGGCCACCGAAGAAGGCAAGCCCTACGAACCCCAGCGCGCCGACAACCTGCACCGGCTGCAGATGGGCAACTTCCCCGAAGGCGCGCGCATCATCCCCAACGTCTACAACAAGATCCCGGGCTTTTCCTGCTCGGGCGCAGCGGGCACCGTGCACTTCGTGCCCGGTTTCCCTGTCATGGCCTGGCCCATGGTCGAGTGGGTGCTGGAGCAGCGCTACGCCAAGCATTTCCACAGCACGGTGCAGCGGGAGCATTCGGTCATCGTCTACGGCGGCATGGAGGCCACGCTGACGCCGCTGATGGTGGCCATAGAGCGCGACCACCCGGGCGTCAAGGTGTTCAGCCTGCCCAGCGTGGATGATTCCAAGCACGGCCGGCACATAGAACTTGGTGTCAAGGGCGAAGCTGGTGCCGTCACCAAGGCCTGGCCCACGCTGCTGGAAGGTTTGCACTCATTTGGTGCAAGTCTTGGCCCTGAATTGGTGCGCAATATCTGATTTACGGGCCGGCCCCTGAATCTGCACCGATTTGGTGAAGATGCCGGGCGGTGGATCGAATGCCGACAGAGGCCCCAATGTCATCCACAAGCCCTTCCCAAGGCGGCAGAATCACGGGGCTGGCGCGCCAAGCAGGTGCCAGTCTGCAGGCATGCACTCAATGGATGCAGCCTGGCACGCAAACTGCTTAAGAGTATTTATCTTTTTTGATCAGCCAGATTGGCAGGAGAGATCTGATGGCAAAGACCGTTGCAGACGTGTTGAACATGGTGAAGGAGAACGAGGTCAAATTCGTGGACCTTCGTTTTACGGACACCCGTGGCAAGGAGCAGCACGTCACGGTGCCGGTGTCGCACTTCGACGAAGACAAGTTCACCTCGGGCCACGCCTTCGACGGCTCGTCGGTGGCAGGCTGGAAGGGCATTGAAGCATCTGACATGCAGCTGATGCCCGATCCCGCTACCGCGAACATCGACCCCTTCTTTGAAGAGACCACGCTGTTCCTGCAGTGCGATGTGATCGAACCCGGTGATGGCAAGGCCTACGACCGCGATCCCCGCTCCGTGGCCAAGCGCGCCGAAGCCTATCTGAAGGCATCGGGCCTGGGCGACACCGCCTACTTCGGACCCGAACCCGAATTCTTCATCTTCGACGGCGTGCGCTGGAACACCGAACCCGGCAGCACCTTCTACGAAATCGAAGAGTACGAAGCACCCTGGAATTCGGGCGCCAAGTTCGAATCCGGCAACCGCGGCCACCGTCCGCGCAACAAGGGCGGCTACTTCCCCGTGCCCCCCGTGGACAGCACCCAGGATCTGCGCGCCGAAATGGTGCTGCTGCTCGAACAGCTGGGCATTCCGGTCGAAGTGTTCCACCACGAAGTGGCAGGCGCCGGCCAGAACGAGATCGGCACCCGCTTCAGCACCCTGGTGGAGCGCGCCGACTGGACACAGGTCATGAAGTACGTGATCTGGAACGTGGCCAACACCTACGGCAAGACCGCCACCTTCATGCCCAAGCCCTATCCGGGCGACAACGGCTCGGGCATGCACGTGCACCAGTCCGTCTGGAAGGATGGCAAGAACCTGTTCGCAGGTGACGGCTACGCCGGCCTGTCCGACTTCGCGCTGTACTACATCGGCGGCATCATCAAGCACGCCCGTGCCCTGAACGCCATCACCAACCCCGGCACCAACAGCTACAAGCGCCTGGTGCCCGGCTTCGAGGCTCCGGTCAAGCTGGCCTACTCGGCCAAGAACCGTTCGGCATCGATCCGCATCCCCTACGTGGCCAACCCCAAGGGCCGCCGCGTCGAGGCACGCTTCCCCGATCCGCTGATGAACCCCTACCTGGGCTTCTCGGCCCTGCTGATGGCAGGTCTGGACGGCGTGGAAAACAAGATCCATCCCGGCGAAGCCGCGACCAAGGATCTGTACCACCTGCCCCCGGAAGAGGACAAGCTGGTGCCCACGGTCTGCCACAGCCTGGACCAGGCCCTGGAAGCGCTGGACGCGGACCGCTCGTTCCTGACCAAGGGCGGCGTGTTCTCGGACAGCATGCTCGATGCCTACATCGAGCTGAAGATGGGCGAAGTGACCCGTTACCGTCAGGCCGTGCATCCGGTCGAGTACGACATGTACTTCTCGCTGTAAGGCGAGTCGGCAAAAAGGCGGCGCAAGCCGCCTTTTTTGCTTTCGGCCAGGACCTGGGTATGCTGGGCGCGGAACCAAAAGAGGTTGGCCCGCTCAAGAAATGACGTCCAGCCCGGAAGATGGAGCGATACTTGCCCGGATAAGCCGGGCCCTTCCGATCTGGCTACCCGAGGGAATGGAATGAAGAAACTGTTTGTGTCACTGCTGCTGCCCCTGCTGTCGGTGGGAGCCTGGTCCCAGGACGTGATCTACCGCTGCGGCAACGAGTACACCAACAACGTCAGCCAGGCCAAGGCCAAGGACTGCAAGCCGGTGGATGGCGGGCATGTGACGGTGATCCATGGCGGCAGCAAGCCGGCGGCCTCGGGCGGAAGCCAGGCACCGCGCACCTCCGCCGCTCCGGCCGCAGGATCGCCCGCTCCGGCCAAGGTCAACAGCAGCGCCCAGAAGGCCCGCGACTCCGACGCGCGGACCATTCTGGAAAGCGAGCTGGCCCGCGCCCAGGAGAAGCTGACACAGCTGCGTCAGGAGTACAACGATGGCAATCCCCAGCGCACCGCATTGGAGTTGCGCAATCCCCAGGGCTATCTGGAACGTGTCGAGCAGCTCAAGAGCAGCATCTCGCGGCAGGAAGGCGATGTCGCCGGCATCCGCCGTGAGCTGGATCGACTTCCCAAGAACTGACGGGCCCGCGCGGCCCACCGGAGCCCGGCCATGATCCAGGACGACCGGCCGGCGCCCCCGGCCTCCTATCAGGCGCTTGACCTGCTGTGCACGCTGATGACCGTGCTCGACGAGCAGGGTGCCGTGCTTTTCGCCAACGCAGCCCTTGAAAACGCACTGGGCCTGTCGCGCCGCATGCTCGAAGGCAGCGAGCTGGCGGCCTGCTTCACCGAGCCTGCCTTGCTGGACAAGGCCTTGCGTGGCGCCCAGGACAACGACTTCGCGGCCCTGCGCTTCGAGGCCAGCTTGCACCGCGTGGGCGGCGATGCGCTGCCCGTGCACGTCACGGTCTCGCTGGCCGAGCGGCCCGGCCATGTGCTGGTCGAGTTCTGGCCGCTGGAGCAGCAGGCCCGCCAGGACCGCGAGGAGCGGCTGCGCGAGCAGGCCCAGGCGCACAAGGAGCTGATCCGCAACCTGGCCCACGAGATCAAGAACCCGCTGGGCGGCATCCGTGGCGCAGCCCAGCTGCTGCAGATGGATCTGGACGCACCCGAGCTGCGCGAGTACACCGAAGTCATCATCCATGAGGCCGACCGGCTGCAGGCGCTGGTGGATCGGCTGCTGGCGCCGCATCGCCATCCGCATGAGGTGGGCGACGTCAACATTCACGAAGTCTGCGAACGCGTGCGCTCACTGGTGCTGGTCGAGCATCCTGCCGGGCTGACCATCACGCGCGACTACGACATCTCCATCCCGGAGTTCCGGGGCGACAGCGCCCAGCTGATCCAGGCTGTGCTCAACATCGTCCAGAACGCGGCGCAGGCGCTGCAGGAGCGCATCGCCGCCGGTGATGCCGAGATCATTTTGCGAACGCGCGTGGCCCGGCAGGTAACTTTTGGTCGCCAGCGCTATCGGTTGGCATTGGAATTGCATGTGATCGACAACGGGCCAGGCGTTCCCGATGCCATCAAGGAGCGGATCTTCTATCCGCTGGTATCGGGAAGGGATGGCGGTTCGGGACTGGGGCTGACGCTGGCGCAGACCTTCGTGCAGCGCCACCAGGGGCTGATCGAATGTGAAAGCCAGCCGGGCCGCACGGATTTCCGCATCCTCATTCCCCTGCCTTGAGGCCCACGGAAGTCAACACTGCAACAAGGGAAGGATGCACCACCAATGAAACCGATCTGGATCGTGGATGATGACCCTTCCATCCGCTTCGTGCTGGAAAAGGCACTGGGCCGGGAAGGCTGGGCAACGCGCAGCTTCATCCAGGCGCGCGATGTGCTCACGGCACTGTCCGATGTCGATGCCGGCGACCCGGCGCGCCAGCCACCCCAGGTGCTGGTGAGCGACATCCGCATGCCCGGCGGCTCGGGGCTGGAGCTGCTAGAGCAGATCCGCGCCCAGCAGCCGGGCCTGCCCGTCATCATCATGACCGCGTACTCCGACCTGGACAGTGCCGTCTCGGCCTTCCAGCGCGGAGCCTTCGAATACCTGCCCAAACCCTTTGACCTGCCCAAGGCCGTGGAACTCATCCGACGCGCCGTCGAGGAAAGCCTGCGCGAGGATGTGGCCGAGGCCCAGGCCCCGCTGCAGGCCGAGATGCTGGGCCAGGCGCCTGCCATGCAGGACGTGTTCCGCGCCATCGGCCGGCTCAGCCAGAGCCAGGTCACGGTGCTGATCACGGGCGAGTCGGGCTCGGGCAAGGAGCTGGTGGCGCGCGCGCTGCACAAGCACTCGCCCGTGGCGGGTGGCCCCTTCGTGGCCATCAACACCGCCGCCATCCCCAAGGACCTGCTGGAGTCCGAACTGTTCGGCCACGAGCGCGGCGCCTTCACGGGCGCCCAGACGCAACGGCGCGGACGCTTCGAGCAGGCCGAGGGCGGCACGCTCTTTCTCGATGAAATCGGCGACATGCCCTTCGACCTGCAGACGCGCCTGCTGCGTGTGCTGTCGGACGGGCACTTCTACCGCGTGGGCGGCCACCAGGCCGTCAAGGCCCATGTGCGCGTCATCGCCGCCACCCACCAGGACCTGGAGCAGCGCGTGCGCAACGGCGGCTTCCGCGAGGATCTGTTCCACCGCCTCAACGTCATCCGCCTGCGCCTGCCCGCGCTGCGCGAGCGCAATGAAGACGTGCCCATGCTGGCTCGCCACTTCCTGCAGCAAAGCGCGCGGCAACTGGGCGTGGAGCCCAAGCGCATGGGGGTCGATGCCATGCAGCGGCTGCAGACCTTCGCCTTTCCCGGCAACGTGCGACAGCTGGAGAACATCTGCCACTGGCTGACCGTCATGGCCCCTGCCCAGGTCATCTCGGTCAAGGATCTGCCCCCCGAGGTGCTGGGCGAAGCCGCCCCGCCCGCGGGCGGTGGCAACGGCGGCGTGCCTGCACCGGCCACGCTGCCGCATGCGCCGGCACCGCTGGCGGACGAGGGCCTTGGCCGACTGGCCGTGCCCGTGTCCGCGCTGGCCCCGCCGCATGACACCGCCCTGGCCGCTTCCGACCTGGACTGGGTCCATCTGCTGGGGCAACAGGCGCGCCAGCTGCTGGAGCACACCCACGCCCAGGGGCATGGTGAAGTCTGGGACCAGCTGTCCCGCCGCTTCGAGGCGCAACTGATCCGCTCGGCCCTGGCCGTCACCCACGGCCGCCGGGTCGAGGCCGCCCAGCGCCTGGGCATCGGCCGCAACACCATCACCCGCAAGCTGCAGGAGCTGGGCATGGACGAGGACGCCTTCGAGTAAGGCAAGCCGGCGGGCGGCCGGGCCCTTGCCTCGGCAAGGGTCCGGCTCCTACAGGCCGGCGCCCGGGGTGCTGACGGGCCGGGCCGCCCGGGCTTGGGACAATGGAGTCCTCTTCGCTGGAACGGCCTACGTCCCGACCTATCGTGCCCACAGTCCTCTCCAACCTCTGGCAAAAAGCCAAGCCCGCTCGTCCGGGCCTGATGTACCCATCGACACCGCGCACGCTTGGCGAGCCGGTCGATGCGTACTGGCATGACCGCTACTTCCTGGAGCCTTACTTCGTTGCGGGGCGTGGTTACGACCAATACCGTCCCGCCTACGCACTGGGCTGGAAAGCGTCACTTGAACCCGAGCACGCGCAGCAGGATTTCGACGATGTCGAATTCGAGCTTGAAGAGCGCTGGGAGCAGGTTCGGGGCAGCAGCCTGCTGCGCTGGAGCCAGGTGCGCGAGGCCGTCGAGGCCTCATGGCTGCAGGCGCGCCAGCGCACGCCCACACAGCCAGTGGCCACCACGCTGGAATTGCAGAGCACGGCCCTGCTCAATGCCGTGCTGGCCCTGGGCCGCCAGGCCCATGCACGCCTGGGTGAATGCATGAATCCCATGCCCCAGGGGCTGATCGGGCAGGTGCTGGCGCGGCACTTCAATGCCAGCCAGATCCTGGTCGAGGACCTGGAACGCGCCATCGGCTCCAGCGGCGGCGTGGTCCTGCCCGTGCGCGACAGCCGTGCCGCACTGCGTCGCAACGCCTTCTGGGACGGGCTGCTGGGCAGGGAAGAGGGCGCGGACTACGTGCTGGACCAGGCCGAGTCCTGCCAGCAGCAATGGCTGAGCGCCTATGAGGCCGCCGAGCAGGTACGTCTGCCCAGGGCGCTCAGCGAGATTCTTCACCGCCAGTCCCTGATGCTGCGCGGCCATATCGAGGCCATCCACTGGCTGCGCCGGTACATGCTGTAGCCGGCTGGCTGGAATTCAGCCCAAGGTCACAACCACGGGCGCATGGTCGCTGGGCTGCGGGTTCTTGCGCGGCGCACGGTCCACGCTGCAGGCGGTGACGCTGGGACTGGGACTGGGACTGGGACTGGGACTGGGACTGGGTCGCACGGCCTCGGTGACAGCCACCGGATGATGTCCATTGCAACGCCACTCCATGCCCATTGCCTAGCCAAAGGCTTTGGTGTCTTCGCGCAAGCCCGGCTACGATTCGATGATTGAGGGGGATTCCCGGTTGCAGGTCGCATTGCCCGGGATGTCACCAGATCTGTCGATTCCATAAAACGCATACCAATTCATGACCTGGCTCTCACAGGCACTGCCCTTGCTGGCACTCTTGGCCGCTTTGCCCCTGCTGTATGCGCTTTCGCTGGTGCTCACGGCATTGAGCTATATGCGCCTGCGCCTGCGTACGGCGCCTGTGACGCTGGTGGATCGACAGGCTCTGACCCCC
The DNA here is from genome assembly GCF_000632165.1 of Delftia sp. RIT313. Taxonomy (NCBI): domain Bacteria; kingdom Pseudomonadati; phylum Pseudomonadota; class Betaproteobacteria; order Burkholderiales; family Comamonadaceae; genus Delftia; species Delftia sp. RIT313. The sequence goes on along the minus strand of NZ_JFYT01000001.1, from coordinate 137,656 downwards.
GAGTCGCGCACGGTGCTCGATGCCATGCGACCGCAGTTGCAGGCCCTGGGCTTTAGCTGGTGCGCCAGCCTGAAAGGACGGCATCCGCAGGTCATGGAGCCTGATCTGCCGCTGGAGCTCGATCTGTATGTTCATGCAGGCGGGCGGGCCTGGGCCCTGGCCCAGCCCGAGCAGGCGGAGAGCGCAGCGCATGGGCGTACCGTGGGCAGCGTGACCTGGCTGAGCTTCTTTGCCGATGGCCGCAGCTGGGTCGGCTTCAATGGTCGGCTTGCGTTGACGCCGGCCGCGACGCCGGGCTGGACCTATGTTGACGATGCCCGGCCCGGCACGGAGCAGGCCTGGGCAGCCTATGAACGACGCCTGTCCGAAGACCCCGCGCCGGTGGTCCATGACCTGGATGAGGTTGTGCAACGCCTTGGTTCACTGGCCCAAAGTCAGGCCGAGACTCTGCAGGCGCAGGGGCGGGCACTGCCGGCAGGGCAGGATTGCTGGAGGCTGACGTGGCGGCAGTCGCTGCGCATGGCCTGGGGTGCGCTGCAGCACGCAAGAAGGGAAAACAAGGCCACACCCGCAGCGGTGTCCGATGCGCTAGCAGATGCCCATGCCAGTGACGCCGTCGCCCGCCAACAGTCCGAGGCGCTGCGCTTTACGTATCAGAAGGCGCTGATGCGCGCCCTGGGTTCCGCGCACAACCGCCATCGCAGCTTCTGGGTCACTGCGGGACTGTTCCTGGCGGTGGGCGCCGTGCTGTTTTCTTGGGATATGGCATGGATGCTGCTGCTGGTGGTCGCCGTGCATGAAGGCGGGCACTGGCTGGCCATGCGCTGGGCGGGCTACCAGCGGCAATCGGTCTTCTTCATTCCCGGCCTGGGCGGGATGGCCACCGGCGAGAAGCCGGATGCCACGCCGCTGGAGAAGGTGGGCGTCTTCCTGGCCGGCCCCATGCCAGGGCTGGTGCTGGCCGTAGGTGTGATGGCCGCCGTCGGCTGGGGCCTGGCCCCGCTGTCGCCCGCATGGGCCATGCAGTTGCTGCTGTTGACCCTGCTGATCAATGCCTTCAACCTGCTGCCCATCACGCCGCTGGATGGCGGGCGCGTGGTGGAGACTCTGCTGTTCGCGCGCCTGCCCGTGCTGCGGTTGGTGTTCGCGCTGGCGGGCATGGCCGCGTTGGGAGGGCTGGCCTGGTTCAGCCGCGACCCCTTGCTGTCCGTCATCGCGGGCGTGCTGTTGCTGGGCCTGCCGTGGCAATGGAGGGTGATGCGACTGGAGAGGGCCATCCACCTCGCCGCGCGCACGTCCCCTGCCGCAGGGAGCTCAGGCGGTCAGGCGCCAACGGCTAGCCGTGATCCTGCTAGTGAAGCCGAGGCCGTGCGCCGCCTGTTCGGCGTGCTGCAGCAGCCGGCCTTCGCGCGCTGGCCCTTCATGCGGCGCGCCGCCGCCGTAGGTGCATTGCTGCCGAGCCAGCAGGCGCGGGCGCCCGGGTGGGGCGAGGCCGCAGCGGGCCTGCTCATCTACCTGGCCTGCCTTGCGCTCCCGGTGGCGGCGTTGGTTGGCATTTACAAGACGGCGCCGCAAGGGCGGCAGGCCATGGCTGCGCTGTGGAATGTGGAGCTTGAGCCAAGCCGCGGGTATTCGCCCGAAACGCATATGGCGGACATCGAGGATCGCCTGGTCCAGGCCCTGCAGCGGCTTGCGACGGACCCGACGCAGCAGGAGCAACAGGTTCAGGCCCGGCTCGATGCGGCCGATGAGATGCTCTCCATCGAGGACTACCCGGCAGCCTCCGAGCGTGCCCGGGAGCTTTACCAGTCGGCCTGGGCGCTCGCGCGACCACGCGGGCTGCATGACTTGCTGCGCGCGCAGGCGTTGAAAGGCATGGCCGACACGGCCGATGAGCCCGAGAAGGCCGCGCAGTGGCACCAGCAACTGGTGGCTGAGCTGCAGGGGGCGCAAGGCCCTGTCCGCCTGGTACTGGCCAGCGCGCAGGCGCACCTCGCGCAATTCCCCATGCCGGGCGTGTCCATGGCCCAACGGCTTGGACTGATGGCACAAGCGGTGGAAAGCCACCGTGCCGAGGCCGACACGCTGGATGACGCCATGCTCTTGCATGCGCGCGTGAAATTGGCCCGCCTGCTGGACGTCAGCGGTCACCCTGAGGCGGCGCAAGCCCAGTTGTATGCCAACGTGGTCGCGCTGCAGGCCGCACAGAACGTACGGAGGATTGCCATGGGTTTGCCGGAGTACCAGGACTTCCAGCGCGGGATGCTTATGCAGGCCGAAGCGCTGTACGCGCGGTTCCTGGCCAGTCACGGCCAGGCTGAGGAGGGTGTGAAGCTGGCCCGCAACAGCCTGCAGCGGGCCGGGCGGCTGCAAGCCGACCATTACGCCAGCCGTGACAGCCAGAGTGCCTGGCTGTGGGCAGCCATGGCGACCGGGCAGCCGCTAGCAGTTCGCCAGGCCCTGGCAGGGCAGCATCCGGCGGGCCATGCGCAAGGCAAGATTGAGGCCGCCCGCGATACGCTCGCCGTTGCGCAATGGCTCGATGATCCCCAACTGCACAGTCAGGCGCTGACCGTATTGCAGCAACTGCCTGCGGCGCGCCGCGCCGGCCTGTGCCGCAGCCTGAGCCCGCGCGCTGACATCCACATCGACTGGCGCGACATGGAACGCCTGCGCCGTTACGAGTCGGTGCAGGCCGCAGGCTTGTGCAGCGGTTGATCGACCGCTGTCACAGCGCGGCCGGGTTCAGGCCAATGTCACGACGACCGGCGCATGGTCGCTGGGCTGCGGGTTCTTGCGCGGCGCGCGATCCACGCTGCAGGCGCTGACGCTGGGGCGCAATGCCTCGCTGACCAGGATGTGGTCGATGCGCAGGCCCCGGTTCTTCTGGAAACCCAGCATCCGGTAGTCCCACCACGAATAGCTTTTCTCGGGCTGGTCGAACATGCGGAAGGCATCGGTCAGGCCCAGTTGCAGCAGCGCCTGGAAATGCGTGCGCTCTTCCACCGTGTGGTGGATCGTGTCCTTCAGGCCGATGGGATCGTAGGAGTCGCGGTCCTCGGGCGCCACGTTGAAGTCGCCCACCAGCACCAGGCGCGGGTGGGCCGCCATTTCGCTTTTCACCCAGTCCTGCAGCGCCTGCAGCCAGCGCATCTTGTAGGCGAACTTGTCGGTGCCCGGCGCCTGCCCATTGACGAAGTAGCCGTTGATCAGGCGCACAGGGCCGCCTTCGGCATCGAGGGTGGCGGCAATGATGCGGGCCTGCTCGTCATCCAGGCCCGGAATATTGCGCACCACGTCGCGCACCGGCGTGCGCGTCAGCCAGGCCACGCCGTTGTAGGTCTTCTGTCCATGGCTGACCGCGTGGTAGCCGGCCTCCTGCAGCGCCTGCAGCGGAAACTTGTCGTCGGTGAGCTTGAGTTCCTGCAGAGCCAGCGCATCGACAGGGTTGGCCTGCAGCCAGGCCAGCACCTGCGGCAGGCGCACGGACAGGGAGTTGACGTTCCAGGTGGCGATTTGCATAAATAAATCCAATTAAATCAAATGGTTGCGTGATTTTTCGATGGTTGCTCTTGTGGTGGTTGCCAGCCTGTTCACCCGAAAAATCATGCCCTTGCCGCAGCAGTCAGCCCCTATTTTGATGCGCGATTGCGCTTGGGTGTTTTTCAGGCGATTCGGCAGCGCGGCTGTCAGCCCTGGCTTCGGCCAGCGTATCGGCATGCGGGGCCGTTGACGTGATGGGGCCTGCCTCGCCACGACCTTCATGGCACCGGGCAGACCTTGAATCAGATTGATCTGATTTCATCTCGGATGAAAGGTGTCTACGATTGAAAATTTGCCAAGGAAATGCGGCCTTGGATTTTTTCATTATCCGGAGGTATTCAAAATGCATATATTCATAGGTGCTTTTTGCAGAATAAACAAGGCTGTCATGATATTTATTTTTGCAATGATGGCCACCTCCGCATGGTCCGCATGCGCAATTGAAAATACAACTGATGGGTCAGGCTATTACAAGTATGTGTTCAGTAATTTCAATCCTCCAGAATTCAATCCCAATGTGGCCAAGAACACGGTGATTTACTCAAAAACCGCTGTAGCGGTAATAAGTAATGGGCTTGGCGCTAGATTGATGAATTGTGATCCATCGGTCACGGGCTATCTTGTAGGTAAATCTACACCAGTCAATAATATATACCCGACGACAGTCGAGGGTATTGGCATGAGGGTTTCGACTAGATATGGTGCTGCGCCTGTAAGTGGTTTGGGGTATTCCAATCACTCCGGATCTTTTGCATATATACTTATCGATGTCACAGTTGAGTTGATCAAGACCGCAGATGGCGATATCACTGCAGGTGGCGTGCTGGACAGCGATTTCCTGTACGAACGCGCGAATGATGCATTTGGCCAGCTTCTCGCTCAATACAACTTTTCCTCGCCCGTCGTCCTCCGGCCCAAGGTGCCCACCTGTACCCCACAGGCGCCGGAGCCCGTGCGCATGGCCCAGACTGTCACTCAAAAACTCACCTCAATCGGCTCAACCGGTGCTCCCCGCTCCTTCCTCATCTCGTTGTTGTGCAAGGGCGGCATCCCAGGTTCGTTGACCAACGCCTATGTCACGCTGACGGATGTGGCAAATCCTGGAAATATCGGCAATGCTCTGACCCTGTCCAAAACCTCGGTGGCAAAAGGTGTGGGTGTGCAGATCCGCAAGGATGACCAGATACTGGGCTTTGGCCCGGACTCCAATGCCGCCGGCAACAGGAATCAATGGTTTGCAGGGGCTGTTGCCTACGGGCAGGCGCGGTTGGATATCCCGCTGACGGCGCGCTATGTCAAGACCGGAGAGAACGTGACCATAGGCAGTGCCAATGCGGCGGCGACCTTCACCATCAGCTACCAGTAGTTCCCCCTGATCCCTTGCGCTTTCGGTCTGACCGCTGGCAGGCCATTCAGCGTGGTCAGGCAAGTCTGCGGTTGCGCGGCCATGCCCGCAGAATACGCAGATGCTTGATCTACTCGTCATTCACGCCACGCTGCCCGACGGCCGCCAGGACATGTCCATCGCCGTGCAGGGCGGGCGCATCGTCGAGGTCGCAGCGGGCCTTTCAGCGCCTGCCCACCAGGTGGTCGATGCACAGCACCAGCTGGTGTCGCCGCCCTTCGTCGATCCGCATTTCCACATGGATGCCACGCTGAGCCACGGCCTGCCGCGCGTCAACCGCAGCGGCACGCTGCTGGAGGGCATTGCGCTGTGGGGCGAGCTCAAGCCGCTGCTCACGGCCGAGGCGCTGATCTCTCGCGCGCTGGAGTATTGCGATTGGGCGGCGGCCAAGGGGCTGCAGGCCATCCGCAGCCATGTGGATACCAGCGATGCCCGCCTGTTGGCCGTCGATGCGTTGCTGGAGGTCAAGCGCCAGGTGGCTCCCTATATCGACCTGCAGCTGGTGGCGTTTCCGCAGGACGGCGTGCTGCGCTCGCCCGGCGGCGTCGCCAACCTGCGGCGGGCGCTGGACAAGGGCGTGGACGTGGTGGGCGGCATTCCCCACTTCGAGCGCACCATGGCCGAGGGTGCCGACAGCGTCAGGCTGCTGTGTGAGCTGGCGGCCGAGCGCGGCCTGCTGGTGGACATGCACTGCGACGAGTCCGACGACCCGCTGTCGCGCCACATCGAAACCCTGGCCTTCGAGGCGCAGCGCCTGGGCCTGCAGGGCCGCGTCACGGGCTCGCACTGCACCTCCATGCACAGCATGGACAACTACTACGTGAGCAAGCTGCTGCCGCTGATCGCCGAAAGCGGCGTGGCCGTGATTGCCAATCCGCTGATCAACATTACGCTGCAGGGCCGCCAGGACAGCTATCCCAAGCGCCGCGGCATGACGCGCGTGCCCGAGCTGCTGGCCGCAGGCGTCAACGTGGCCTTCGGCCATGACTGCGTGATGGACCCGTGGTACGGCATGGGCTCGGGCGACATGCTGGAGGTCGCCCACATGGGCCTGCATGTGGCGCAGATGACCAGCCAGGACGGCATGCGCGACTGCTTCGACGCCGTGACCACGCGCGCGGCGCGTGTGATGCACCTGGACGGCTATGGCATCGAGGCCGGCTGCGATGCCAGCTTCGTGCTGCTGCAGGCGCGCGATGCGGCCGAGGCGATACGGTTGCGCGCCACGCGCCTGAAGGTGTTCCGCAAGGGCCGGTTGCTGGCCGAGGCGCCTGCTGCAACGGCTGCGCTGCATCTGCCGGGCCGCCCGGCAAGAATCGACTGGCGTCGCTGAACCAGCGCTGAACCGCCGGCGCGCTGGCGCCGGCCTCAGGCGCCGGCCAGGCTGGCCTCGCGCACGATGGTCTGCAGGGCCACCAAGTCCCTCACCACCAGGCCCTGGGCTTCCACGCGAATGCAGGCGTCGCGCTCCATGCGCTTGAGCTCCTGGTTCACGCGCTGGCGCGAGGCGCCCAGCAACTGGGCCAGTTCCTCCTGCACCAGTTGCAGGCCTATGCGCAGCTCGCGCGGGTCGTCCAGCACCTGTGTGCCGTAGCTGCGCGACAGGTGCAGCAACTGCTTGGCCAGGCGTGCGCGCAGGGGCAGGGTGTTGAGGTCTTCCACCAGCCCGTAGGTCTGGCGTATGCGGTGGGCCTGCAGGCGCAGCAGGGCGTCGTAGAACTCCACATGCGTTGCCAGGATGGCGTGAAAGCTCTCCTTGTCCACGCACAGCAGCGTGGTGTCGCCGTGGGCATAGGCATCGCGCGTGCGGGGCTCGTCAAGAAAGGTGGACATGGCACCGAACCAGGCGCCCGGCTCCACATAGGCCAGCGTGGTCTGCCGACCCGACAGGCTGGTCGAGCTCATGCGCACGGCGCCCTGCGCACAGGCATACCACCTGTGCGGCACATCGCCGCGTGCATAGATCAGTGCCCCGTCCTTGAGCCGCCGGACCGTGGTCTGGCGCAGGATGTCATGGCGCAGCGAGGGCGAAAGGCTGCAGAACCACTGGCCGGAATTGATGGCCTCGCGCTCGGCGGGGGTGAGCATGGGCTCGTGGGTACTCGTTTGCAAACCGCTTGTCTCCAATCGGCCGCAATTTTAGGGCGTGCGGGCCTGCGGATAGGCGTGCAATTGCTCGCGCAGCAACTGCACGAAGCAGTCAGCCCTTTCGGTGGGCGCGTATTGGGGCGGCAGGGCCAGCACCACCTCCACCGCGCAGGCTGGAAGCAGTGGCAGCACACGCAGGTCGCGCGCGAACACCGAGGCCACGTAGGGGTTGACCACGCCCAGCCCCAGCCCCTGTGCAGCCAGGCTGCAGATGGTGGAGGAGTAGGTGGTCTCCATGGTGGAGCCGGCTTCTATTCCGTGTTCCTGCATGGTGCGGCGCAGTTGCAGGCAGATATCGTCATCGGCGTTGAGGGTCAGCAGCAACTGGCCCTGCAGATCGCGCACATGCAGCCGCGTGCGCGTGGCCAGCGCATGGTCTGGGTGCATGACGCAGACGGCGCGGCTGCGGTGCAGCACGGTGGCATCCAGCTCGGGCGTGCTCAGCGCCATGGTGCTGACCACCAGGTCGAAGTGGCCATGCAGCAGGCCCTCGCGCAAGGGCGTGGAGCCCAGGGTCTGCAGGCTGATGTGGGTGCCCGGGTAGCGCTGCGCGAAGCTGCGCACCACGGCCGGGATCACGCTCAGGCCCAGGGCCGGCGTGCAGCCTATGCGCAGCGTGCCGGCGCCGGACTGGCGCAGTGCGGCCAGGTCGCGCTCTATGCGCTCGCGCCCCAGGAAATGCTGCTGCACGGTGGCGAACAGTTCCACGGCCTCGGCCGTGGGGCGCAGCCGGCCCTTGTGCATGTCGAACAGCTTGAGCCCTGCGGCCGCCTGCATCTGGGCCAGCAGCCGGCTGACCGAAGGCTGCGTGGTGTGCAGCAGCCGCGCGGCGGCCGTGGTGGTGCCGGTCTGCATGACGGCACGGAAGGCCTCGATCTCTCGGGAGCTCAGGGGTCTGGACATGGCGATTCGGTCCTGCTCGAGTTGGCTGGCAATGTATATCTTTTTTGTATAGAGGCCTCGAGAAAATGCATTTTTCCAAAGATGACAGGCTTTCTACACTGCCTCCATTGCATCGATTGCCCAGGCGCGGCAGCGCCGTCGAAAGGATTCCATGAACAAGACAACAGCACGCCGCACGGCCGCTGCATTAATCGCCGCCGCCGTGGCGGGCATGGTGCCGGCAGCCGCCCAGGCACAGGACGGCTTTCCCCAGCCCGGCCGGCAGATGCGCATCATCGTGCCGTTCACTGCAGGCGGCAGCTCCGACGTGCAGGCACGCATGCTGGCCGACCGCCTGAGCCGGCTCTGGGGCCAGCCGGTGGTGGTGGAAAACAAGCCCGGCGCAGGCGGTCATCTGGGAGGCCGATATGTGGCCGATCAGCCGGCCGACGGCTACACGCTGATGGTGGGCTCCATCGGCCTGCATGCCGCCTATGGCGTGTACGGCAAGCTGGCCTATGACCCCGCAAGGGATCTGCGCGTGGTGACCGTGCTGGCCGAGATGCCGCATGTGGTGGTGGCCACGCCCAGCCTTGCCGCCAGCAACCTGGCCGAGCTGACGGCGCTGGCCAAAAAGGCGCCTGGCACGGTCAACTTCGGCTCGGCCGGCGTGGGCTCGTCCGTGCACATGATGGGCGAGCTGTACAAGCTGCAGGCGGGCGCGCCCATCGTGCACGTGCCTTATCGCGGCAGCTCGGCCGCGCTCAACGACCTGCTGGGCGGCCAGATCCAGCTCATGTTCGAGAACCCGCCCACGGTGCTGTCGCACATACGCGGCGGCAAGCTCAAGGCGTTGGCCGTCACGGGCAGCCAGCGCCTGGCGGCCCTGCCGGACGTGCCCACGGCGGCCGAGTCCGGGCTCAAGGACTATGTGGCCACCTCCTGGACCACGGTGGCCGTCTCCTCCAAGGTGCCCGAGGCCATCGTCAAAAAGCTCAATGACGACATCCGAAAGGTCGTGGCCACGCCCGAGTTCCGCAAGGGCCTGCAAGAGCAGGGCATGAGCGCCGTCGCCAACAGCCTGCCTGAGGCGCAATCCTTCGTTGCCCGCGAAAAGCAGCGTTGGGACCGCGTGATCGCCGAAGGCCACATCTCCGCCCAATGAAACGCTCCATGACTTCGAACACCCCCGCATCCTTCGTCCCCTGCCGCCGCCTGGGCGATGGCCGCCAGCACCACTTCTTCGGCTACTACAACAAGTCCAGCTGGGACCGCAGCAATCGCCTGGTGCTGGCGCAGCAAACGCCGTGGATGGACCAGTACCTCACGCCCCAGGCGCGGGCGTCCATCGGCTACTTCGATACCGAAAATGGCGACCGCTTCCACGCCGTGGGCGAGACAGGCGCCTGGAACTGGCAGATGGGCAGCCAGCTGCAGTGGCTGGACGGGCTGGCGGGCCGCCAGCTGATCCACAACGACAGGACGGCAGATTCCGGGGGGCGCTATCCGGGGTTCGGCTCCGTGGTCATCGATGTGGACAGCGGCGAGCGGCGCACCCTGCCCATGCCTGTCTATGTGGTGGCACCCAGCAGCGCCTGGGCGCTGTGCGTGGACTACCGTCGTCTGTACGTCACGCACGAAACCATTGGCTATAGCGAAGAGGGTGGTCCCTTCGCCTTGCCCCTGGCGCCCGAGGACGACGGCATCTGGCGCATGGAGATCGCGACGGGCGAGGCAAGGCTGCTGGCCAGCTATGCGCGGCTCAAGGCCTTTCATCACCGCGCATCGATGGACAAGGCCATCCACTGGGTCAGCCATATCGAGGTCAACCCCTCGTCATCGCGCATCCTGTTCCTGCACCGCTGGACCGAACGCGTCAAGGACGAAACCTGCTTTCTGCACCGCCTGATCACCATGGCGCCCGACGGCTCCGACATGCGCCTGCTCGAATGCTCGGACCATCCGCTGCCCCAGCTGGCCGACGACTTCGACCCGATGGCCGTGGGCACGTTCGACTACGAAAAGTCCGAATACCAGATCTCGCATCCGCTATGGCAGGACGACAGCCACATCATTGTGTGGGGCCCGCATGCCGGGGAGATCCACTATCACCTCTATGACGATGTGGAGGGTGGTGACGTGCAGGTGGTGGGCGCAGGCGTGCTGGTGGAGAACGGCCACATGAGCTTCTCGCCCGTGGACACGCGCTGGCTGCTCAGCGATACCTACCCCGACGACCGCACGCACGAGCGCTTCCTGTTCCTGTACGACATGCACACGGGCGAGCGCCACGACCTGGGCAGCTTCTACGCCTCGCCCGATCTCAGCAAGGAAAACCGCTGCGACCTGCACCCGCGCTGGAGCCGTGACGGGCGCCAGGTCTGCATCGACTCCGTGCACGAGCACCAGCGGCAGATGTATGTGCTCGATGTGTCGGGGATCGTGGAGACCCCGAGATAGCTATTTGTGGGGCCTTGGAACCTTAGCGCCCCCAGCGCAGCACCAGCGGATCCAGCCGCCGCGCAATGTCCAGCAACTGGCGGCGCACCTCGGGGTGCATGGGCGGCCAGGGCGCGCGCGGCGCGTCGCAGGCGATCACGCCGCCGGCCTTCATCAGCGCCTTGGCGGCCAGGAAGCCGGCCTGGCGGTTTTCGTGGTTGATCAGGGGCAGCCAGCGCTGGTAGAGGGCGAATGCGGTGTCGGGGTCGCCGTTTCTGTGGGCTTCGATGATGGGGCGTATGCCGTCGGCAAAGCCGCCGCCCGTCATGGAGCCCGTGGCGCCGGCCTCCAGGTCGGCCAGCAGTGTGATGGCTTCCTCGCCATCCCAGGGGCCTTCGATGGCGTCGCCGCCCAGGGCGATGAGCTCGCGCAGCTTGCCGGCGGCGCCTGCGGTTTCCATCTTGAAGTAGCAGACCTGCTCGATCTCGCGGGCCATGCGCGCGAGGAAGGAGGGGGACAGCGGCGTGCCTGCGGCCGGCGCGTCCTGGACCATGATGGGAATGGCGATGGCATCGGACACGGCCTGGAAGAAGCCCTGGACCTGGGGCTCGCCGAAGCGGAAGGTGGCACCGTGGTAGGGCGGCATGACCATCACCATGGCCGCGCCCATGTCCTGCGCGCGGCGGCTTCGCTCGGCGCACACGCGCGACGAGGTGTGCGTGGTGGTGACGATCACGGGCACGCGGCCCGCCACATGCTCCAGCGCCGTGCGCGTGAGGACCTCGCGCTCGTCATCGGCCAGCAGGAACTGCTCGGAGAAGTTGGCCAGGATGCACAGGCCATCCACGCCCGAGTCGATCATGAAATCCAGGCAGCGCCTCTGGCTGGTTAGGTCCAGCGTGCCGTCCTCGTGAAAGGTGGTGGGTACCACGGGGAAGATGCCGCTGTAGCGCGGCCGAGAAATTCCGGGCATGGCGTGCTCCCTCATTCGACGATGCGGAACTGGTCCAGGTACTCGGTCTTGAGCGTGAGGCCCAGGCCCGGCACATCGTCCTTGAGCTGCAGGAAGCCGTTCTCGGCCACGGGTTCGCCGTCGAAGATGTACCAGAACAGCTCGTTGCCCACTTCCACGTCAAAGATGGGGAAGTACTCGGCCATGGGCGAGGCCAGCGTGCTCATGGTCAGGTGGTAGTTGTGCATCTGGCCCGCATGCGGGATCACGGGCACGCTGAACGCCTCGCACAGCGCATTGATCTTGTGCGCGGCCGTGATGCCGCCCACGCGGTTGGTGTCGTACTGCACGACGCTGACGGCCTTTTTGTCCAGCAGCTGCTTGAAGCCGTAGAGGCTGAACTCGTGCTCGCCGCCTGAGATCGGAATGCTGGTGAGCCGGTTGAGTTCGGCGTAGCCGTCGATGTCGTCGGCGATCACGGGCTCCTCCAGCCAGCGCGGCTCGAACTTCTCCAGCTTGGGCAGCATGCGCCTGGCGTACTCCAGGTTCCAGCCCATGTAGCACTCCAGCATCAGGTCGCAGTCGTAGCCTATGACCTCGCGCACGGCCTCGACCGAGCGCAGGTTCTCGCGCACGCCTTCCTGCAGATGGGCCGGGCCGTAGCCGAAGCGCATCTTGAAGGCCTTGAAGCCCTGGTCCAGGAATATTTGCGCCTCTTCCTGCATGACCTTGAGGTCGGTGCGGTAGAGCTTGCTGTAGTAGCAGGGAATCCTTTCCTTGGTGCGCCCGCCCAGCAGCTTGAACACAGGCTTGTTCACGCTCTTGCCCAGGATGTCCCAGATGGCCAGGTCCACGGCCGAGATGGCTGCCATGGTCACGCCCTTGCGGCCCCAGGCGTGCGTGGCGCGGTACATGCGCTGCCACAGGTATTCGTAGTCCCACGGGTCGTGGCCGATGACCAGGGGCGCCAGGTACTCGTCGATGATGGCCTTGGCGATGCGCGGCGCCAGCGCCACGTTGCCCAGGCCGACGATGCCGTCGTCGGTCTCGATCTCCACCACCGTCCAGGAATGGAAGCGGAAGGTGGACATGGTCTCCTGCGGCGCATAGAGCAGGTCCATGGCGTTGGAGCAGAAGTTGCCCTGGGGCGGCACGGTCTTGCCTTGCCATTCGTAGACGCGGGCGCGGACGGATTTGATTTTCATGATGGTGATGGCGAGGGAGTGAAGTCAGTCAGGACAGGCGCGCGGCGCCCATGCGGCAGGCGATCAGAAAGGCCTGCCAGGTGGCCTCCACGCTGGCCCGGCCCTGGCCCGCGATGTCATAGGCCGTGCCGTGGGCCGGCGTGGTGATGGGAATCGGCAGGCCGCCCTGCACGGTCACGCCGCGCGAGAAGCCCAGCAGCTTGATGGCGATCTGGCCCTGGTCGTGGTACATGGTCACGATGGCCTGGTACTCGCCCGCCTGGGCCTTCAGGAAGATGGTGTCGGCCGGGAAGGGGCCGTGGAACGGATCGGGCGTGGGCCAGTCGCGGGCCTGCAGCGCGCGCACGGCCGGCGCGATGATGTCGATCTCCTCGCGCCCGCAGGTGCCGCCATCGCCGTTGTGCGGGTTGAAGCCCGCCACCGCCACCTTGGGGGCCGCCATGCCGCTGGCCAGCAGCGCGCGGTAGATCAGCTCGGCCGCCTGCGCGATGCGCTCCTGGCTCAGATAGCCGGCCACGTCCCTGAGCGGCACATGCGACGAAATGCGCGAGGTCCACAGATCGCCCAGCGTATTGAATTCGCAGAAATAGCCGGTGACGCCCAGGTGCTCGGCAAAGTGGTGCAGCTCGTCTTCATGGCGCAGGCCGCCCAGCTTCATGGCCTGCTTGTTGAGCGGCGCAAAGCAGATGGCGTCGATCTGGCCGGCCTGGGCCGCGTCCATGCACCGGTCCAGCACCTGCAGCACCGAGCGCCCGCCTGCGGCTTCGGCACGGCCCTGGTGCACGGCATCGGGGGCCACCGTGTCCAGGGCCAGGAAGGCGGGCAGGGCGGTATCGGTGCGGCCCCGTGCATGGGCCATGCTGGCGATGGGCGCGGTGGCCACCTGCAGGCCCGCGATGCGCTGGCCCTGCTGCCACAGCCAGGGGTCGCCGGCCAGCACGATGTTGGCCTTTTGCATGGCCTCGGGCCGCGCCAGCAGGCGTGCGATCAGTTCGGCGCCTATGCCGGCGGGATCGCCCAGGGTCAGGGCGACGACGGGAAGTTCGGATGCGGGCATGTGCGGCTCAGTCGATCTTGATGTGGTTCTTGCGGATGATTTCGCCAAAGCGCTGGTACTCGGCGTTGTGCAAGGCGATGAACTCCGCCTGGCCCATGGGCTGCAGCTCGGCGCCCACGGCCTCCAGGCGCGTGCGCGTCTCGGGCATGGCCAGCACCTTGTTGACCTCGTCGTGCACCCGGGCCTGCACGGCGCGGGGTGTGGCCGCTGGCATGTAGATGCCGTACCAGGCGCCTATCTCCACGCCGGGCAGGCCGGCCTCGGCCAGCGTGGGCACCTGGGGCAGCTGGGCGTTGCGCCGGGCCGATGTCACGCCCAGGGCGCGCAGCTTGCCGGCCTTGATCTGGCCGATCACCGAAGGCATGGTGTCGAAGCTCATCTGCACCTGGCCGCTGACCAGATCCACCAGGGCGGCGGCGCTGCCCTTGTAGGGCACGTGGGTGATCTCTATGCCGGCGGCATCCTTGAACATCTCGGCCGCGATGTGCTGGGTGCTGCCCGTGCCGCTGCTGGCGAAGTTGATCCTGCCGGGCTCCTTGCGGGCCAGGGCGACCAGTTCCTGCACCGAGTTGGCGGGCAGGTTGTTGCCCACCACCAGCACATTGGGCACTGCGCCCACATAGGCCACCGGCACCAGGTCGCGGTTGCTGTCGTAGCCCAGCTTGAGCAGGTGCGGGGCAATGGCATGGGCCGTGACGACGCCCATCACCATGGTGTGCCCGTCCGTGGACTTGGCCGTCATGTCCACGGCCAGGGTGTTGGAGACGCCGGGGCGGTTTTCCACGATCACCGGCTGGCGCAGCAGCGGCGCCAGCCGGTCGGCCACGGCGCGGGCCATGGCGTCGGTGCCGCCGCCCGGGGCCGAGCCCACAAGCATGCGCACGGGCCGCGTGGGCCAGTCGGGCGGGGTTTGGGCCAGGGCGATGGCGGGCAGCAGGGCAGCTGCGGCCAGCAGCAGGGGGCGGCGTTGCATGTCTTGTCTCCGGTGCTTTTGTTGTGGACCCATGCTAGGCAGATGATTGATTGCCGTAAACTGAAAGTTGCTGATGAATCAATAACCTTGGGTAATCAATTCACGGGATATTCCTATGGGCTCCATCGACCGCAGGGACAGCACGCCGCAACTGCTCAACCGCCTGCGCATGCGGCAGGTGGCGCTGATGCTGGCCATCGACCAGAGGGGCACGCTGCGCGGCGCCGCAGCCGAGCTGGGACTGAGCCAGCCGGCCGCCACCAAGATGCTGCATGAGCTGGAAAGCGCGCTGGGCCTGCCCCTGTTCGACCGCGTGGGGCGCGGCCTGCAGCTGAACGCGGCGGGCGAGCGCGTGACGGGCTACTTCCGCCACCTGCGCGGCGGCATGGAGGCGCTGAACCGCGAGCTGCAGGAACTGCGCGAGGGCTGTGCGGGGCGGCTGGCCGTGGGCAGCATCATGGCGGCCTCACCGGGGCGGCTGACACAGGCGCTGCTGGCGCTCAAGCGCCAGTGGCCGCTGCTGTCCATCGAGGTGGCCGTGGACACCAGCGACCGGCTGCTGGCGCAGTTGCAGGACGGCGTGCTGGAGGTGGTGGTGGGCCGGCAGACCGGGAAGGCCGATCCCGCCCATCTGTTCCGCACGATTGATGACGAGGCCCTGTCCATCATCGTGGGCTGCGGCCATCCGCTGGCGCGTGCCCGCAGCGTGGGCTTTGCGCAGCTGCAGGCCCATGGCTGGGTGCTGCAGCCGCCCGGCAGTCCCATGCGCGCACTGATCGACCAGGAATTCCAGGCCCACGGCCTGCCGCTGCCGCGCGGCCTGATCGAGACGGGCTCCATCCTCACCACCATGAACCTGGTGCGCAACTCCGACCTGATCGCCGTGATTCCGCAGGCCGTGGCCCGGGACAGCGCCGCGCACGGCATGGTCCGCATCCTGCCCTATCGCATGCGCCGCAACCTGCAGGCCTACGGCAGCCTGGTGCGCCGTGACCGGCCGCTGAGCCAGGCGGCCGACAGCTTTCTGGCGCTGTTGCACGGGCAGGAGCCGCCGCCGGCATCCGCGCCCTAGCCGATGTACCGCGCCAGATGCGGGCTGACCCGCTTGCAGTAGCTCTTGCAGACGCGGCGCAGCACTTGTGCGGTGTCGGTGACGCCGGGCGGCGGGCTCTTGGGGTACCAGGTGGTGATGCGAAAGGAGGGCGGCGTGGGCAGCTCCAGCTCCACCAGCTCCCCGCTTTCGAGCTGCGGCGCCACCAGCATGCCGTGCATGATGGCCACGCCCAGGCCCTCGCGCACCAGCGAGACCAGGGCCGCCAGCGAGGGCGATCCCGAGATGCGCAGGTCGCTGGAGACCATGCCGCTTTGCACGGCCAGCTGCTGTGCCATGGCCACGGCCTGCTCGTAGGGGCCGGTGCCGCGCATCTGGGTCAGCAATTGCTTGCCCAGCGCCTTGTGCAGTCCATCCTTCCTGGGTACCAGGCCCCGCCTGGCAATCCAGTGCACAGGCACTTCCAGCAGGTTCTCGACCACGGCGAACTGGGGGTCCACGCCGCTGCCGGTGCGCACGATCAGGTCCAGGTCGCGCCGCATCATCTGCTCCGACAGGTGGGTGCTCAGATCGACGGTCAGGTCCAGCTCGATGTGCGGCAGGCTGGTGCCCATCGCCTTGACGAATTCGGGCAGGAAGGTGTGTACCGCCGTCTCCAGCACACCGACCCGCAGGCGGCAGCCGATGGCGTCGTCGGACCTGGCGGCACGCTCCAGGGTGCGTGTGGCTTCGATGACGGCTTCCGCATGCCGCAGCAAGCGGGCGCCGGCATCGGTGATCTGCAGCGTCTTGCGGTCCCAGTGGAACAGGGTCACGCCCAGGTCCGACTCCAGCCCGCGGATGCGCATGGAGACGGCGCCGGGGCTGGCATGCACCAGTTCGGCCACGCGGCGCACGCTGCCGATGCGTGCCAGCAGCACAAAGGTTTCCAGAAAGCGGATGTTCATGGGGAGGCTGCGCGGGCTGCAGTGGCTGTTCAGTTTTCCTGGGGGAGGCTGCGCACAATTCCTGAGTGGACCGGTGGCCTGCTGCTTTTTACATTGGGGGGCATCTCCATTCAATAGAGGCTCCCCCATGACGCATTGGACCCATCCGACCGAGTTCCGCCAGGAGGTGCGCGCCGGACGCTTTCGCGGGCAGACGGCCGGGCAGTGCCCCGGCTACACCCAGGGCAACCTGGCGATACTGCCGCGCGAGTGCAGCGAGGAGTTCCTGCGCTTTGCCCGGCTGAACCCCAAGTCCTGCCCGCTGATCGGCGTGACCGAGCCCGGCAGCAGCCGCGTGCCCGAACTGGGCGATATCGATCTGAAGACCGATCTGCCCTCGTACTGGGTGTTTCGCGATGGTCACAGGGCCGAGCAGGTGAATGACCTCACGGGCCTGTGGCGCGACGACCTGGTGGGCTTCGTCATCGGCTGCTCCTATTCCTTCGAGGACGCGCTGCGCGATGCCGGCGTGCCCGTGCGCCATATCGACGAGGGCCGGGGCGCTCCCATGTTCATCACTGACATTGCCAACGGCCAGGCCGGCCGGTTCGGTGGCCGGATGGTGGTCAGCATGCGGCCCATGACGGCCGCCCAGGCCATCCGTGCGATCCAGGTGACTTCGCGCTTTCCCAGCGTGCATGGCGCGCCCGTGCACCTGGGCGACCCCGCGCAGATCGGCATTGCCGATATCGAGCGGCCGGACTTCGGCGAGCCCATGGCGCTCAAACCCGGGGAGATCCCCGTGTTCTGGGCCTGCGGCGTGACGCCCCAGCAGGCCATACGCTCGGCGGCCCTGCCATTCGCCATCACGCACGAGCCGGGCCACATGCTGGTGACGGAGTTGCGCAACAGCCATCTGGCCGCGTTCTGACGGCCTGCCTGCCTGGCATGGGGCCCGCTTCGGCGGGCCTTTTTCTTTGCGTTGCCGGCCGGCAAGGGGCCGCTCCTGTTCAGTTTTCGTGAACAGAGGGGGCGAAAACTTCTCGATGGACGCGGTCCAGGGGCACTTTTAGATTGGACGCCAGTGGTGGGCACCGGCGGAGGGCCGTGCTCCAGACCACGGTTTTCCTGACTTCAACTTCGAGACAAACGGGTTCCGACACCATGCAAGAACGCTCCACTCCGCAATACAAGCGCTGGCAATTCTGGATAGACCGCGGCGGCACATTCACCGACATCGTGGGCAAGCGGCCCGATGGCAGCCTGGCCACGCACAAGCTGCTGTCGGAAAACCCCGAGCAGTACCGTGATGCGGCCGTGGCCGGCATCCGCCACCTGCTGGGCCTCAAGCCCGGCGAGCCGGTCACGCCGGACCTTGTGGAGTGCGTGAAGATGGGCACCACGGTGGCCACCAATGCGCTGCTGGAGCGCAAGGGCGAGCCCACGCTGCTGGTGACCACGCGGGGCTTTCGTGATGCGCTGCGCATTGCCTACCAGAACCGCCCGCGCCTGTTCGACCGGCATATCCAGCTACCCGAGCTGCTGTACAGCGAGGTGGTGGAGGCGCTTGAGCGCGTGGATGCCCGTGGGGAAGTGCAGCAGGAACTGGACGTGCTGCACCTGCACACCGCGCTGCTGCAGGCCCATGCCCGGGGCCTGCGCAGCGTGGCCATCGTCTTCATGCATGGCTACCGCTACATGCGGCACGAGCAGATTGCGGCGAGCATTGCGCGGCAGGCGGGATTCACGCAGATCAGCACCTCGCACGAGACCAGCCCGCTGATGAAGTTCGTGAGCCGGGGCGACACCACGGTGGTCGATGCCTACCTCTCGCCCATCTTGCGCCGCTATGTACAGCAGGTCGCTGGCGAGATGCCGGGCGTGCGGCTGTTTTTCATGCAGTCCTCCGGCGGGCTGGCCGATGCGGGCAGCTTCCAGGGCAAGGATGCCATCCTGAGCGGTCCGGCCGGCGGCATCGTGGGCATGGCCCGCACGGCGGGGCTGGCCGGGCACGACAAGGTCATCGGCTTCGACATGGGCGGCACCTCCACCGATGTCAGCCACTACGCTGGCGCCTTCGAGCGCGAGTTCGAGACCCAGGTGGCCGGTGTGCGCATGCGCGCGCCGATGATGAGCATCCACACGGTGGCAGCCGGTGGCGGCTCGGTACTGGCCTATGACGGCTCGCGCTTTCGCGTGGGCCCGGAGAGCGCGGGTGCCAACCCCGGCCCCGTGAGCTACCGCCGTGGCGGGCCCCTGGCCGTGACCGATGCGAACGTGATGGTGGGCAAGGTCCAGCCCCGCTACTTCCCCAGCGTGTTCGGCCCGGCCGCCAACGAGCGGCTCGATGGCGAGGCCGTCCGGGCGCGCTTCGATGAGCTGGCGGTGCAGACGGGGCGCAGGCCCGAGGAAGTGGCCGAAGGCTTCATCCGCATCGCCGTGCAGCAGATGGCCAACGCCATCAAGAAGATCAGCGTGGCGCGCGGCTATGACGTCACGCGCTACACGCTGCAGTGCTTTGGCGGCGCGGGCGGCCAGCATGCCTGCCTGGTGGCTGATGCCCTGGGCATGACCCGTGTGTTCGTGCATCCGCTGGCCGGCGTGCTCAGCGCCTACGGCATGGGCCTGGCGGACCAGACCGTCATCCGTGAGCAGGCGATGGAGGTGGCGCTGTCTGCTGCGGCCTTGCCGCTGATCGCGGAGTCGCTGGATTCGCTGGGCGACGCGGCCAAGGCCGAGCTTGAGCGCCAGCAGGTCGGCGCCAGTCCCGTGCAGGTACGCTACAACGTGCATGTGCGCTATGAGGGCACGGATTCCGCCCTGGCCGTGCCCTTCGGCGGGCTGGACGACATTCAGGCGGCCTTCGAGTCGGCCTATCGCCAGCGGTTCGCCTTCCTGATGGCGGGCAAGGGCCTGGTGGTGGAAGCCGTTTCCGTCGAAGCCGTGATTGCGGGCGATGCGCCCAGCGAGCCGGTGCTGCAGGAGCATCCGCCGCGCGAGCATCCGCGCCGCGAAACCGTGCGCATCTACTCCGACGGTGCCTGGCATGACGCGGCCCTGGTGGTGCGCGAGGACCTGCGGCCCGGCGACGCCATCCCCGGCCCGGCCATCATCGCCGAGCGCAATGCCACCACGGTGGTCGAGCCTGGCTGGCTGGCGCGGCTCACGGCGCTGGACCATCTGGTGCTGGACCGCGTGGTCGCGCGCAAGATCGAGTACGCGGCCGGCACCTCGGTGGACCCGGTGCTGCTGGAGGTCTTCAACAACCTGTTCATGAACATCGCCGAGCAGATGGGTCTGCAGCTGCAGAACACGGCCTACTCGGTGAACATCAAGGAACGGCTGGACTTCAGCTGCGCGCTGTTCGATGCCGAGGGCCATCTCATCGCCAATGCGCCGCACATGCCCGTGCACCTGGGCTCCATGGGCGAGAGCATCCAGACGGTGATCCGCAAGAACGCCGGGCGCATGGCCCAGGGCGATGTCTATGTGCTCAACGACCCTTACCAGGGCGGCACCCACCTGCCCGACATCACGGTCATCACGCCCGTGTACGTGGCCGACGAGGCCTCTCCCACCTTCTACGTGGGCAGCCGGGGCCACCATGCCGACGTGGGCGGCATCACGCCCGGTTCCATGCCGCCGTTTTCCACGCGCATCGAGGAAGAGGGCGTGCAGATCGACAACTTCAAGCTGGTCGATCGCGGCGTGCTGCGCGGCCAGGAGATGGTCGAGCTGCTGCAAAGCGGCGAGTACCCGAGCCGCAACCCGCACCAGAACCTGGCCGACCTGAAGGCCCAGATCGCGGCCAATGAAAAAGGCGTGCAGGAGCTGCGCAAGATGGTGGCCCAGTTCGGTCTGCCCGTGGTGCAGCCCTATATGGGCCATGTGCAGGACAACGCCGAGGAGTCGGTGCGCCGCGTCATCAAGCGGCTCAGGAACGGGCAGTTCACGCTGCCGCTGGACAACGGCGCGCAGATCCGCGTGGCCGTCACCGTGGATACGGCGGGCCGCAGCGCGGTCATCGACTTCTCGGGCACCAGCGCCCAGCAGACCAACAACTTCAATGCGCCGCGCGCCGTGTGCATGGCGGCCGTGCTGTACGTGTTCCGCACGCTGGTGGACGACGACATCCCGCTCAACGCGGGCTGCCTCAAGCCCTTGAAGGTCATCATTCCCCAGGGCTGCATGCTCAACCCCAATGCACCGGCCTCGGTGGTGGCGGGCAATGTGGAGACCTCCACCTGCATCACCAATGCGCTGTTCGGCGCGCTGGGCGTGATGGCGGGCAGCCAGCCCACCATGAACAACTTCACCTTCGGCAATGCGCGCCACCAGTACTACGAAACCATTGCCGGCGGCAGCGGCGCGGGCGCGGTGCTGGACGCCGAGGGCCGGGTGGAGCGCGGGTTCAACGGCACCAGCGTCGTCCAGACGCACATGACCAATTCGCGCCTGACAGATCCGGAGGTGCTGGAGTTCCGCTTCCCCGTCATGCTGGACAGCTATGCCATCCGCGAAGGCTCGGGCGGCAGTGGGCGCTGGCATGGGGGCAGCGGCGGTGTGCGGCGCGTGCGCTTCCTGGAAGCCATGACGGCCAGCATCCTGTCCAACGGGCGCCTGAACCCGGCCTTCGGCATGGCGGGCGGCCAGCCGGGGCAGCCGGGCATCAACCGTGTGCTGCGCGCCGATGGCCAGGTCGAGGCGCTGGAGCACATCGGCGCCGTGCAGATGCAGCCCGGCGATGTGTTCGAGGTCTGCACGCCGGGGGGCGGCGGCTACGGAACGGCGGCCTGACACACCGCCTGCAGGGGTCTGTCCGGGTGGTAGATGAGGGCCGCCCGGCCAGGCCTGGTTCATCACCGATGCAATGCCATTGAAGGCAAGACGCTTCTGCATACCGAAGCGCAAGGAGACTGAAAAATGACAAGCCTTGAAAATGCCAAGCCCCTGGCTGGCGAACAGTCGCAGGGCAGCTGGCTGGGCCAGCTCGAACCCCGGGAAAAACGCGCACTGACGGCCTCGTTCGGAGGCTACGCGGTCGATTCCTTCGACTACTACACGCTGCCCCTGGTCACGCCGATCCTGCTGTCGCTGTGGGGCATGAGCAAGACCGAGGTCGGCCTGATCGGCACCTCGACCCTGGTGGCCTCGGCCATCGGCGGCTGGATGGCCGGCATCCTGGCGGACCGCTACGGGCGTGTGCGCGTGCTGCAGTGGACCATCCTCGTGTTCGCCCTTTTCACCTTCGCCTGCGGCCTGGCGCAGACGCCGGGCCAGTTGCTGCTGGCCCGCACGCTGCAGGGGCTGGGCTTTGGCGGCGAATGGGCCGTGGGCTCGGTGCTGATCGCCGAGACCATACGGCCGGCTTTCCGTGGCAAGGCGGTGGGGCTGGTGCAAAGCAGCTGGGCCATAGGCTGGGGAGCGGCCGTGCTGGTGTCCATGGCGCTGTTCTCGTTTCTGCCGCCCGAGATGTCATGGCGGGCCATGTTCCTGCTGGGCCTGCTGCCGGCCCTGCTGATCCTGTTCATCCGCCGTTCCGTCAAGGACCCCGAGGTCTACCTGAAGACCCGCGCCGCCGTGGGCCGGGGCGAGCGCAGCGGGCACTTCCTGGACATCTTCAAGGGCGGCATGCTCAAGACCACGGTGCTGGCCAGCCTGATGTTCACCGGCATGCAGGGCGGCTACTACGCCATTGCCGTGTGGCTGCCCACCTTCCTGAAGAACGAGCGCCACCTGACGGTGCTGGGCTCGGGCGGCTACCAGTTCATGTTCATCTTCGGCGCCTTTGCCGGCTACCTGTGCGGTGCCTACGCCTCCGACCGGCTGGGCCGGCGCCTGGCCTTCACGCTGTTCGCCATCGGCGCCGGCAGCCTGGCCTATGCCTATACGCTGCTGCCCATCACCGATGCCTGGATGCTGGTGCTGGGCTTTCCGCTGGGCTTTTTCATGTCGGGCATCTTCAGCGGCGCCGGAGCCTTCCTGGCCGAGCTGTTCCCCAACGAACTGCGCGGCTCCGGCCAGGGCTTTTGCTACAACTTCGGCCGCGGCATCGGGGCCACCTTCCCCGCGCTGGTGGGCGTGTTCAGCGACCGGCTGGGCCTGTCGCTGGGCACGGCCATCGGCATCTGCGCCACGGCCGGCTACGTGATGGTGGTGATGTTCGCCATGTGCCTGCCGGAGACGCGGGGCCGGGATCTGGCCGCGCAGTGAAGCGCTGGCCAGACCGGCCACGGCACGCTCAGTAGCTGCCCATGTAGTCGCGCTTGCCGACCTCGACGCCGTTGTGGCGCAGCAGGGCATAGGCGGTGGTCACATGGAAGAAGAACTGCGGCAGGCCATAGTGCAGCAGGTAGGCGCTGGCGGTCAGCTTCTTTTCCTTGGGCGTGCCGGGGCGCAGCACGATCTCGCGGGACTCGCTTTGCGCGAACTGCTCGGGCGCGAACGAGCCCACATGGTCCAGCGCCTTGGTGATCAGCGCCTGCAGGTCGGCAAAGCTGGTCTGCGTGTCGGGCCACGAAGGCACCTCGGCGCCGGCCAGGCGCGAGGCGATGCCCTTGGCGAAGTCCGCAGCAATCTGCACCTGGCGCACCAGCGGGAACATGTCGGGGAACAGGCGGGCCTGCAGCAGGGCGTCGGGATCGATGTTCTTCTGCGCGGCGTGTTCCTCGGCCTTTTTGAGCACGTCGGACAGGGCTTTCAGCATCTGCTGCAGGACGGGAATGGAGGCGGTGTACAGGGGGCTGGTCATTGCGGGCTCGCTAAGGATTGTGAAGGGCTGGCAATCGCATGCATCTGCATCCATCGCCAGCCGGCACAGGCTAACAGCAACTGCTTTCACTTGCCGCCTGCGCTAGCATGCGCGCCATGCAAATCCCTGAAGCCGCTCCCTCGTTCGCAGGTCTTGGCCAGGCCGGATTCGGTGCCGCCATCTTCGACATGGACGGCCTGCTCATAGACTCCGAGCCCTTCTGGAAGCGTGCCGAACGCGAGTCCTTTGCCGAGGTCGGCATCGACATCACGGCCGAGATGTCCCGCGTGACGGCGCCCATGACCACGGCGCAGGTTGCCGCGCACTGGTACGCCCACCGGCCCTGGCAGGGGCCCAGCCAGCGCGAGCTGGAGAGCCGCGTGGTCGCGCGCGTGGCGGCCCTGGTCAGCGCGCATGGACAGGCCCTGCCCGGCGTGCGCGAAACACTGAGCGCCTGCCGCGCCCTGGGCTGGCGCGTGGCGCTGGCCTCGAACTCTCCTTTGTCTTTGTGCCACCACACCCTGGATGCGCTGGGCCTGCGGCCGGCGTTCGACGCCATCGTCTCGGCCGAGCAGGTGGTGCGCGGCAAGCCCGCGCCCGACATCTACCACTTCGCGGCGCAACGCCTGGGCGTGCCGGCCGGGCGCTGCCTGGTGTTCGAGGACTCCGTCACGGGAACACATGCGGCGCGGCAGGCCGGCATGACCGTCATCGCCGTGCCGTCCGAGGACCAGTGCTTCGACGGGGCGCAGCCTGCGCCGCACTGGGTGGTGCCCACGCTGGTGGCGCTGCATGGGGCAGCGGGCCGGTAAGGCATCCGCAGCACCCGCATCGCATGGCGCGTGCCGGCCGCAAAGGTGTTGATGAGAACCATTCTCAGTACAATCGCCGCCCGTGCCGTCCTTCTTCGTCCTGTCCGTTTCCCATGCTGGCGTGCCTGCCCGCGTCCAGACCGCCGTGCCGGGAGCCTGCCCGTGAGCGCGCGCGTGCCTGGTGCGGACGATGATGCCGCTCCCTCGCTGCTGGCCCGCGTGTATGCGCGCTGGCACCAGCCTCTGCGCCGCCTGCTGGGCCGGCAGATGCGCAACCACGAGGATGCCGAGGATGCGGTGCAGGAGGTCTTCGTGCGCTATGCGGCCTCGGGCAAGGCCCTGCCGCCCGAGGAGCAGGAACCCTATCTGCGCGTGATCGCCCGCCATGTCTCGCACGATGCCTGGCGCCGCTCGGCGGGCGCGCCGGGGCGCGAATCGGTCTCGCTGGATGAACACATGGAACTGGCGCAGCAACTGCCGGCCGGCGAGGGCTCGGACCCCCTGCAGGCGGCGCACCACCGCGAACGCCTGGGCCGGCTGGAGCAGGCCATGGCCGAGCTGCCCGAGCGCCGCCGCGAGGCCTTCGTTCTGCACAGCATCGACGGTCTCACGCAGACCGAGGTGGCGCAGCGCATGGGCATTTCGCGCCGCATGGTGCACAACCATGTGACGCTGGCCATGGCCTATTGCGAACTGCGCGTGCAGTACGGCAGCGCCGAAGACATGCGCCTGATGCAGAGCCTGCTGGCGCAGGCCGCGACGGACGGGGAGGGCCGGGAATGACGCTGACCCCGCAACGCCTGCAACTGCACGCCCGCGCCGCCGACTACTTCGCCCGCCGCCGTGAAGCCGACTGGACCGGCGCCGACGAGCGCGAACTCGACGCCTGGCTGGCCGCCGACCCGCAGCACCGCAGCATCTTCGAGAGCCTGGGGCGCACGGTGCTGGACCTGCAGCAGTTGCCCAGGCCGGCGCTGGCCTGCGACGCGGCTGCTGCGCCGCAAGCCAGGGCGAGCGGGCCGCGTGCGCAGACACAGGCCCACTTGCCCGCGCCGGCACGTCAGCGCACACGCCGCGGCCTGATGCCTGCGTTGCTGTCGGTGGCTCTGGTCACGACGCTGGCCGTGGGCGGGGGCTGGTATGCCTGGGACAACCACGCAAGCCATGTGATCGAGATAGCCACCGGCCCCGGCGAGGTGCGCGAGGCCGAACTGCCCGATGGCACGCGGGTCACGCTGAATTTTTCCTCCAGGCTGCAGGTGCGCTACTACCCGCGCCGCCGCGAGACGGTGCTGGACCAGGGCGAGGCCTTCTTCCAGGTCGCCGCCGACCGCTCGCGGCCCTTCACCGTGGACAGCGGCGCCAGCCAGGTCCGGGTGGTGGGCACGGCCTTCAATGTGCGCGCCGGGCCGCCCGCGCTGGTGGTGAAGGTGCTGGAGGGCAAGGTGGAACTGCGTCCCGACCGCCATGCTGCGGACGGCAGGCGCCTGCTGCTGGGCGCGGGTGCCGGCATGTCCGTCGATGCCCGCGACGGCACGCAGCATCCGCTGGCGGCCGGCGCGGACACGGTGGGCGACTGGCGCAGCGGCCAGATGGTGTTCCAGCAGGCAACGCTGGCCGAGGTCGCCGCCGATCTGTCGCGCTACCTGGGCCAGCCCGTACGGGTGGATGGCGATGCGCGGCTGGCCGCGCTGTCCGTGTCCGGCGTGGCGCTGACCGGCAAGCCCGAGGTGTTTCTGCGCTCGTTGCCGCACTTGTTGCCGGTGCGTGTGCAGGCCGAAGCGCAGGGCGGCTGGCGAATCTCGGCGCATTGAGTGCCTTGTCTGTTTGTAAATTAATGTAAACAACTCGCTTTCTCGGTTCGGCCACGTTCCCACTTTGGCGCGGTAGCGGGTTTTACCTTCATGGAGGCCGGGCTTTCTCGCGCCTCCATGGTTGCCAGCCAGGCCGCTGCCCAGTGCACAGCTCAGCCAACAACCGCGACGGCCGCGCACGCGCGTGGCGGGTGGAACGCTCAACTGTTTGCCTGCCACCCACCGCGCACACCGCGACAGCGGGCAATGGACACAGTGCAGCAGGAGCAGGGATGCAAGCAGGAAAAGAACACGGCAGCGCCGCCATGGGCGCGGGCATTTGGGGAGGAGAGTTTCAGCACAGGGGCAGGCCATGGCGGCGGGCAAGGATGCCGTCGCTGGTGGCCGCAGCCCTGGTTGCGCTGGCGCAGCCGGCGGTGCAGGCGCAGCAGCCATCGTCCGTGCAGGCGGGGCAGGCGGGTCAGGCAGGGGAGCTGGCCTTCAGCATCGCGTCCCAGCCGCTGGCTGGCGCGCTGCGCCAGTTCACGCAGCAGGCCCAGCACCAGGTGCTGTTCGATCCGCAGATCGTTGCAGGCCGCACTTCACCGGCCTTGCAGGGCCGCTTCACGCCGCGCCAGGCGCTGGACCGGCTGCTGGCCGGCACGGGCGTGACCGTGATCGATGCCGTACCGGGCGCCTACACGCTGAAGGCACCGCTCAGGGAGCCGTCGCCGGCAGCCGATGCTGCGCTGGGCACGGTGCTGGTCACGGCCCAGGCGCACGCTGGCGATACCACGGAGGGTTCGGGCTCCTATGCGGCCTCGCGCGTGTCGCTGGGCAAGGGGCAGAGCGTGCGCGAGACGCCGCAGTCCATCTCCGTGGTCACGCGCCAGCGCATCGAGGACCAGGGCCTGGTCTCCGTGGGCGACGTCATGCAGCAGACCACGGGTGTGACGGTGGACTACGCGGGCTCGGGTGGCCTGGGCGGCACGGCCAACAGCTTCTATGCGCGGGGCTTCCAGATCAGCAATGTCCAGATCGACGGAGCGGCGGTGGATGCCTTCAGCCAGGGCACCTTCGATCCCAACATGGCCATGTACGACAGCGTGCAGGTGATCCGCGGCGCGGACGGCCTGTACAGCGGCAATGGCGAGCCCGGCGGCTCCATCAACCTGGTGAGAAAGCGCCCCACGGCCCAGCCCCAGGTGCTGGCCTCGGCCTCGGTGGGCAGCTGGAACCAGCGCCGGGCCGAACTTGATGTGGCGGGCCCCCTGGCTGCCGATGGCCGGGTGCGCGGCCGCGCCGTGCTGGCGCACAGCGACCGCGTGTTCTTCTATGACTACGCCGATGCGCGCAACACCTTGCTCTACGGCATTGTGGAAGCCGATCTCACGCCTGCGACCAAGCTGACCCTGGGCGGCAGCTACGACAAGTCGGCCAGCCTGCCCTGGCGCGGTGGCCTGCCGCGCGCGGCCAATGGCGACGATCTGCACCTGCCGCGCCATACGGCACTCATGGCGGGCTGGGGCCATTACGACAGGACCAACAAGGAGCTGTTTGCCCAGCTGGAACAGAAGCTGGAGGGCGACTGGCGCGTCCGCGCCCATGCCAACTATGTCAAGGTGGACAGCGACAGCCGGTTGGCCGACGTCACCGGCGCGGTCGATCCGACGACGGGCCTGGGAGCCACGCTCAACGGCTTCTCCAACGACTTCTATTCCACCAAGAAGGCGCTGGATGCCAACGTCAGCGGAACGTTCTCCCTGCTGGGGCGCAGGCACCGGCTGCTGCTGGGCGCGGACTGGGCCAAGATCCGTGACACGCAGGACACCTTTCTGTCCGAGGTGGACATGCCGGGGGGCATCAACGTGTTCGGCTTCGACCCGGGCGCCATTCCCTTGCCCAGCTTCGTCTGGAAGACGCGCAGCTTCGCGGGCTATGGCGCCACGCAGAAGGGCCTGTACGGCCGGCTCAACCTGAGCCTGACGGACCGGCTGACGGCCATCGTCGGCGCACGCCGCGCCAGCTATGCAACGCAGACACCCTGGCTGCGCTTCGACCGGGCCGGCAATCTCACCAGCCGCATCGTGTCGTCCAATAGCGAGAGCGGTATCTTCACGCCCTATGGCGGCCTGGTCTACGACATCGACGACCGCTGGACGGCCTACGGCAGCGTCGCCGAGATCCACAAGTCCCAGGCCGACAAGCTGGGTGGGCCCTTGCCAGGCACGCCGCTGGACCCCATCAAGGGCCGCAATTTCGAGCTGGGCGCCAAGGGCGAGTTCAACGAGGGCCGGCTGATGGCCTCCATGGCCCTGTACCGCATAGAGCGCAATGGCGAGGCCGTGGCCGATCCCTCCTACCCCAACACCGACATCGGCGACGCGGGCCTGAACTGCTGCTGGCTGAGCAAGGGCAAGGTGGTGAGCCAGGGCGTGGAAGGCGAGATCTCGGGCGAGCTGGCGCGCGGCTGGCAGCTGTTTGCCGGCTACACCTTCAACCGCAACCACAACAAGACGCCGGGCATCGAAGGCATCTACCACTCCGTCACGCCCAAGCATCTGTTCAAGCTGTGGAGCACCTACCGCCTGCCGGGCGAGCTGTCGCAATGGACGATTGGCGGCGGGGCCAATATCCAGAGCGCACATTTCGTCAGCGGCACGGCCAAGGCCTTCAATCCTGACTCGGGCAAGTTCGATGGCGCGGCCGTGCCCTTCAAGTTCAGCCAGGGTGGCTATGCCGTGTGGAATGCCAGCGTGCAGTACCGCATCAACCGCAACTGGCAGGCCGTGCTCAACCTGAACAACCTGTTCGACAAGGTCTACTACCGCACAGTGGGCACCAGCGGCGGCAACAACTGGTATGGCGAGCCACGCAATGTGATGCTGACGCTGCGCGGTAGCTTTTGAAGACCCCCTGAGGCGCTGCGCGCCTTCCTCCTGAAGGGGGACGACACCCTCGGTGCGAGGCGGCTCTTCCTCGGTGTCTCTGGTTCTGGAGCGCGCCGGTTTGCGAAGGGGAGGGCATCAAGGCCTAATCCTTATAGAATGAGAATCTTTCTCATTCATGTGGCGCACGCCTGCACGTGCTGCCGCACCAGGAGCCTGTCTTGCCCGCCGCCCCCGCCGCTTTGCACCAAGAGGTCGATACGCTGTACCGCGTCCACCATGGCTGGCTCCAGGGCTGGCTGCGGCGGCGATTGGGCAATTCCACGGAGGCGGCCGATCTGGCGCAGGACACTTTCATGCGCCTGCTCACGCGCAGCGAGCCCATTGCCGCACGCGAGCCGCGTGCCTTTCTGACCACGGT
This sequence comes from Delftia sp. RIT313, assembly GCF_000632165.1. Taxonomy (NCBI): domain Bacteria; kingdom Pseudomonadati; phylum Pseudomonadota; class Betaproteobacteria; order Burkholderiales; family Comamonadaceae; genus Delftia; species Delftia sp. RIT313. The sequence continues at coordinate 108,410 of NZ_JFYT01000001.1, read as the reverse complement.
GGCGCAGGGCGTGGTGGCCAATTTCATGCGGCGCAGGCAGATCGAAGAGGCGTACCTGGCCACGCTGGCGCATTTGCCCGAGCCGCAGGTGCCGGGCCCCGAAACGCGCGCCATCCTGCTGGAGACGCTGGTCGAGCTGGACCGCCGCCTGGACACGCTGGCACCCCCCGTGCGCCGTGCCTTCCTGCTGTCGCAGCTCGACGGCATGAAGCAGGCCGACATCGCGGCCGAGTTGCAGCTGTCGCTGGCCACCGTGCAGCGCCATATCGCCAAGGCCGCGCACTGCTGCTTCTTCGGCGGCTGAGCGCCAGCCCATGACCGAATTCCGCCACGCATCCACCGGCCTGCCCGTTTTTGAAGGCCCGCCCGTTTCAGAAGCCGTGAGCCTGCAGGCCGTGCAATGGCTGGTGGCCCTGCAGGCCTGCGAGGCCGGCGAGGACACGCAGGCCTCGTGGCGGCGCTGGCGTGCCGATCATCCCGACCATGAGCGCGCCTGGCGGCACATCGAGGCCTGCGGCCTGCACCTGCGCGATCTGCCCGCACCGCTGGCGCATGGGGCGCTGCAGCCGCGCCACAGCCGTGCGCGCGGCCGGCGCCAGGCCATGAAGCTGCTGGCCCTGGCCGCGTTCACGGGCAGCAGCGCCTGGTGGATACAAGGCGGCGATTGGCGCGAATGGTCGGCCGACCACCGCACGGCCACCGGCGAGCGCCAGGCACTGACCCTGGCCGATGGCACGCGCATCCACCTGAACACGGCCAGCGCCATCGACGTGCGCTTTGACGTCAGCCAGCGCCTGCTGCGGCTGCTGGGCGGCGAGGTGCTGGTCACCACGGCCAGCGACCCGCAGGCCCGCCCCTTTCTGGTTGAAACCGCGCAAGGGCGGCTGCGTGCGCTGGGCACGCGCTTTGCGGTGCGCCAGCGCGATGGCGCCAGCCATGTGGCCGTCTTTGAGGGCGCGGTCGAGGTGCGGCCGGCAGACGCCCCGCAGGCCGTGCGCATTCTGGCCGCGGGCGAGCAAGCCGGTTTTGACCGCCTTGCCGTGGACGCGCCCCAGCCCGCCGACGAACTGGCCGCCGCCTGGAGCACAGGCCTGCTGGCCGCGCGGGACATGCCGCTGACCGACTTCATTGCCGAGCTGGCGCGCCACCGCAGGGGCCGCCTGGCCTGCGATCCCGCGCTCGCCTCGCTGCGCGTCTCGGGCATGTATCCGCTGGACGATACCGACCGCGTGCTCGACATGCTGGTGCGCACCCAGCCCATCGAGCTCACCGGCTTTGGCCGCTACTGGCTGACCGTGCGTGCCCGGCAGAACCGGACATGAGCCAAGACAGGCTGGATGGTTGTTGTTGCGAATTGTTGCAATTTGATCGATGCCTGGACCCGTTGGCATGAGGTGTTTTCTTTTCTCGCGTGGCAAGTCCTGAAGAAGCCACTTTTCAGGGAAGAGATATTTCATGGTCCAACGACTTGCTCACACTGCGGCACCGGCCTTCCGGCGCCATTCGCTGGCACTGGCTGCCAGCACCACGCTGGCGCTGTGCGCCGTCAGCGCAGCCCTTGCGCCGCAAACCGCGCAGGCCCAGGCCCAGTCAACCTCCGAAGTGCGCAGCTACGCCATACCGGCAGGCCCGCTGGAAGGCGCGCTGGCCCGCTTCGCCCAGGAAAGCCGCGTCATGCTGTCGTACACGGCGGCCGACATCGCGGGCAGGCGCAGCGCGGGCCTGAGTGGAAACCATGCAGCGCCTGCGGCCCTGGATGCGCTGCTGGCCGGCTCGGGGCTGGCCGCCCATGCGCAGCCCAATGGCGGCTATGCGCTGCGCCCCTTGCCCGAGGTGCGCACATCGCGCGGCCAGGCCGCCGCTGGGGCAGAGGCGGGCCTGCCGGCCGTCATGGTGACCGACACGCGCATCCGTGACGGCGTCACCGAAGGCTCGGACTCCTACACCAGCGGCACGGTCACGCTGGGCAAGACCGCGCAGGCGCTCAAGGACATTCCGCAATCGGTCAGCGTGCTCACGCGCCAGCGCATGGATGACCAGGGCATGACCAACCTGCCCGACGCCATCCACAACGCCACAGGCATGGTGGCCGTGCAGGGCGTGGGCGCAGGCCTGGCCATCAATGCGCGCGGCTTTGCGGTGGACTCGCTGCAGTACGACGGCCTGCCGTTCACGCGCAATACCTACAGCCTGGGCAACTGGGAGCAGGAGTCGCTGGTGTTCTATGACCGCGTGGAGATCCTGCGCGGCGCGGCCGGCCTGCTGCAGGGTGCGGGCAGCCCCGGCGGCGCGATCAACCTGGTGCGCAAGCGCCCGGGCCGCGAGCGCTCCGTGGTCTTCACGGGCAAGCTCGGCTCCGATGACCACTACGGCCTGCAGATGGATGCCAGCACGCCGCTCAATGCCGAAGGCACGCTGCGCGGCCGCGTGGTGCTGGACGGGGACTACAGCCACGGGTTCACCGAATACACGCGCGACCGCACGCGCAACATCTACGCGGCGCTGGACTACGACATCAGCGCCAGCACCACGGTGGGCCTGGCCGTGGGACAGCGCCACAGCCGCTCGCGCCCCATGATCGTGGGCCTGCCGCGCTTTGCCGACGGCAGCGACATCGGCCTGCCGCGCTCCACCTACACAGGCGCCATGTGGAACCGCGCAGGCAATGACCAGAACATGCTGTTCGCCGACCTGGAACACCGCTTCAATGCGGACTGGCGCTTCAAGATGGTGGGCATGGCCATGAACGAGAAGAACACCAACGTGCACCAGCGCGCCGTGGGCCCCATCAAGCCCGATGGCAGTGGCATGAGCTACGGCGATTTCGGCGTGGACTTCAACAATCAGCAGCGTGGCCTGGACATGTCGCTGTCGGGCCGTTTCAAGGCGCTGGGCATGGAGCAGGAAGTGCTGCTGGGCGCCAACTACGCTGGCTACACCACCAGCGACCGCTTCGTGCGCGCCTGGACCGCGGGCGGCAACATCTTCGATATAGACCACAACCGCCCCTGGCAGGACATGGAAAGCATCGCCGCGCGTGGTGCGGATGTGCGCAGTAATTACGACATCACGCAAAAGGGCCTGTACGGCACCTGGCGTGTCAGGCCCACGCAGGCGCTCACGCTGATCGCCGGGGGGCGCCTGGGCTGGTATGACTTCGCCTACCGCGCGCAATCGGGCGATTCTTCCACCAGCAAGACCACGGGGCGTTTCATCCCCTACGCGGGTGCCGTCTATGCGCTCAACGACAACTGGTCGCTGTACAGCAGCTACTCCACCGTCTTCGAGCCGCAGACCGCGCGCACCGTGCAGGGTGACCTCATCAAGCCGGTGCAGGGCCGCAACTACGAGGCCGGCATCAAGGGCGAGATGGCCGACGGCCGCCTGAACATGGCATTGGCCGTGTTCCGCTACGAGCACAAAAACCGCGCCGTCAACGACTACGACAGCGGCTTTGCATGTGATGACTGGTACTGCTCGCGCTCCTCGGGCAAGGTGCGCAGCCAGGGCCTGGAGGCCGAGATCTCCGGCAAGGTCGCCACAGGCCTGGAACTGGCGGCCGGCTACACCTACAACACCACGCGCTACCTGTCCGACCCCGACTACCAGGGCCAGATCTTCAACACCTGGACGCCCCGGCACATGCTGCGCCTGTGGGGCAGCTACCGCCTGCCGGGCGAGCTGGGCCGCTGGACGGTGGGCACGGGCGTGAATGCGCAGACCGACACCCTCAGCTCCGACCGAGCCTTTCCCCTGGCAGGCTTTGCGCTGTGGAATGCACGCGTGGCCTACCAGGTCTCGCCCGAGCTGAGCGTGGCGCTCAACGTCAGCAACCTGCTGGACAAGCGCTACTACGTGCCTTCTTACAACACGGTGTCGGGCAACAACTACTACGGTGCGCCCAGGTCGCTGTTGCTGACGCTGCGCTACGCGCCGCGGATCTAGCGCGTGTTATGCGGCAGCGGCCGCCGCAACGCCAAACTCCTCGCTGTCCGCCTGGGCGCCGTCGTCGAACACCAGGCGGCGCTCGGGCCAGCGCATGGCGGCGAGCTTGAAGCGCTGCTGCGGGTCCTCGCCCGCCAGGCGGGCGTTCCAGCGGCCGCCGACCGAGTAGTCCACGCAGAACACATTGCCGCGCCGGCCGTGCCAGGACAGCGGACCGGTCTGGCCGAACAGGTTCTCGGCCTGGGCGCCATGGAAGGACGGGCCGCCCCGGTTCAGGCGCCGCCAGTAGTGGCCCACGACCACGGCCTGGGCATCCTCATATTCGTTCCACCATGCCACGCGCTCGACGAAGCGCCACTTGCCGCCCGCGTAGAAGGGATTGCGGCATTCGCGCTCCACGCCCGAGGTCAGCACCTTGAGCGGATTGACCATGGCCTTGGCCAGTTCGCTCTCGCTGTGCGCGGGCAGGAAGGGCGGCAGCCAGTTGCGGTCTTCCAGGTCATGCGGCCATTGCTGGCGTTCGGCACGCATGCGCTCGGCCACCTTGTTGACCTGGGCCTGCTGGGCGGCCAGGGCCTCGTAGTGGTCGTAGGCGCTGCGTGCGCTGCCCAGCGGCAGCTCGCGCGCCATGGCGATCTGCTGCGGGCGCCAGGCCGCATGGACCACGCGCAGGTCCTCGCGCTCCATGGCGATGGGCAGGCGTTCCAGCAGGGCCAGGGTGTCAGGGATATCGCACAGCGGCATGCGCGCGAACGGCGCGTACTTGGGCGTATCGGAGGCCACGCGGCTGTCGAAGAACCAGCCGGAGCCGTCCTTGGCATCCTCGCGCAGCAGGTTGATTTCATGGTTGCCGAGCACGGCCAGCGCATGGCCCGACTCCAGCATGGGCACGACGCGGGCGAGCACGCCCGGGCTGTCGGGCCCCCGGTCGCAGAAGTCGCCGACGAAGACCAGGCGCCGACCCTGGGGATGGCGGCCCAGCGCGTCGTAGCCCAGGTGCCCCAGCAGTTGGTCCAGCGCCTCGGACTCTCCATGGATGTCGCCGACGATGTCGAGCGGACCGGGGGGCAAGGGCTGGACGAGGCTCATGGCGAAGAGGCGCGAAAGACGGCGAAGGCGTGGAAAAACGACATTATTTGCACAGACCCGCCGCGCCCGCCAGCCCCGTGTGCGACAGGGGTATGTCAGCGTCGTCGCAGGCGCACAAAGCTGTAGGGCAGCCCGTTGGCGGCCACATGGCGGCTGCGTGACGCTTCCTGCCACTCGGGGCCGAGCGTGGGGGCGAAGGCATCGCCTTCGTAGTCGCGCTCTATCTCGGTCACCTCGATGCTGTCGGCCAGCGGCAGGGCCTGGGCGTAGATCTGGGCACCGCCCATGACCCAGACGTCGGCCGATGCCTGGCGGCCCAGAGCCAGCGCCTGCTCCAGGCTGGTGGCATGCAGCACGCCGGGGGCGGCCGGCTCGGGCGCCCAGTCCGCCTGGCGCGTGACGACGATGTTGGTGCGCCCGGGCAGCGGCCTGAAGCGGGCCGGCAGCGAGTCCCAGGTCTTGCGGCCCATGACCACGGCCGAGCCCTGGGTCAATTGCTTGAAGTGCGCCAGGTCCTCGGGCAGGTGCCAGGGCATGGCATTGTCCTTGCCGATGACGCCGTTGGCGGCGCGTGCGTAGATGAGATGGATGGCCATCGGGCGGGTCTTTCTGCAGCCTCAGACGGCCACGGGGGCCTTGATGGGCTCGTGGTGCTGGTAGCCGACGACCTCGAAGTCCTCGTACTCGTAGCCGAAGATGGAGTCGGGCCGGCGCTTGATCTGCAGCGTCGGGTAGGCGAAGGGCTGGCGCGCCAGCTGGGTCTCGACCTGGGTGAAGTGGTTGTTGTAGATATGGCAGTCGCCGCCGGTCCAGACGAAGTCGCCCACCTGCAGGTCGCATTGCTGGGCCAGCATGTGGGTCAGCAATGCGTAGCTGGCGATGTTGAAGGGAACACCCAAAAAGATGTCCGCGCTGCGCTGGTACAGCTGGCAACTGAGCTTGCCGTCGGCCACATAGAACTGGAAGAAGGCGTGGCAGGGCATGAGCGCCATCTGCGGCAGGTCGGCCACGTTCCAGGCGCTGACGATGATGCGGCGGCTGTCCGGGTTGCTCTTGAGCTGCTTGACCACTTCGGCGATCTGGTCGATGTGGCCGCCGTCCGGCGTGGGCCAGCTGCGCCATTGCACGCCGTAGACCGGGCCCAGGTCGCCGTCCTCGCGTGCCCATTCGTTCCAGATGGTGCAGCCGCGCTCCTGCAGCCAGCGCACGTTGCTGTCGCCGCGCAGGAACCACAGCAGTTCCAGGATGATGGATTTGAGGTGCACCTTCTTGGTGGTGACCAGCGGAAAGCCTTCGGACAGATCGAAGCGCATCTGGTGCCCGAACACGCTGCGCGTACCCGTTCCGGTACGGTCGGTCTTGGACACGCCATGTTCGTAGACATGGCGCATGAAATCTTCGTACTGTGAGCGGGCAGGGCGGGGCGCGGCAGTCATGTTCATGGCGGGGATTATCCCTTGATGAATACGGCGCCTTGTCCGACGGTATCCATGCCCCTCGAAACAAGGTTTGCAACCCCCGGTGCGAAAATGGCTGCCGACGGGCGCCGGTGTCTTGCCTGGGCTTTCATACCGGCGCCATGGTTTTTTCGCATCCGCTTTGACAAGGAGCTTGCGCATGTCTTCCATGCTCTCCCCCTGGCAGGCCGGAATCGCACTGGGTGCCGCCATGCTGGCGCTGACAGCCTGTGATCCGCGCTCTCCCACCGTTCCCACTCCCAAGGCCGTGCAGTCCGTGGCACTCGATGTGGCCGCGCCCGCGCCCGCATTGACGCTGAACTTTCCCGAGCGCACGCGCCTGCCGTCCACGGCCAAGGCTGGCGAGCCCGGCTTGGACAGCCTGGCCGAGTACCTGGGCAAGTACCCCTATGACGGCACCAACTACCTGGAGCAAGGCGTGCTGGCCGACCGGCTCAAGGCGCTGCTGGGCACCAGCTACCCGACCCTGCTGAGCAATATGCGCACCGTGGGCCCGCTGACCAAGGAAGGCGATGTCTGGAGCATCGTCGGCCTGCGCCCCCACCAGGGCGGCGAGGAGATGGGAGCCATCGTGATCGATCCCGCGCGCAACGCACTGCGCGTGTGGCTGCTGACCGATGGCAAGCAGACCGACTTCTCCGACGCGGCCGGTGCCGACATCGCCTGGCCCAGCCAGGTGCAGAAGTCCTTCGCCGTGGTCGAGAGCAACAAGCCCGCTTCCTGATCTGCGCCTGGCCGGACCGGGCCGCACCTGGCCGAGTTTGGCCGCACCTGACCGCGTTTGAATGCAAGAACGGGCAGCGCCGCGCTGCAGCCCTGCCCGTTCCTGAAAAGCCGGCGCTGCCCGGATCAGGCGCGCGCCAGGATGCAGCCGGGATTCATCAGGCCTTGAGGATCCAATGCCTGCTTGATGGCGCGCATCATGCCAAGGGCCACGGGCGACTGGTACTTTTCCAGCTTGTCCACCTTGAGCGCACCCACGCCGTGCTCGGCCGAGAACGAGCCGCCGAATTCGGCCACGGCTTCATAGACGAGGTGGTTGACCAGGTGCTCTCGCTCGTTGAGGAAGGCCTTGGCGTCACCGCCCTCGGGCGCCTGCACGTTGTAGTGCAGGTTGCCGTCGCCCAGGTGGCCGAAGTTGACCAGGCGCACGCCAGGGATCTCGCGCTGCAGCACGGCATCGGTGTGTTCGACGAAGGCGGGAATGCGCGATGCCGCAATGGAGATGTCGTGCTTGATGTTCAGGCCTTCCTCGGCCTGGGCCAGCGGAATGCTTTCGCGGATGTGCCACAGCTCATGGGCTTGCGACAGGCTTTCGGCCACCACGGCGTCGAGCACGCAGCCGTCCTCGAAGGCCAGCTCCAGCAGCGCCTCGAAACGCTCGCGCGCATGTTGCTCGGACTCGCTGTCCGAGTTCTCGACCAGCACGTAATAGGGCGGCGCGCCGATCAGCCCGGCAAAGGGCACGCGCAGCTGGGGCATGTGCTTGATCACCAGGGACAGCGCGAACTGGCCCATGACCTCGAAGCCCGTCAGGCCCGCGCCCAGGTACTGGTGCGCCATGCCCAGCAGGCGCACGGCCGCTTCCATGGAGGGCACGGCGGCGAAGGCCGTGAGCTGTGCCGCAGGCTGGGGGAACAGCTTCATGGTGGCGGCGGTGATGATGCCCAGCGTGCCTTCGCTGCCGATGAACAGGTCGCGCAGGTCGTAGCCGGTGTTGTCCTTGCGCAGGCCCTTGAGGCCGTCCCAGATCTCGCCCTGCGGGGTGACCACTTCCAGGCCCAGGCACAGCTCGCGCGTGTTGCCGTAGCGCACCACCTGGGTGCCGCCCGCGTTCGTTCCCAGGTTGCCGCCAATGGTGCAGCTGCCTTCGGCGGCCAGCGACAGCGGGAACAGCAGGCCCTCTTTCTCGGCAAGCTCCTGCAGGCTTTGCAGGATGCAGCCGGCCTCGACGGTGAAGCTCAGGTTGTCGCGGTCGATGTTGCGCACGGCATTCATGCGCGTGAGACTGAGCACGACCTGCGTGCCGCTGTCGTCCGGCGTGGAGCCCACCGACAGGCCGGTGTTTCCGCCCTGCGGGATGATGCTGGTGCCTGCGGTCGCGCATTCGCGCACCACGGCAGCCACCTCGGCCGTGCTGGCCGGGCGCACCACGGCCAGGGACTTGCCGCGCACGCGGCGGCGCCAGTCCTGTTCATAGGCGACGAGGTCGCCCTCGGTGAGGACATGGGCTTCGCCGACGATCTGGCGCAGGCGTTCAAGCAGTGCAGTCATGTTGCAACTTCTTTCAAAGACGTGAAGGCATGAAAACGGGGACTCAGCCGCCGGCCGCCTGGGCCGCGCGGCGCGCGCTGCGCTGGCGCCAGCGCACATGCAGGGCGCAGGCGGTGAACAGCATCAGGCACAGGAAAACTTCGAGCAGCGCCAGCCAGCGGCCGGGCGCCGGGTCGCTCCAGGCGCGCACGACGCCCTCGGTGAAATAGATCCACACCAGCAGGCTGACCCAGCGGTAGGTATACATGCGGTGCTTGAGCAGGCCGATCAGCGGAATCGCCAGCGGCAGGGCCTTGAGCACCAGCCAGGAGCCCCCGGGCCGCATGGGCGCCAGCCACAGTTCCCAGGCCAGGCTCAGCACGATCAGGCCCATGAGGCTGGAGACCGCCAGCCAGCGGGTGGCGGCGACATCGGCGCCGGGGCGAGAAATGGAATCAGTCATCGGGGTGGCATCATATCGGCCATGGTCTTGTCCTTTGAACATGTGATTGCTTGGATGGTCACGCGCGTTCCCGTTTCAGGCACGCGCGTTGCAGCGGAGATATGGCGATGAGCGGCGGCCCCGGGCAGGAGCCTGCCGGTGGCCTGGAGGACGGTGCCGTTGCACTGCCCGCGCCCGAACAGGAGCGCAGCCTTTCGCTGATGGAGCGGCCCGAGCCTGTGGTGCCTCCATCCTGGCGCGAGCGCCTGCGCTGCTTTCCCTGGCGCAATACCGCGCACACGCTGCGCGAACGCTTTCGAGAGGACCGGCTGGGCGTCACCGCCAGCAGCCTGACCTTCACCACGGTGCTGGCCCTGGTGCCGTTCTTCACGGTGGCGCTGGCGCTGTTCACGGCGTTTCCCATCTTCTCGCGCGTGCAGATCGTGCTGGAGCGCTGGCTGATCGACAGCCTGATCCCCGAGACCATTGCGCGCCAGGTGCTGGGCTATCTGACGCAGTTCGCCTCCAAGGCCAGCCAGCTGGGCATGGCCGGTTTTTCCATTCTGGTGATCACGGCGGTCGCGCTGATCCTCACCATAGACCGCACGCTCAACAACATCTGGCGCGTGCGCCAGCTGCGGCCGCTGGGCCAGCGCGTGCTGATCTACTGGGCCGCGATCACGCTGGGCCCGCTGGTGCTGGGCCTGAGCCTGGTGCTGTCGTCCTATGTGATGTCGGCCTCGCGCGGGCTGGTCAATGCGCTGCCCGAGGGGTTGCGCTTCATCTTCGATTCCATCGAGTACCTGGCGCTGGCCGCTGGCATGGCGGGCCTGTACCACTACGTGCCCAATACGGCGGTGCGCTGGCGCCATGCCTGGGTGGGCGGCCTGTTCGTGGCCACCTGCATGGAGCTGGCCAAGAAGGCGCTGGGCCTGTACCTGGCCTCGGTGCCTACCTATTCGGTCATCTACGGCACCTTTGCCACCTTGCCGATCCTGCTGATCTGGATCTACATGGCCTGGATCATCGTGCTGCTGGGCGCCGTGGTCACCGCGTATCTGCCCATCGTCATGGCCGGCGTGCAGCGCATGCCCGGACAGCAGGGCTGGCAGTTCGAGATGGCCGTGGAAATCCTGCAGTACCTGGAGCAGGAGCGCGAGTCGCCCGCCAAGGGCCTGTATGCCAGCGATCTGGCACGACGCCTGCATGTGGACTGGCAGCAGATCGATCCGGTGCTGCAGGCGCTGTCCGTGCTCGACTGGGTGGGAACGGTGCAGGCGCCTGGCGTTGCGGCGGGCAGCGAGGGCACCGAGCCCCGCTACATGCTGCTGGTGGACCCGCAACACACGCCCTTGGCCCCCCTGGTCGAACGCCTGCTGCTGGCGCCTTCCGCGGCCGTGCAGCCGCTGTGGGAGCGCACGGGCCTGGCGGGCATGACGCTGGCCAGCCTGCTGGAGAGCCGGCCCCGGCCGTAGTGCCCGGCGCGGCGCTAGAGCGCAATGCGCCCGGTGAGGATGTCGCGCCACATCACCCAGTCGCCGCGAAAGCTGTACAGCGGGCGCTTGAAGCTGGCGGGCCGGTTTTTCTCGAAGCCGAAGTGCCCTATCCAGGCAAAGCCGTAGCCGAACAGCAGGCCGCCGAGCAGGAACCAGAAACTGCCGGTCAGGAACAGCGCGAACAGGCACAGCAGCGCCAGCGTGGAGCCGACGAAGTGCAGGCGCCGGCAGGTACGGTTGCTGTGTTCCTGAAGGTAGAACGGATAGAACTCGGCAAAGCTCTTGAACTGGCGCGGGTCCACGGCAGCCTGTGCGGCGCCGGGCAGGGGAGCGGAAGCGTGTGACATGGCAGGCCTTCGCGTGCATGGGGTGGCTTCAACTTATACGCCGCTGCCTGGCCTTTCGCCATCGGAGGAACCCGCGCGCCCGGGTTCGCAAAAGCTGCCCCGAGAGAGACAAAAGCTGCCGCATTCCGCCCCGCGCGTCGCCACGGTGTCGCCCTCTGGCGGCATGCAGGCGCATGATGTCTGCCGGGCCGGCGCCGACCGGCATGGAGTTTTTTTCGATGCCTTCCTCGTGCATGACCGACATCCCCGCATCCTTGAACGAAATCCGCATTCCCACGCCGCAGGGCAGCATCTACGTCAGGCGCTGGCAGGCGCCGGCGGCCGGCGAAGGCGAACAAGGCCCGGCGCGCGCGCCCATCGTGCTGCTGCACGACTCGCTGGGTTCGGTGGCGCTGTGGCGCGATTTCCCGCAGCAACTGGCCGAGGCCACGCGCCGCGATGTGCTGGCCTATGACCGGCTGGGCTTTGGCCAGTCCGATCCCTATCCGGGCACGCTGGGGCCGGGCTTTGTGGCCCGGGAGGCAGAGACCGTGTTCCCGGCCGTGCACCAGGGGCTGGGCCTTGGGGATTTCATTGTGCTGGGCCACAGCGTGGGCGGCGGCATGGCCGCCATGGTGGCGGCCCGATATGGCGCGCAGTGCAAGGCGGTGATCACGGAGTCCGCCCAGGCCTTTGTGGAAGATCGCACCTTGCAGGGCATTCGCGCGGCCCAACAGGATTTCGCCCGGCCCGGCCAGCTGGCGCGCCTGGAGAAATACCACGGCGACAAGGCGGCCTGGGTGCTGTCTGCCTGGGTCGATACCTGGCTGTCCCCGCCTTTTGCCGACTACCGGCTGGACGAGGCGCTGGAGGGCGTGCGCTGCCCGGTGCTGGCCATCCATGGAGAGCTCGACGAGTTCGGCTCCCTGGTCCACCCCGAGCGCATCCGCGACCGCGCCAGCGGCCCGGTGGAAGTGGAGATCGTGGCCGGTGGCGGCCACGTCCCCCACCGCGAGCAGCCCGAGCGCATTGCCCAGCGCATCGCGCGTTTCCTGGCACGGGTCTGATCCCGGGCGGGCTTCATTGGCCCGCCTGGGTGGACGCCGAGAGTTCCGGCGGAAACAGCGCCTTCTTGATCACGGCGTGCACGCCCCAGTTGCCGTCGACCACCTGCGTCACGGCGAAGTCCACGGCCACGGAGATCAGCGATACGGCCTCGTCCTCGTCCAGCCCGTGGGCCAGCATCAGATAGCGCCTTGCCTTGTGGAAGGCGTCACGCATGGCGCCTTCCAGCGATGACTTGCGATAGACCTGGGACTGCGCCTGGCTGCCCAGTTCGGCCAGGTGGTCGGTGAAGCTGAAGCCCTGTATCACCCATTCGGAGCCGGTCTCCAGGAAAGGGTGGTCCAGCTCTGCAAGGAAGCGGTTGTCCAGCGCGGCGCGCTTGTGCACCCGCAGCTCGAAGCTGCCGGTCAGCGAACATTCGATGGCCGTGCCGCACAGTTCCGAGTCGCCCTGGGAGGCATGCGGGTCTCCCACCGAAAACAGCGCGCCTGGCACCGAGACGGGCAGGAAGAGCGTCGCGCCCTTGCCGGCGCGCCAATTGTCCAGGTTGCCGCCGAAGTAGCTCGGCGGTATGGAGTCGATCAGGCCGGCCTCTCGCGGTGCCACGGCCAGCATGCCGAAATGCGGACGCAGCGGCACGCGTGCCTTGTCCAGCACACCAAAGCGCCGGGTGATGCTGGCGGGGTCCACGGGCACGCCCGGGTAGTCGATGGTCGGATGGACTACGCCGAACGGGTCGGTCTGCGGCGTCCAGCGGTAGTTGTAGACAGCGCGGGCCGTGGGCTCCTCGGGCAGTGCGTGGTCGATTTCGTAGATGGTGACCACTTCGCGCTGGCGGGGCTCCGTGATCTGGTCGCGGTAGTGAAAGCCCCACCAGGCGGCGGCGTTGCTGCCGAAGACACGGCCGTGGTGAGCGGGGCTGCAGCTGGGGCGTGGCTGCACGTCGAGGATGCGTATCTCCAGCAGGTCGCCGGGTTCGGCCTCATGCACATAGACGGGGCCGGTGCAGATGTGCACGCCGAAGCCCTCGCCCGCGCCGCGGCCGTAGATCGAGGCGTCCATCGGGCCCGCGCCGCGCCGGTCCACGGCCTTCTGGGCTGCGGTCCAGTGGAACACGCTTTCGGCGCCCGGATCGCCCTCGATCATGCGTTCCCAGTCGTCCGAGGCATGCTGGGTCAGCGTCTCCATGGTCACCACGTCACCCGAGCGCACCGAAAGCACGGGCTTGAGTGAACGGCTCAGGTAGCCCCAGTGCACGGTCTTGTCGGAGACCGGAAGGTAGTAGTGCTGGGGCGACGCACCGCCATTGTCTGCGTGCGCCGAGCGCTTGGGCACAAGGGCCAGCGCCTGGGCGTAGCGTGCATGGTCGCGCAGCAGGGCCTGGAACGGGCTGTGTGCCAGGCGCGCTGCGGCCGGTTCTGCAGCCTGCGCAGCGCTCTCGGCGGGCGAGGGGCGTCCGCGTTGGCCGGGCGGCGCATCCTGCACGCGCGCCGGACTGGCGCGATAGGCCTTGGGGGACAGACCATAGCGGGCCGTGAAGGCGCGGCTGAAGTTGGCGGCATCGCCAAAGCCCCAGCGAAAGCACAGCTCGGCGATGGAGAAATGCTGCAGCGAGCGGTTGCTCAGGTCCATGCGGCAGCGCTCCAGCCGGCGTTCGCGCAGGTAGGTGCTGAAGCTGGTGGCCGCTCCCTTGAACAGCTTTTGCAGATAGCGCGTGGACAGCCCCTCGGCGTCGGCGATGGCATCGATGGACAGTTCGGCATCGCCCAGCCGGGTTTCGATGGCGCGGCAGATGCGGCGCAGATGGCCAAGCTGTACGGCGCTAGGTGGCTCGGTCGCCTCGGCCTGCTCCTGGTCGGGATTGCCGGCGCGCGGTGTCAAGCAGGTGACCAGCATGTCGGTGAGCGTGGCCTCCACCGACAGCAGATCGTCCTGTGCCAGTGTGTCGATCTGCTCTGCCAGTGAGGCCGCCATTGCCATGCACATGGCCCCCACGCCGCCTGTCCCGCCGATGTGCCGGGCCTCGGGCGGGCACGAGCGCAGCAGGCGCAACAGAAAGCTCGAGGACTCCAGCCGCGCAAGCAGCAGGCGGCCGTCGCCGGGCAACTGCAGCTGCCAGTCCCGGTCTGACTCCAGCAGCAAGGCCGAGCCGGCCTTGAGCGGGAACGCGGCGTCCTCGATCACCGCATCGGCGCTGCCTTGCAGCAAGGCGCACAGCAGCAGGCCCGGGCCGCGCAGCCGCTTGGCCACGGCCCGCAGCGTCAGGGGCGAGGTGGCCAGCGTGATGAATACCGATCCCAGTGGCGAGCTGCGCAGCGCCAGGTGGGTGGACGGTGGCGTGGGCGCTTCGCCATGGATGTCTGCCCTGGACAGCGCCTCATTGAGCGCAGCCTGCCGCAAGGCATCGGGAAATGCGTGGGTGGAAAAGCGTCTTGGATCGTCGTGCATCAGGGGCGAACTATGAACTGCCGCGCACAGCCTGTCCAAGCCCGGCGCACCGGATGGCAGCCGCGACAAGTTTTTGTGCGCGCAGGAACAACCTGCCTGGACATGCTCGCCTGGACACTGGCGCTGCCGGCACCGATCCACAACAGCAGGAGTATTTTCGATGACCATCCCCCACCAAGAACATATCTGCGGCCCAGGCTGCCAGCACGGTGCTTCGCCAGCCGACGAGAAGCTGATCCGCGAGGAATTCCAGGTTGCACGCCGTTCCTTCCTGCGCGACGCCATGGTGGTCGGTGGCGGCGCGGTCTCGGCCGGCGCCATCAGCGGCGCGATGGCACCGTCCCGGGCCTTTGCCCAGGGCGCGCCTGGCGCCCGGGCCGGCCAGGGCATGGCCAGCCACTACTACATTCCCGCCTCTGCCAGCACCGTGCTCTGGGGCTACTTCAGCAGATCAGCCAAGCCGGTGGTCGAAGTCGAATCGGGTGACTACGTGACCATGGAGACGCTCACCCACCACGCCAATGACGATGCCGAACGCATGGTCCGGGGCGACCCTGGCGCCGAGAGCGTGTTCCACTGGGACAGCCAGCGCAAGAACGTCGATCGCCGGGGCGCCGGTCCCATGGATGCCAAGAACGGCGCAGGTGGCGGCCAGGGCGTGCACATCTGCACGGGGCCGGTACGCATCAAGGGCGCCCAGCCCGGCGATGTGCTGGAAGTGCGCATCATTGATGTGGTGCCACGCCCCTCGGGCAACCCTCAGTTCAAGGGCCGGACCTTCGGCAGCAATGCGGCGGCGAACTGGGGCTTTCACTATGGCGACACGCTCACCGAGCCCCGAAAGCGCGAGGTGGTCACCATCTACGAGGTGGATGCGACCGGCGAGCGCAACTGGGCCCGCGCCGTCTACAACTACCGCTGGACGCCGCAGACCGACCCCTTCGGCGTGGTCCACCCGACCATCGACTATCCGGGCGTACCCGTGGACCACCGCACGATCAGCAAGAACGAAAACGTGCTGCGCAATATCCGCGTTCCCGTGCGCCCGCACTTCGGCACCATCGGCGTGGCGCCGGCCGAGGTGGAGATGGCCAGCTCCATTCCACCCAACCACACGGGCGGCAACATCGACAACTGGCGCATCGGCAAGGGGGCGACCATGTATTTCCCCGTGGCCGTGCCAGGGGCCAACTTCACCGTGGGCGATCCGCATGCCTCGCAGGGGGACTCCGAGCTGTGCGGCACGGCCATCGAGTGCTCGCTGACCGGCACCTTCCAGCTGGTCCTGCACAAGAAGGCGGACCTGCCTGGAACGCCGCTGGCCGAGCTGGCCTATCCGCTGCTCGAAACCCAGGACGAATGGCTGCTGCACGGCTTCAGCTACGCCAACTACCTGGCGGAGCTGGGGCCTGATGCGCAAAACCAGATCTTCAAGAAGTCTTCCGTGGACCTGGCGCTGCGCGACGCCTATCACAAGATGCGCCACTTCCTCATGACCACCCAGGGGCTGGGAGAGGACGAGGCCATCTCGCTGATGTCGATTGCCGTGGACTTCGGCATCACCCAGGTGGTGGATGGCAACTGGGGCGTGCACGCGCTCGTGAAAAAGAGCATCTTCCCCGCGCGCGGCGCGTAAGTGCGTCCGGGCCCTGCGGGCAGGACCCGGCTGGGCTCAGCGCGCCAGGAAATCCCGGATGGCGAACAGCGTCTGGTCGGGCGCCTCGGTCATCTGGTTGTGGCCGCTGGGCAGGTGCACGATGCTGACCTGGCGCTGCGCGCCCCGGGCCGCCTCGATCAGGCCCTTGGCGGCCTTGGGCGGCGTCATCTGGTCCTGCTCGCCCAGGGCGAACAGGACCGGGCATTGCAGCGCCGCCATGGCCGCCTCGCCGCCCGCGTAGCTGTCGCAGGCCTTGAAGCCGGTGTGCAGCAGGTTGGTGCGGTCATTGCTGGCCAGCACGCGCCGGCCCAGCGCCATGCCGGCGCCGAATACCCAGC
This sequence comes from Delftia sp. RIT313, assembly GCF_000632165.1. Classification (NCBI taxonomy): domain Bacteria; kingdom Pseudomonadati; phylum Pseudomonadota; class Betaproteobacteria; order Burkholderiales; family Comamonadaceae; genus Delftia; species Delftia sp. RIT313. The sequence continues at coordinate 91,873 of NZ_JFYT01000001.1, read as the reverse complement.
TGCCTGCGCCGCTGGGTGGTGCCAGCGTGGCGCGCGAGAACACATTGACCATGCGGATGGCCTGCTCGGGCGTGCTGAGCGCGGAGTCCAGCAGGGCGGGCGAGACCTTCATCGGATAGGCCGTGCCCACCAGCGCCAGGTGGCTGACGCGCGCGCCCAGCCGGGCGGCCGCTTCCATGGCGATCAGGCTGCCCCAGCTGTGGCCTACCAGTGCGGCCTTCCCGATGCCTGCCGCATCCATGAGCTGGCCGATGAAATCCGCTGCTGCCTCCACGCTGGCCGGCGCGTCACCCGCGCTGCGGCAGTGGCCGGGCAGGTCTATGGCCAGCACGTTCCAGCCGTGGTTGGCCAGGTAGCGGCTTTGCAGGGCCCAGACGCTGTGGTCGCACAGCACGCCGTGGATGAGGATGGCCGTGGGCTGGGCGGGGTTGAAGGCCTTGCCGCCGGTATAGGCGTAGATGGCGTGGCCCTGAACATCGATCTTCATTGTTGGTGTCTCCCTTGTCGGCTCACGCTGCCTTTTCAGCGGCCTTGAGGGCGCGCTTGAGGTCATCGATCAGGTCGTCGGCATCCTCCAGTCCGATGGACAGGCGTATCGTGCCCTGGCCGATGCCGGCCTGGGCCAGTGCTTCGTCGCTCATGCGGAAATGCGTGGTGCTGGCCGGATGGATCACCAGGCTGCGGCAGTCGCCCACGTTGGCCAAGTGGCTGAAGACCTTGAGCGTCTCGATGAACTTGCGCCCCTGGTTGCGGTTGCCCTTGATGTCGAAACTGAACACCGAGCCCGCGCCGCGCGGCAGCAGCTTCTTGGCGAGTTGGTGCGAGGGATGGGTCTCCAGCAGCGGGTGGCCCACGCGGCCCACCAGCGGATGGCTGGCCAGGAATTGCACCACCTTCTCGGTATTGCGGATGTGGCGCTCCATTCGCAGCGGCAGCGTCTCTATGCCCTGCAGGATCAGCCAGGCCGTGTGCGGGCTCATGCAGGCGCCGAAGTCGCGCAGGCCTTCGCGCCGCGCGCGCAGCAGGAAGGCGCCGGTGCTGCTTTCCTCGCTGAACACCATGTTGTGGAAGCCGTCGTAGGGCTCGGTCAGCTCGGGGAAGCGCCCCGACTTTTCCCAGTCGAAGCTGCCGCCATCCACCACGATGCCGCCGACCACGGTGCCGTGGCCCGACAGGAACTTGGTGGCCGAGTGGTAGACGATGTCCGCCCCGTGCTCCAGCGGCTTCATCAGCCAGGGCGAGGTCAGCGTGGAGTCCACCAGCAGCGGCACGCCGGCCTCATGTGCGATGGCGCTGATGGTGGGGATGTCCAGCACATCCAGGCCCGGGTTGCCCACCGTCTCGCCGAAGAACAGCTTGGTGTTGGGGCGCACCGCGGCGCGCCAGCCGTCGATGTCGCCGGGCTTGACGAAGGTGGTCTCTATGCCGAAGCGCGCCAGCGTGTAGTGCAGCAGGTTCTGCGAGCCGCCGTACAGCGCCGTGCTGGCCACGATATGGCTGCCCGCGCCCATGAGCGTGGCCACCGACAGGTGCAGCGCCGCCTGGCCGCTGGCCACGGCGATGGCGCCCACGCCGCCTTCCAGGGCCGAGACGCGCTGCTCCAGCACGGCGTTCGTGGGATTGGAGATGCGGCTGTAGACGTGCCCTGGGCGCTCCAGGTTGAACAGCGAGGCCGCATGGTCGCTGGACTCGAACACGAACGAGGTCGTGAGGTGGATGGGCGTCGCGCGCGCTCCGGTGGCGGGGTCGGGCTGTGCGCCCGCGTGCAGCGCCAGGGTGTCAAAGCCGGGGTCCGAGTAGCCGGGCATTCCTGTCTCCATGGTTGTCAAGGCAAGCGGGCATTGTGGGCTATATTTCCTGTCAGACACGGGCTTGCCGCAACCACGGCGACACAGACAAATTTGGAGATACGGCATGAAAGTAAGTGACATCCTGCGCGTCAAGGGCAACACCCTCTACACGGTGTCGCCGGACGAAAGCCTGGCCAGCGCGGTGCAGGTGATGTCGGAGCGCGATATCGGCTCCCTCGTGGTCATGGAGCATGGCGACGTGGTCGGCATGCTGACCTTCCGCGAAGTGATCCAGGGCTTCGTCAAGCACGGCGGGGTGGGCGAGACGCTGGTGCGCTCGGCCATGGACGACGCTCCCATGACCTGCACCATGGAAACCGACATGGACGAGGTGCGCCGCATGATGCTGGACCGCCACGCACGCTACATGCCGGTGATGGACAAGCGCATGCTCATGGGCGTGATCAGCCTGTACGACGTGGCCAAGGCCGTGGTGGACAGCCAGAACTTCGAGAACCGCATGCTCAAGGCCTACATCCGCGACTGGCCCGAGGGCGAGCGCCAGGGCGCGGACTGATCGTCGGGGCGATATCGACCTTTCGACCATTCGACTTTTTCACCTTGGGCAGCAAGGCCTCCGAACGCAAAATGCGGCGGAGGCCTTTGTCTTTGCGCGCAGGGCGCAAAGCAGACAGTCGCGTGAACAGCGAATGGATGGGCCGCAGGACCTGTCAGTGCACGCGGCGGCGTTTGGGCTTGAGCAAGGCGCTGGGCGGCACGTCATAGGCCTGTCTGAAGACGCGGCTGAAGTGCGAGAAGCTGGTGAAGCCGCAAGCCAGCGCCACATCGGTCACGCGCCGCGCATTGTCTGCCCGAAGCAGCAGGTGCGCCTGGGCCAGCCGTTCGTTCCAGAGCCAGCGGCTCGGGGTCAGGCCTTCGGTGGCAAACAGCCGCGCCAGGCTGCGCAGCGACATGCCCATGTCCTGGGCCACCTGCAAGGGCTTGAGCTCGGGGTCGTCGAGCCGGGCCCGCATGTACTGCTTGGCCTGGGCAAGCCTGTTGCGGGTTCTGAAATCGCCAGGGCTGGACGATGTCAGCAGCACATTCAGCAGCGAGGGGCGAAGGTCCTGCTCCTCGTCCTTGTGCTGAAGGCCTGGCGATGCCGGCGGAGTGCTGCCCGCATGGTCGCTGTGATCCTGGCTTTGCGTTGAGTCGTAAGAGGCCTGCATTTCACGAACCTCCCGCAGTTTGCGGCTGGTGCCTGTGTGGTGATCCGCAGGCGGTTGAAAAAGGGTGGATTGCAATTTTAACTATGAATATTTGCAATTCGATAGCTATATTTGTTATCACCGGGCGATGGCTGCCTGCGCAATGCACCGCCGCCGCAGGCACGGCGCTTGCGGGCTACCCGGGCATAATCGTCGGCCTATGAGCGGCAACACCTTCGGCACCCTATTCACTGTCACCAACTTCGGCGAATCGCATGGCCCGGCCATAGGCTGCGTCATCGATGGCTGTCCGCCCGGCATGGCGCTGAACGAAGCGGATATCCAGCAAGAACTGGATCGCCGCCGCCCCGGCACCAGCAAGTTCGTGACCCAGCGCAACGAGCCCGATGCGGTGGAAATCCTCTCGGGCGTCTACGAAGGCCGCACCACGGGCACGCCGATCGCGCTGCTGATCCGCAATACCGACCAGCGCAGCAAGGACTACTCCAACATTGCGCAGAGCTTTCGTCCCGGCCATGCCGACTACGCCTACTTCCAGAAATACGGCATCCGTGATCCGCGCGGCGGCGGCCGTTCCTCGGCACGGCTGACGGCCCCCACGGTGGCCGCTGGTGCCGTGGCCAGGAAGTGGCTCAAGGAAAAGTTCGGCACCGAGTTCCGCGCCTGCATGACCCAGGTGGGCGAGCTGTCGCTGCCCTTCGAGAGCTGGGAGCATGTGCGCAACAACCCCTTCTTTGCGCCGGTGGCCGATGTGTCCCAATACGAGGAATACATGGATGCGCTGCGCAAGTCGGGCGACTCCTGCGGCGCCGCGCTGCGCGTGCAGGCCAGCGGCATGCCGGTGGGCCTGGGCCAGCCGCTGTATGACCGCCTGGATGCCGACGTCGCCTACGCCATGATGGGCCTGAACGCGGTCAAGGCCGTGGAGATCGGTGCCGGTTTCGACAGCGTGGTCCAGCGCGGCACCACGCACGGTGACTCGCTGAGTCCCGAAGGCTTTCGCAGCAACAACGCCGGTGGCATCGTCGGCGGCATCAGCACGGGTCAGGACCTGGACGTGCGCATAGGCATCAAGCCCACCAGTTCCATCATCACGCCGCGCGAATCCATCGACGTGCAGGGCCAGAGCACCGAGGTCATCACCAAGGGGCGCCACGACCCCTGCGTCGGCATCCGCGCAGCGCCCATCGCCGAAGCGCTGCTGGCCCTGGTGGTGATGGACCATGCGCTGCGCCACCGCGCACAGTGCGGTGACGTGGATTCGGGCCTGGCTCCCATCCCTGCCGCCGCGCCCTGAAAGCACTGCCAGGCCACCAAAGAAAAAGCCGCCCAAGGGCGGCTTTCTTGCGTCCTGCCGGCCTGATCAGCCGGGATTGCGCACCTCATCCATGACGTTCTTGAAATCGTCCACATCCTCGAAGCTGCGGTAGACGCTGGCGTAGCGGATGTAGCCGACCTTGTCGAGCAGCTTGAGCTCGCGCATCACCATCTCGCCCAGGCGGCTGGAGAGCACTTCGCGCTCGCCCAGGTTGCGCAGTCGCTCCTCGATGCGCTCGATGGCGGCATCGATCTGCTCTGTGCTCACGGGGCGCTTGCGCAGCGCGATCTTGAACGAGCCCAGCAGCTTGGCGCGCTCGTACTCGATGCGCCGCCCGTCCTTCTTGACGATGGCGGGAAAGCTGACCTCGGGCCGCTCGTAGGTGGTGAAGCGCTTGTCGCAGCCGCCGCACTGGCGGCGGCGGCGGATGAAGCCCCCATCCTCGGCCTCACGGGTCTCCACGACCTGGGTGTCCGGATGGCTGCAGAACGGGCACTTCATGGCAGGCCTCTATGCGTGCAACTCAGGCGCCGTAGACCGGGAAGCGGGCCGTCAGCTCGGCCACCTGGGCGCGCACGCGGGCCAGGTTGGCTTCGTCGCTGGGGTTCTCCAGCACGTCGGCCAGCAGGTTGGCTGTCAGGCGGGCTTCCTCTTCCTTGAAGCCGCGCGTGGTCATGGCGGGCGTGCCCACGCGGATGCCGCTGGTCACCATCGGCTTTTCGGGATCGTTGGGGATGGAGTTCTTGTTGATCGTCATGTGGGCGGCACCCAGCGCGGCTTCGGCCGCCTTGCCGGTGATGCCCTTGGCGCGCAGGTCCACCAGCATGACGTGGCTTTCCGTGCGGCCGGAGACGATGCGCAGACCGCGTGCCGTCAGCGTTTCCGCGACAACCTTGGCGTTCTTCACGACCTGTTCCTGGTAGGTCTTGAACTCGGGCGACAGCGCTTCCTTGAAGGCCACGGCCTTGCCGGCAATGACATGCATCAGCGGGCCGCCTTGCAGGCCGGGGAAGATGGCGCTGTTGATGGCCTTCTCGTGCTCGGCCTTCATCAGGATCACGCCGCCGCGCGGGCCGCGCAGGCTCTTGTGCGTGGTGGTGGTGACCACGTCGGCATGGGGCACGGGGTTGGGGTACACGCCTGCGGCGATCAGACCGGCATAGTGGGCCATGTCCACCCAGAAGATGGCGCCGACTTCCCGGGCGATCTTGGCGAAGCGCTCGAAATCGATGGCCAGGGCGTAGGCCGATGCGCCGGCCACGATGATGCGGGGCTTGTGCTCGCGCGCCAGCGCTTCCATCTTGTCGTAGTCGATGGCTTCTTCGGCATTCAGGCCGTAGGAGACCACGTTGAACCACTTGCCCGACATGTTCAGCGGCATGCCGTGCGTCAGGTGACCGCCTTCGGCCAGGCTCATGCCCATGATGGTGTCGCCGGGCTTGGCAAAGGCCATCAGCACGGCCTGGTTGGCCTGGGAGCCGGAGTTGGGCTGCACGTTGGCGGCTTCGGCGCCGAACAGCTTCTTGACGCGGTCGATGGCGAGCTGCTCGACCACATCGACGTTCTCGCAGCCGCCGTAGTAGCGCTTGCCCGGATAGCCTTCGGCGTACTTGTTGGTGAGCTGGGAGCCCTGGGCTTCCATGACGGCAGGCGAGCAATAGTTCTCGCTGGCGATCAGCTCGATATGTTCTTGTTGACGCAGGTTCTCGGCCTGGATGGCGGCAAAGACTTCGGCGTCGACCTTCTCGACGGTATTGGTGCGTTGAAACATGGCAGTCCTGTGAACTTGAAATTCCCTTGAGGCCAAGGGCTGCCCAGGCGAACGGCGGAACACTCCAGATCCCGCGTGCGCATGGAGGCTGGGCGGTACGCTCCCCGGTGGTTCACAGAAGGTGGTCCTTCTCGGGCCTTCTGCTGGTTTCCACGTCAGCGGCAGCGGTGCGTGAAGCGGCTGCGCCTATCGCCAGTTGCGTACCCCGCTAGTGTAGCTGAGCCGGTGGCGCCGAAGACCTGGCAGGGGCGTTGCAGAAGGCGTTTGCGTGGGCCACCTGCAGTTGGATCGGGCATGAAAAAAGCTGGCCTTGGCCAGCTGTGCATTCACTATGCCGGGAAGCCAGGCTACAGCGCCGGCTCCTGGGACTGAAGGGCCACCTGCTCGGAGCGGGCAGAGGTGTTGCTCGAGCTGACCGGCACGGCTGCAGGCGCAGCCGCTGCTGCCGGGCCCGAGGCCTCGGCCACGGGGGTGGCCGGCTTGGTGGAGGCAACCTGTACAGCCTGCCGGGGCTGATCGACCTTGGCGGTCATCAAAGGCACGGCACGCAGGCCGGCGGCCATGCGCAGGCGCTGGTGCTCGGCCAGCACCTTGGCGGCGTAGCCACCATCGGTGGGCAGGTTGGCCGCGCCCACGTAGTAGCGCAGGCCTCCTTCGATGGAGCCGGCGCGCTCGATGCATTCCTTGAGCACGCGCACGCCCACGCGCAGATTGCTGACCGGGTCGAAGGCAGCATTCTGGCCACCGAAGTTCTCATACTTGTCGGTATGCACCGTGGTCATCACCTGCATCAGGCCCTGCGCGCCGACAGCGCTTTGCGCAAACGGGTTGAAGCTGGACTCGATGGCCATGATGGCCAGGATCAGCGTCGGGTCCAGGCGGTTGACCTTGCCCAGGTCATAGGCCTCGCTGACCAGTGCCGCGATCGGCTCAGGCGCCACGCGGTACTTCTTGCTGAGCCAGAAGGCCACGGCTGCCTGCTCCTTGGGCAGGTTCTTGGGGTTGGTCGCCGTCGCCCGATCGCTGGCAGCGAGTTCGACGGGAACACCCAGCTCGGCCATCTGGCGAGCGGTCAGCCAGGAGCGCAGCTGGCTCTCTCCGGCATCGCGCAGGTCAGGACGGGCGAACAAGGTGATGGCCATGAAGGCCACAGCAAGGCCCAGCAGGGCGAAGCTGTTGTGGATGATGGCAAGAAAACCGTTGGCCACATCGATGGCGAACGTTCGCGCGGCGGCGAAAAATTTTCCTGACGCTGGCATAGCTTTTTCCTTTCTAGGGGCACCAACCCGAAACGGCCTTCGCCGAAGCGAAGGCCGGTGAGGCTGACACCCTGGATTGGGTGCTGCGGATCCGGGAGGCTGGCGCTTGGTGCGCCATTGCGTTGTAGGCCTGCGGGATCTGCTCAGTCGTGAGGCAGCAGAAACAAAAAACGCTCTATTCGAGCGCTGGCGGATTCTAGGAGTTCACCAAATACACGGTCAACACTATGAAATCAACTTTTTAGATCAATGAATAATAACAAACCATGGATGCAAACACAGTTTTGAGGTCTTGAAGAGCGGGTGGCGTGCTACCGATGTACGCCGCTTCCGCCGTTTTCAGAGTGCGTCATGAAATTGCAATGAAATGCAAAAGCACTGGCAGGCCGACCCTGCGTCCTTCTATATTGGAGGCGACTGCTCCTGCAGTCGTCTCGCCAAGGTGGAAGACAGGTAAAAGTGGTGTTCGATAGTGCGGACACCGTGGTTCAAGTCTTCTTCCGCGGCCTTCCTGGAAGCAATCTCTTGCTTCCAAGCAGCAAGGACCATCCTCTCCTTGACTGCGGAAAACGGTCGGGACTTGTGCCCGCCGTAAAGCCCGGAAGCCGGTTCACGGCTTCCGGGCTTTGTCGTTCAAGGAGGGCCGCAACGTCAAGAAATGTGCCGTGGTGCGGACCCAGCCGTTGCTGCCGTTCCAATTTCTGGTGCAATGCAGCCGTTGCCCTGTCCTGTGTCCCAGGATGGGGCTGTACTAGTTACCAGAGCCCCATGCAATCTCTCTTCAAGCACCGCTGGCTGCGCAGGCTGGCCATCGCCCTTGTGGCGTTCCTTTTGCTGTGGCTGCTGCTGTGGGCGCTGGTGCCCGTTGTGGCCAAGAGTCAACTGGAAAAGCAGGCATCGGCCAAGCTGGGCCGTCAGGTCCGTGTGGGTGCAGTGGAGTTCCGGCCCTGGTCGCTGGAGCTGACCCTGCGGGACCTGAGCATTGCCAGGAGCCAGGCGGAAGGCGCGGCGCCGGAGTCCGTGCCGTCTTCATCTTCGTCCCCCCAGCTTCAGATCGACCGCATCTATGTCAATGCCAGTATCCAGTCGCTGTTTCGGCTGGCGCCGGTGCTGGATGCCATCGAGGTCGATGCGCCGGTGCTGCGCCTGACCCAGCAGAGCCTGGGGCATTTCGATGTGGACGATGTGCTGGCCAGGCTGGCCGAACCCGGCGACACGCCGCCCTCCAGGCCCGTGGGCTTTGCGCTGTACAACATTGCGCTGCGCGACGGCCGCGTGGAATTGCAGGACGAGGTCCAGCAGCGCCAGCACATGCTCGAGCAGTTGCAGATGCGCCTGCCCTTCATCAGCAACCTGGAGTCCAAGCGCGAGATCAAGGTGCTCCCGCACCTGTCCTTTGCGCTCAACGGCAGCCGGTTTGAATCCAGCGCCCAGAGCACGCCCTTCACCGAGCAGCGCCAGACCGCTGTCGATCTGAACTGGCAGGGCGTGGACCTGACGCCATATTTGGGCTATGTGCCCGTCACCGCGCCTGTCAAGCCGCGTTCCGGCGTGCTGGATGCCAACCTGCACATCTCCTTTGAGCAGGCCGAGCAGGCCGTGGTCCGCATCACCGGGGAGGTCAGCCTGTCCGGCGCCGAGCTGCACGACCGCGACGGCGCCCCCCTGCTGCGCTTCGAGCGCCTGGCCGCCGTGCTCAAGAACGTGCAGCCGCTGCAATCGGTTGCGGAGCTGGAGTCCGTGCAGTGGAGCGCTCCCGAGATTTTTGCGGCCCGCGATGCGCAAGGCCGCATCAATTGGACGGCGATGGGGGGTGCTTCCTCCCCGGATGCCAGGCCGGCAGCGGAAAAGCCTGCCCCCGACGCGCCCCAGCCGTGGAAGGTCAGCCTGGACAGGCTGTCCGTTGCCAATGCCACGGTGCACTGGCGCGATGCCGCTCCCGACGCTGGAAAGTCGGGCGCTGCGCTGCAGGCGCGCGAGCTGTCGTTGCAGGTGCGCGATATCCGCTGGCCCCTGGAGCAACCGCTGCAGCTTGCTGCCAGCATGCAGGTGCAGCCCGAATCGGCGGGGGAGGGGGCGAAACCTGCCGAGTTGCAGCTGCGCGGCGCCTTGACCGACAAGCAGGGCCAACTGGCCATCTCCGCGCGGCAATTGCCGCTGCAACTGGCAGCACCGTACCTGTCTGCCCATCTCAAACCCGAGCTGACGGGCCTGTTGAGCACCGACGCCGGCCTGGGCTGGAACGGCTCCGCCATGGTGGTTCAGGTGGCCGGGCTTGGCGTGGAGCAGTTGAGCCTCAAGGACAAGGCCGCGCCCGTCGATATCGCGCACCTGCAGCTGGAGCAGGTGCAGGTCAATCTGGCCAGCCAGCAGGTCTCCGTTGGCCGCCTGGCACTGCAAAAGCCCCAGCTGGCCGTGTTGCGCGATGCCCAGGGCCGGTGGATGTACGAGCAATGGCTGCCGCCCGCCTCCTCGGCGTCCGCATCGCAGGACGCCGGCAAGGACAAGTCCCGGCCCTGGGGCCTGAAGCTGCAGGCGGTGGAGGTCGATGGCGGCGCCATTGCGCTGCGTGACGAAGCGCCCGTGCGCAACGCGGATTCGGCGCGCACCGTGTCGCTGGACCTGGGTTCACTGCGCCTTCGCATGGGCGCCATCGAGCCGCTGGCCGCAAAATCCGCGCCCACGCCGCTGGAGCTGTCCGCCCAGGTCGGCTCGGGCCGGCGTGTCCAGGCGGGCTCGCTGAGCCTGCGGGGGGACCTGGGGCTGGCGCCGCTGTCGCTTCAGGGCAAGTTGCAGGCGCGCAGCCTGCCGCTGCATGCGCTGGAGCCCTACTTTGCCGACATGCTCAATGTGGAGTTGGTGCGTGCCGACGGCAATTTCCTCGGACAACTGCGCTTTGTCAGCCAACCGGCCGGCCCCGAGCTGGCGGTGCAGGGGGATGTCGAGCTCGTGGATCTGCGCATGCGCTCCGCGCTGGCCTCTCCCGTGCAAGCGGCGGGCGAGGCCGCAGGGCAGGGCGCGCCACGCACGGCGGCAGGCGCCGTGGCTGCCGTGCTCAGCGAGTCCACGGCCGACCGGGCCAAGGCCCAGTCGGTTGCCTTGGGACTCGGCCTGCGCGATGAACTCGTGGCCTGGAAGACGCTGGCCGTGCGCGGCCTGGATCTGCAGATGCAGCCCGCCCAGCCCCTGCGCCTGAGCGTGCGCGAGACGGCGCTCAGCGACTTCTTTGCGCGCGTCATCGTGCAGCGCAATGGGCGCATCAACCTGCAGGACATCGTCAAATCGGCGAAGTCCCAGCAGTCCCTGGAGCAGAACGCCGCGCCGGCTGCGGATGGCACGGCGGCTTCCGCCGAACCGGCGCCGCCGCAGGCTGCCTCCGGGCCTGCGCCCGTCATCAAGATCGGGCCGATTGTGCTGACGGGCGGCAGGGTCCAGTTCTCCGACTACTTCATCCAGCCCAACTACTCGGCCGACCTCAGCGAGCTGGCGGGCCGCCTGAGCGCCTTCTCATCCGAGCAGCCTGCCAGCCAGCAGGCGCCGCAACTGGCGGATGTGGAACTGCGCGGCCGCGCCCAGGGCACGGCTTCGCTGGAGATCACCGGCCAGGTCAATCCGCTGGCCAAGCCGCTGGCCCTGGACATACGTGCCCAGATGCGCGACCTGGAACTGCCCCCTCTGTCGCCGTACTCCATCAAGTACGCGGGCCACGGGATCGAGCGCGGCAAGCTCAGCATGGACGTCAACTACAAGATCGAGCCCGATGGCCAGCTCACGGCGCGCAACAAGCTGGTGCTGCATCAGCTCACTTTCGGCGAAGCCGTCGAAGGCGCGCCCGCCTCGCTGCCCGTGCGCCTGGCGGTGGCGCTGTTGGCTGACCGCAACGGAGTCATCGACCTGGACCTGCCGGTCAGCGGCTCGCTCAACGACCCGCAATTCAGGCTGGCGCCGGTCATCTTCAAGATCATTGGCAACCTGATCATGAAGGCCATCACCTCGCCTTTCTCGCTGCTGTCGGGCGCTTTTGGGGGCGGCAGCGAATCGGGCGTGGTGGCCTTTGCGCCGGGGCGTGCCCAGATCGACGGCAAGGCCCGCGAGAGCCTGGACAAGGTGGTTGCCTCCCTCAAGGATCGCCCGGCCCTCAAGCTCACCGTGATCGGCGAGGCGCGCGAGGCACAGGACAAAGAGGCCTGGAAGCAGGCGGAGCTCGATCGCCTGCTGCTCGCCCAGAAACGCCGCCAGGTGCTGCGCGACGGCAAATCGGCAGAGTCCGTGACCGAGTTGCCCGCCTCCGAAGTGCCGGCCTTGACCAAGGCGCTGTACAGTCGCGCCGACTTTGCCAAGCCGCGCAATGTCATCGGCATGGCCAAGGACCTGCCCACCGACCAGATGCGAAGTCTGCTGCTGGAGCAGATTGCCGTGCCCGACGACGCCATGCGCGAACTGGCGCTGGCCCGCGCCGTGGCCGTGCGCGACTACCTTGCCCAGCAGCAGTTGCCGCTTGAGCGCCTGTTTCTGGGGGCTCCAAAACTGGACTCCGACGACCAGGAATGGAGTCCGCGCGCCCAGCTCAGCCTGTCCACGCAGTAGCCCGGTTTTGGCTCCGCTTCAAATAACGGCGAGAATATGGTTTTCCCGGTCCGGCTAGCATGCCCGCATGCGGCCTGGCCGGCCGCGTCTGGCGGCCCGCGGCAGCCAGACATTCAACGATTGATTCATGTCTTCTCTTTCCCCCCGCAGCACCATGTCCGATGCACCTGAAGTGAGCCCTGCTTCTGCCAAGAATCCCGAACAACACCCCTTGGATGTGCTCACGGGCGGTGCCTTCTCCGCCGAAACCTCGGGTGATCGCGCCGCGCGCATCCGCGACTGGCTGGCAACCCAGCCTTCGGTCGAGCAATTGCAGGACGTCCTCAAGGAACTGAGCGCGCGCGACAAGGGCGCGGCCCGTGCCGTGCGTGAGCGCCTGGACGAGATCCGCCGCACCAAGGACCAGGAAAAGATCGCAGTGGAGTGGGCTGAAAAGGCCCAGGCGCTGCTGGTCGCATCGCCCTTCAATGCCGCCGACGCCATCGCCTGGCAGCGCGACGCCGCCAAGGCGGGTGCCCCGCTGTCGCGTGAACCTCTGTCGCAGCACAAGGCCCAGCTGGCCGAGCGTGTCAAGGCCATCGAGGAGCTGCAGCACCGCGTGCAGGTCCAGCGCGAAGTGGCCGTTTTGCTGGCCCAGCGCATCGAGGTCCTGTCCACCAAGCCCTGGCGCGATGCCCAGGCTGTGCTCGACAACCTGCGCGCCGACGTGGCCCGTTGGCAGGAGCAGGCCGGCGAACTGACTGGCGATGACAACTGGGCCAGCGTGGACGGACGTTTCCCGCCCCAGCTGGAAGCCGCCAGCGCACAACTGATCCTGGTCTGGGATGCCTTCCAGTCTGCACTGGCGCTGACCGAAGCTGCCGCCGCCGACGAAGCCGCTCCGCTGCCCACCGTGCCCGTGTGGGCCGATGAGCTGCGCGTGGCGCGTGGCCTGCCTCCCGAGGCAGCGGCTGCCGAGCCGTCCAAGCCCGCTCCCGCTGCCCGCAGCGCAGCCCAGCCCAAGGCGAAGACATCGCCTGAGCAAGTGGCTGCTGCCAGCAGTGCACTGACCCAGGCGCTGGAGCAGCTCCAGGCCGAGACGGCTGCAGGCGAAAGCAAGGCCGGTTCCGCCGCCGTGCAGGCCGTGCGCGCCGCCATCAAGGCCCATGGCCGCCTGGTGGACGATGCACTGGTCACCAAGGTGCATGAGGCCCTTCTGGCCGCTGGCGAGTCCGAAGGCTGGCCGCGCCAGAACGCCGACAAGCTGCGCGAGGAACTGGTTGCCAAGGCCGAAGCCCTGCTGAACCGCCCTGAAGGCCAGGCGCTGGGTGGCCGCAAGATCCAGGAATCGCTGCGCAGCCTGCGCGAGCAATGGAAGCTGGCCGACCAGGGCAGCGCAGCCAACCACGCACTGTGGAAGAAGTTTGACGAAGCCTGCAACACGGCCCACAAGGTGGTCGAGTCCTGGCACGACAAGCTGCGCACCGAAACCACCCAGTCCAAGGCACAGCGCCTGGCGCTGATCGAAGAGATCAAGGCCTGGGCAGCGCAGCAGTCCGCCAGCGAAGACCTCAAGGGCGCGGCGCGCGCACTGCGCCAGTTCGCTGAACGTTGGCGTGAAAGCGGCCACATCGGCGAGAAGCTGTTTGCCGAACTGCAACCCCAGTTCAAGCAGGCCATGGCCCTGGCCGAGGCTCCGTTGCATGCCGCGCAAAAGGCCAGCCTGCAGCGTCGCCACGCCATGATCGACGAAGCCACGGCGCTGGGCGCTGCGCCCAACCTGCGCATCGACGCCGTCAAGGCCCTGCAGCAGCGCTGGCAGGCCGAGGCGCAGGCCGTGCCTCTGGACCGAAAGCACGAGCAAAAGCTCTGGGATGCCTTCCGCAAGCCACTGGACGAAGCCTTCAACCGCAAGGGCACCGAGCGGGGCCCCCGCGCCGCCGCCGTGGCGCTCAGCGACCATGATCGCCGCGTGCTGGAAGCGTCGCAGGCCGTGGAAGCTGCCAACACCTCGGGTGATGTGCAGCAAATCCGCGCTGCGGTGGAGGCTCTGGAGCAAGCGCTGCGTGGCCGTGCCGATGCTTCCGTGAATGCGGCCCAGCCAGCACAGGAGCCTGCCGCTGCTGCAGCGGGTTCGGAAGAATCCGAAGCCAAGCCGGTGCCGGTGCGCCCCGTGGTTGCCGTGCGCGGCGACGATCGTCCTGGCATGAAGAAGGAAGAGGGCGGTGCACGCGCTGCCCGTCCTGGCGACCGCCGCGATGGTGGCCGTGGCCGCGACGGCCGGGATGGCCGAGACAGCCGCGACAGTGGCCGTTTCGGCCGCGAGCCGCGCGAAGAGCGCGGACCGCGCCTGGCGGACCCCGCCTTCCGCGCCCAGCGTGAAGCCATGGAACATGCCCAGGACGCCCTGCGCAAGCTCGCGGCCCAGGCCCATGGTGAAGCACTGACCCAGTTGATGGCGGCGTGGGAGTCGCGTGATGCTGCCCAGATGCCGGCCGCCCAGCAGCTTGGCGGCCGTGTGTCTGCGCAAGTGCGCAGCGCCTGGTCGCAGGCCCTGGGCCAGGCCCCCAAGGGAGACGCGGGCGAAGCCCTGCTGCGCCTTGAAATGGCCGCCGACGTTCCCACGCCTGCGGAACATCTGAGCGCCCGCCGTGCCCTTCAGCTGCAGCTGCTGACGCGCCGCAACGATCCTGCTCCGCAGGAAACCTGGGGCAACGATGCCGCCCGGGTGCTGGCATCGCCGCGGGATGATGCCAGCGCGCGCCGCCTGCAGAACGTGCTCAAGCAACTGCTGCGCAAGTGATGCGTGGGAGGTGATCCTCTCATCCAGGAAGGGAGCCGCTGGCTCCCTTTTTTTGCGCCATGGATGCGACCTTCTGGCGTCGATGCGTCTGCAGCACCCAAGAAAAAAGGCCGTTGCATGTGCAACGGCCTTTTCATGTTTGGTGCCCAGGAGAGGACTCGAACCTCCACGGAGTTACCCGCTAGTACCTGAAACTAGTGCGTCTACCAATTCCGCCACCTGGGCATTTCAGAGTGAGCAAATTATATAGCGCGAAATCTCCGTCTGAAGCCGATTTCCCAAGTTTTTGAGAAATTTCTGCGGGATGGGGGAGGGGCTTGCGACGGTGCTGGCGAGGCAAAGAAAAAAGGCCGTTGCGTGTGCAACGGCCTTTTCATGTTTGGTGCCCAGGAGAGGACTCGAACCTCCACGGAGTTACCCGCTAGTACCTGAAACTAGTGCGTCTACCAATTCCGCCACCTGGGCTTACTGAAGCTGAAATTCTACTGCATTTTTTTGCAGAAGTATCCCGATCTTCGATTTTTTTCTTGAGACTGTCATCTACCAAGTCATGAAGCCAGGGAACTGCCTTCTGCTGAAGATAGTTCCTTAGTTCACCGCAACCTCTGCAGGTTGTCGTTAAACTTGGTGCCCAGGAGAGGACTCGAACCTCCACGGAGTTACCCGCTAGTACCTGAAACTAGTGCGTCTACCAATTCCGCCACCTGGGCTTACTGAAGCTGAAATTCTACTGCATTTTTTTGCAGAAGTATCCCGATCTTCGATTTTTTTCTTGAGACTGTCATCTACCAAGTCATGAAGCCAGGGAACTGCCTTCTGCTGAAGATAGTTCCTTAGTTCACCGCAACCTCTGCAGGTTGTCGTTAAACTTGGTGCCCAGGAGAGGACTCGAACCTCCACGGAGTTACCCGCTAGTACCTGAAACTAGTGCGTCTACCAATTCCGCCACCTGGGCTTACTGAAGCTGAAATTCTACTGCATTTTTTTGCAGAAGTATCCCGATCTTCGATTTTTTTCTTGAGACTGTCATCTACCAAGTCATGAAGCCAGGGAACTGCCTTCTGCTGAAGATAGTTCCTTAGTTCACCGCAACCTCTGCAGGTTGTCGTTAAACTTGGTGCCCAGGAGAGGACTCGAACCTCCACGGAGTTACCCGCTAGTACCTGAAACTAGTGCGTCTACCAATTCCGCCACCTGGGCTTACTGAAGCTGAAATTCTACTGCATTTTTTTGCAGAAGTATCCCGATCTTCGATTTTTTTCTTGAGACTGTCATCTACCAAGTCATGAAGCCAGGGAACTGCCTTCTGCTGAAGATAGTTCCTTAGTTCACCGCAACCTCTGCAGGTTGTCGTTAAACTTGGTGCCCAGGAGAGGACTCGAACCTCCACGGAGTTACCCGCTAGTACCTGAAACTAGTGCGTCTACCAATTCCGCCACCTGGGCATCTCAGGAAAGATTTAGATTGTATACCAAGAAAATGAACCCTCACGCCAAAAGCGCCGATGTGAACGACGAAATCGAGGGCAGTGTGCAGGGGCACCGCGACGGACATGGCTTCGTCATCCGCGATGACGGCGAAGGCGACATCTTCCTCCCCCCCAATGAAATGCGTGCCGTGCTGCACAAGGACCGCGTGAAGGTCCGCATCGTGCGCCAGGACCGCCGCGGCCGGCCTGAAGGCCGTGTGGTCGAGATCATCGAGCGCCCTGCGCACAACATCATTGGCCGCTTCTTGCAGGAAAGCGGTGTGTGGCTGGTGGCGCCCGAGGACAAGCGCTACGGCCAGGACATCCTGATCCCCGCCAATGCCACAGGATCGGCCAAGATCGGCCAGGTGGTGGTGGTGGAACTGACCGAGGCGCCTGCGCTGTTCGGCCAGCCCGTGGGACGCATCATCGAAGTGCTCGGTGAAGTTGATGATCCCGGCATGGAGATCGAGATTGCGGTGCGCAAGTACGGCGTCCCGCATGTGTTTTCCGATGCCTGCCTGGCACAGGCCAAGGCGCTGCCGGACAGGGTGCGGCCTGCCGACTGCAAGAAGCGCATCGATCTGACCGATGTGCCCCTGGTGACCATCGATGGCGAGGACGCACGCGATTTCGACGATGCCGTCTACTGCGAGCCCGCCAAGGTCGGGCGCAGCAAGGGCTGGCGCCTGCTGGTGGCGATTGCCGATGTGAGCCACTACGTGACCACGGGCAGCGCCATCGACATCGATGCCTATGACCGTGCCACCAGCGTCTATTTCCCGCGCCGCGTGATCCCCATGCTGCCCGAGAAGCTGAGCAATGGCCTGTGCTCGCTCAACCCCGATGTGGACCGCCTGTGCATGGTCTGCGACATGCTGATCACCGCCAAGGGCGAGATCCATGCCTATCAGTTCTATCCGGCGGTGATGCACAGCCATGCGCGCTTCACCTATACCGAGGTGGCGGCCATCCTGGCCAATACGCGCGGCCCGGAGGCTGCCCGGCGCTCGGAGCGCGTGGGTGACTTGCTCAATCTTCATGGCGTCTACCAGGCACTGCTCAAGTCGCGCGAGGCGCGCGGCGCCGTGGACTTCGAGACCACGGAGACGCAGATCGTCTGTGACGAGAACGGCCGCATCGAGAAGATCGTGCCGCGCACGCGCAACGAGGCGCACAAGCTGATCGAGGAGGCCATGCTGGCCGCCAATGTCTGCAGTGCGGACTTCATCGAGCAAAGCGGTCGCGTCGGCCTGTTCCGCGTGCACGACAAGCCCTCGCTGGAAAAGCAGGACATTCTGCGCAACTATCTGAAGGCCATGGGGGTCGGTGTGGCGCTGAGCGAGAACCCGGCCACGTCCGAGTTCCAGGCCATTGCCAACGCCACCAAGGACCGTCCCGACTCCCAGCAGATCCACACCATGCTGCTGCGCTCGATGATGCAGGCCTTCTACACGCCCGAGAATTCGGGCCACTTCGGCCTGGCATTCGACGCCTATACGCACTTCACCAGCCCGATCCGCCGCTATCCCGATTTGCTGGTGCACCGCGTGATCAAGGCCGAGCTCGAAGGCACGCACTATCGCCTGCCCGAGCTGCCCACCCCCGGAGAAGCCGAGGCCAAGCTGGCCAAGCGTCTGGCATCACGCGTCAGCCCACCCGGCCAGAAGCCGCGCAAGCGCGCGCCCGCCGCCGAGGTCCAGGCCTGGGAAGCCGCTGGCCTGCACTGCAGTGCCAACGAGCGCCGGGCCGACGAGGCCAGTCGCGATGTCGAAGCCTGGCTCAAGTGCAAGTACATGCGCGAGCATCTGGGCGAGGAGTTCGGCGGCATGGTCTCTGCGGTGACCACCTTCGGCATCTTCGTCACGCTCGACGCCATGTATGTGGAGGGGTTGGTCCACATCACCGAGCTGGGCGGCGACTATTTCCGCTTTGACGAGGCGCGCCAGGAACTGCGCGGCGAGCGCTCGGGCATTCGCTATGGCATCGGCACGCGGCTGCGCGTGCAGGTCAGCCGCGTGGACCTGGATGGCCGGCGCATCGATTTCCGCCTGGTGCGCGATGGCGAAGAGCAGCCGGCCTCGGGCCGGCCCGGCAGGGCGCCGGCGCGCACGGAAACCCATCAGGGCGAAAAATGGGGCCGCCGCGATGCCAAGGAAAAGCGGGCGCAGCGCAATTCGGGAGGCTCCGGCGGTGCAAGGCCTGAGTCTGATGCAGCGGCGTCGGCCGGCAAGCAGGGGCGCAAGGCGTCTAAAAAGGCCATGGTCAAGGGTGTGAACCTGGCCGCGCTGGAAGCTGAATATGCGAATGCCCAGCCGCGCCCGGCTACAACGGCGCGGCAGAGCGATATGGGCGAGGCGGTTGCGGAACCATCATCCGCTGGCTCCGCTGCGCGACCCCGCAGAGGACGTGCGTCCGAGGTGCGCAAGTCCGAGGCACGCAAGCCTGCGGCCACGGATGCTGCCCACGGCCTGCCGCAGCTGCCTCCACCGTCGCCGGTGCAGGCGCTGCGCGCCTTGGGCAAGAAGGCCTTGGGTGCCGTCAAGTCCAAGGTGACGGGCAACACATCCAAGCCCCGGCGCAAGTCCTGAGGGTTTTTATGCTCCGAGCTGCTGGGCCAGTGCGCTGGCGCTGAACGGGATGTGCGCAGGCCAATTGTCTGCTGCAAATCCATGGCGCCAGGCCGCCAGGGCTGCTGCCTGCGTGGGCTCCAGGCCCTGGGCCCACAGTGCAGCAATCAGCCCGGCGAGCACATCGCCGGTTCCTCCGGTCGACAGGCGGGCGTTTCCCGTGGGATTGATCCAGCAAGGCGGTGCATCACTCTCTCCCTGAGGCCCGGCGATCACGGTGCCGGAGCCTTTGAGCAGCGCGGCGCAGTCGAAGCGTTGCGCCAGCTGCCTGGCGGCGTGCAGCCGCTGTGCCTGGACCTGTGCGGTGTTCGTCTTCAGCAGGCGGGCGGCCTCCAGCGGGTGGGGCGTCAGCACCGTGTGCAGGTCGCGCTGGCGGCGCTCTTTCAGGAGCGAGGCCAGCGATTCATCTTCGGCAACGGCATTCAGTGCGTCTGCGTCCAGCACCAGCCTGGGGGCTTGTTCCAATATCTGGGGCAGCCATGCGCGCACCGCCACGCCGCCCCCGCATCCGCACGCCACGGTGGTGCTGCGCCAGTCCTGCGCTTCAGGGCTGCGCAGCATGATTTCGGGCCAGGGCGCGGTGGCCTGGCCTGACCCGGCCGAGGCATCGAGCAGAGCGAGCATCACGCGCCCCGCGCCACCATGCAGCGCGGCCAGGGCAGCCAGCCAGGCAGCACCGGTCATGGAAAGGCCGCGCTGTCCCAGCCCCTCTCCGCCAAGGATGGCCACGTCGCCAAAGCTTCCCTTGTGGCTGGCATGCGGGCGCGGGGCGCTGGTGCCTGGTGAAAACAGTTGTGCACAGGGCAGGGGAGTGAGGATTGACCCGCCTTTCGCCAGTCCCGTGTCCAGGTCATCCCACCATATCTGGCCGCAGGCATCGCGGCCACTTCCTGTGAACAGTCCGGGCTGCAGCGTCAGCAGCGCCAGCGTGTGCCGTGCGCTGGCCGGGGCATTCGGGGGTGCGAATCCAGGCAGGTACTGCCCGGTGTCGGCATCCAGTCCGGAGGCTATGTCCGCGCAAAGGACCGGGCTGGTGCTGGACTGCAGGTCTCGCAGCAGAGTGAGCAGGCGCTCATTCGTGCCGGTGCGTGGGCTTGCGGCGTCTGGCTGGCGCAGGCCGATGCCCAGCAATGCGTCAATGCACAAGTCCTGTGGCCCCATGTCGGCGGGCATGTGCTCGGTCCATTGCACGCCGGCTTTGTGGGCGTCGTCCCAGGCGGCGCGTGCATCGGTGGGCATGTGGGCGCGTTCGCGCACGCAGCTGACCAGAATGCGGCAACTGCGGGCCTTTTCTGGCGCCGCATTCAGGCTTTGTTGCAGCCAGGCGGCTGCCTGCAAACCATCGCCGCCGTTGTTGCCGGGGCCACAGGCTATCCAGATGCAGCGTGCATGGGGAGCGATGGCGCGTGCCAGGCGTGCCAGGCCCGCGCCCGCGCGTTGCATGAGGCTGTGCGCGGGCAGTCTGGCTGCCGCCTGCTGTTCCAGGGTGCGAGTGGCTGCCGTATCAAACAGCGGCAAGGCGGAGGATGTGGGAATGCGCAGCATGGACCGAGCATAGCGGTCCGCCGCCGGGTGGCGGACGGGTGGCGATCAGCCGAAGCGGCGCGGGTCGAGCAGTGCGCTGTCCAGGAAGCTGGCGCGGTTGTCCATCAGGTCGCTCAGCATGCTTGCGCACCCTTGCGCGATGGCGGCGCCGCAGCTGCCGTGTCCCAGGTTGAGCCAGATGCCGGGCAGTCCGCTGGCGCCCACCAGCGGCAGCCCATCGGCCGTGCACATGCGCGTGCCATGCCAGATCTGTACGCCCGAGGCCAGTACCGCGCTGCCAGGAAAAACCATGTTGAGGCGGTGATACATGCGCTGCAGCGTGGACTCATGCATGGGGCTGCGGCGGCCCAGCTCCGCGCCGGCCACGATGCGCATGCGCTGGCCCAGGCGGACCAGGGTCATCTGCTCACTCCAGTCCACGATGGCGTGGCGGGGGGCATAACCTTGTTCGCGCAAAGGGGCGCTGACGCCATAGCCGTGCAGGGCGATCATCGGTGGGCGCAGGCCCAGCGGCGTGAGCAGGTTTGAGGCCTCGGCGCCGGCGCAGACGACGATGGCGTCGTGCGAGCGGGGGGTGTCTTCGCCCAGCAATTGCAGGCGTGCGGTGCGCCCGGCGCCGCCGGGCTGCAATTTCTGCACCAGGCGCTGCGTCTCGAATCGTGCTCCTGCCGACTGCGCTGCCTGGCGTTGCATCAGCGTGGCAAGGCGGCCATTGGCTGCGCCTGCCTGTGGGAAATACAGGGCGCCTGCGAGCGTGGTTTCCTCGCCCAGCGCGGGTTCGCGCAGCCGGGTCTGGGTGGCATCCAGTGCCTCGCAGCGTGTGCCGGCCTCGGCCAGTGCGTCCAGCGCAGGCTTGAGTTGTTCGTGCTCGGCCTCGCTGCCCAGCAGCACCAGGCTTCCGGCGACATATTCCGGGTCAAACTCCCATTGCCTCCACAGCGATTGCTGGAACTGCTGGCTGCGCTGCGTGAGCGCCTCCAGCGCCGCCATGGCGGCTGTGGGCACGTTGCCTTTGCGCAGTTGCCGCCCGGCCTGGCGCCATTGCCATAGCCAGCGCAGCTGGGCTGCGAGGTTTCCGGAGCCCAGTCGCGGCAGGGCCTGCCGGCCAGGGAGGGTGGGGGAGCGTTCGGCGGTTGAAAGGCCGGGGACGCTCCAGGGCTGGAGCAGGCTGGGGCCCAGCCAGCCGGCATGTCCGAAGCTGGCTTCTTCGGCTGCGGTGCCGTGACGCTCGTAGACGGTGACCTCGTGGCCGGCCTGTGCCAGTGCGTGGGCTGTCGCAACGCCAATGCTGCCGGCGCCCACAATCGCGATGTTCATTTTTGGGTGGAATCTGCTGAAGTGCCCGGATTATCAAGCGGATGCAGCTATCACTACAGGAGTGTGTGCATGTTGTGCAACTGCCGCGGCCGTGAGGGGTGGTGAGCGCGCTTTGAGAGCGAAGCCTCGGTTGAGGGGTGGCGTGTGCTAGAATCTTGCGGCTTTGCTAGGGGTTCCCCCTGATTTTCTCCGCGATTGCCGGGGGTCAGGCGAAAGCTTTTGGGTGCGGGGTGTTCGTCAAGAACGCCTGCCCATGCTTGGGGATCCTGCGCAAAGTCAATCGCAAACCAGTCCCTTCAAGGTGTTGCGCCCTGTGTTTCAGGGGGCAATTGTCGGGCTGGATTTTAGACCTAACCTTTGAGGTATTCATATGTCCGTCACTATGCGCGAGATGCTGGAAGCAGGCGTCCACTTCGGTCACCAGACCCGTTTCTGGAACCCCAAGATGGCCCCCTTCATCTTCGGTCACCGCAACAAGATCCACATCATCAACCTGGAAAAGTCGCTGCCGATGTTCCAGGACGCCCAGAAGTTCGTCAAGCAACTGGCGTCCAACGGCGGCACGATCCTGATGGTCGGCACCAAGCGCCAAGCCCGCGAGATGGTGGCTGCTGAAGCCCAGCGCGCTGGCGTGCCCTTCGTTGACCAGCGTTGGCTGGGCGGCATGCTGACCAACTTCAAGACCGTCAAGACGTCCATCAAGCGTCTGAAGGAAATGAAGGCCCAGCAAGAAGCCGGCCTGGAAGCCATGAGCAAGAAGGAACAGCTGATGTTCGTTCGCGAACTGGAAAAGCTGGAAAAGGACATCGGCGGCATCCAGGACATGAACAGCCTGCCCGACGCCATCTTCGTGATCGACGTGGGCTTCCACAAGATCGCCGTGGCCGAAGCCAAGAAGCTGGGCATCCCCCTGGTTGGCGTGGTTGACTCCAACCACAACCCCGAAGGCATCGACTATGTCATCCCCGGTAACGACGACTCTGCCAAGGCTGTGCAACTGTACGCCCAAGGCATCGCCGACGCGATCCTGGAAGGCCGCGCTGCTGCACTGACCGACGTGGTCAAGGCTGCATCCGGCGAGAGCGGTGACGAGTTCGTGGAAGTGGAAGAATCCGCTGCCTGATTGAGCTTGTCCGGCTGAGCGACCTCGTCGCTGAATAAGAAGCGGGGCTCAGGGTAGCCCCGTTTTTTTAGCCGAAATCCTGTAACGAATCGAACTGACATTGGAGAAATACGATGGCTGCAATTACCGCAAGCATGGTGGCTGAACTGCGCGCAAAGACTGACGCGCCCATGATGGAATGCAAGAAGGCCCTGACCGAAGCCGAGGGCGATCTGGTCAAGGCCGAAGAGCTGCTGCGCGTCAAGCTGGGCACCAAGGCTGGCAAGGCTGCCTCGCGCGTGACCGCTGAAGGCGTGATCACCGCCTTCATCGATGGCAACAAGGGTGCCATGATCGAAGTCAACAGCGAAACCGACTTCGTGTCCAAGAACGACAGCTTCATCGCGATGGCCAATGCCGCCGCCAAGCTGGTCGCCGAGCAAAACCCCGCTGACGTGGCCGCGCTGAGCGCCCTGGCTTATGAGCAGGACGGTTTCGGCCCCACCCTGGAAGATGTGCGCAAAGGCCTGATCGGCAAGATCGGCGAGAACATGTCCTTCCGCCGCTTCAAGCGTTTCGACGGCACCAGCCTGGCTTCGTACCTGCACGGTTCGCGCATCGGCGTGATCGTCGAGTTCGAAGGCGATGCAACCGCTGCCAAGGACGTCGCCATGCACGTGGCCGCCATGAAGCCCGTGTCCGTGACCAGCGCTGACGTGCCTGCCGAGCTGATCGAAAAGGAACGCACCGTTGCTGCCGCCAAGGCTGCCGAATCCGGCAAGCCTGCCGAGATCGTCGCCAAGATGGTCGAAGGCTCGGTTCAGAAGTACCTGAAGGAAGTTTCGCTGGCCGACCAGGTCTTCGTGAAGGCTGCCGACGGCAAGCAGACCGTGGCCCAGATGCTCAAGGCCGCCAACACCAACGTCAAGGGCTTCACCCTGTACGTGGTCGGCGAAGGCATCGAAAAGAAGGTTGACGACTTCGCTGCCGAAGTGGCTGCCCAAGTGGCCGCTGCCAAGGCCGGCGCCTGATTCGTCTGAGCGCCTGAACCGTTCCCTTCACCATCCACCACCATCCACCTTTCGGAGAAACACCATGTCCAACGCCGCACCGGCCCACAAGCGCATCCTGCTCAAGCTGTCCGGTGAGGCGCTCATGGGCGACGACTCGTTCGGCATCAACCGTGCCACCATCGAGCGCATGGTCTCCGAAATCGCCGAAGTCACCCGCGTGGGTGTCCAGGTGGCCGTGGTGATCGGTGGAGGGAATATTTTCCGTGGCGTGGCTGGTGGTTCGGTCGGAATGGACCGCGCCACCGCCGACTACATGGGCATGCTGGCCACCGTGATGAATGCCCTGGCCCTGGCCGATGCCATGGACAAGCAGGGCCTCATCGCCCGTGTCATGTCGGCCATTGCCATCGAGCAGGTCGTGGAGCCCTATGTGCGCCCCAAGGCTCTGCAGTATCTCGAAGAGGGCAAGGTGGTGGTGTTCGCCGCCGGCACCGGCAACCCGTTCTTCACGACCGATACGGCCGCGGCACTGCGCGGCGCGGAGATCGGTGCCGAAGTGGTGCTCAAGGCCACCAAGGTCGATGGTGTCTACACCGACGACCCGATGAAGAATCCCAACGCGACCCGCTATCACAAGCTGGCTTTCGACGAGGCCATTTCGCGCAACCTGGGCATCATGGACGCCACTGCCTTTGCGCTGTGCCGCGATCAGAAGCTGCCGATCCGGGTGTTCTCCATCATCAAGCCCGGCGCGCTCAAGCGCGTGGTCATGGGCGAGGATGAGGGCACGCTGGTGTACGCTTGAGCGTTTTGATCCCGCGTTTCACAGCTCTTCAAGGAACAAGAACATGACGATTGCAGACATCAAGAAGACCACCGAGTCCAAGATGGGCCAGTCCATCGAAGCGCTCAAGAACAATCTTGCGCGTGTGCGTACCGGCCGTGCCAACCCCTCGCTGCTGGACTCCATCCATGTGGATTACTACGGCTCCATGGTGCCGCTGTCCCAGGTGGCCAACGTGAACCTGCTCGATGCGCGCACCATCAGCGTGCAGCCCTGGGAAAAGAGCATGTCCGCCAAGGTGGAGAAGGCCATTCGCGAAAGCGATCTGGGCCTGAACCCTGCCTCGCTGGGCGATCTGATCCGCGTGCCCATGCCTCCCATGAGCGAGGAACGCCGCAAGGAAATGACCAAGCTGGCCCGCAACGAAGGCGAAGCTTCCAAGATCGCCGTGCGCAACCTGCGCCGCGACGCCAACGAAGCCGTCAAGAAGCTGGTCAAGGACAAGGAAGCCTCGGAAGACGATCAAAAGCGTTGCGAAGCCGATGTCCAGAAGATGACCGACAAGCACATCACCGAGATCGACGCGCTGGTGGCTGCCAAGGAACAAGACATCATGGCGGTCTGAGGCGTTCTGCCTCGCTTGCCTCAGGGCCCGTACCTTTGACAAACCAAGACTCCGGCGCGGTGCCGCGCCATATTGCCGTCATCATGGATGGCAATGGACGCTGGGCCAATCGCCGCTTTCTGCCGCGACTGGCCGGCCACAAGCAGGGCGTGGAATCGCTGCGCCGCTGTGCCCGCGCCTGCGTCCAGCGCGGCGTGCAGGTCCTGACCGTCTTCGCCTTTTCTTCCGAGAACTGGAACCGCCCCGAAGAGGAGGTTTCCGGTCTCATGGGCCTGCTGGCCAATGCCCTTGCCAAGGAAGTGCAGCAGCTGAGCCGCGATGGCGTGCGCCTGCACTTCATCGGCGACCGCAGTGGCCTGAGCGAGAAAGTGTGCGCAGGCCTGGCTCAGGCCGAGCAGGTCACGGCACACAACAACCGCCTGGTGCTCAATGTCTGCTTCAACTACGGCGGGCGCTGGGACATTGCCCAGGCCGCAGCCCGGCTGGCAGAGCAGGGCGAGCCCATCACTGCGCAGAGCCTGGACCGTGCACTCGCGCTGTCCCATGTGCCCGACCCGGACCTGCTGATCCGCACTGGCGGGGAGATGCGCATCAGCAACTTCCTGTTGTGGCAGGCCGCGTATTCAGAGCTCTTCTTCAGTGCCAGCCTGTGGCCTGATTTCGACGAGGCCTGCCTGGACGAGGCCATTGCCGCTTTCACTTCGCGCGAGCGGCGCTTCGGCCAGACCTCCGCGCAAGTACACCAATCACAATCGAAGTCGTCCCATCAACAGACGACCTGAACAAGGGGGAGCCATGCTCAAGCAGCGAGTCATCACCGCCCTGATCCTGCTGGCCATCTTGCTGCCTGCGCTGTTCTATCCGACGGGCGTTCCGTTCGCCGTGGTGGTGCTCGTGCTCATGGCGGCGGGTGCCTGGGAATGGGGCCGTCTCAACGGCTTTGGCTCCGCTGGTGCCATCGGCATAGGTGCCATCTGCACGGCGATGTGCGTGGGAACCTGGGCCGCGGGCTGGCTGGAGCGTCCCCTGACCGTGGTCTGGGTGGTCGCTGGCTCCGCCTGGGTGTTGGGCGGCGCGGCACTGCTGCGCGCAGGCGTGGCCGGCTGGCCGCGCATTGCGGGGCCTGTGCGACTGGTTGGCGGAGTGCTGGCCCTGTGGCTGGCCTGGGTGGCCGTGGTGCAGGCGCGCATGATGGGCATCAACTTCCTGCTGTCGGTGCTGGTGCTGGTCTGGGTGGCCGATGTCTTTGCATATTTCGCAGGCCGGACCCTGGGCTTGAAATTCACCAAGTCCAAGCTCGCGCCGTCCATCAGTCCCGGCAAGAGCTGGGAAGGCGTGTGGGGCGGCATGGCCGGCGTGCTGGTGCTGGCCTTGGCCTGGGTCTGGGCGGACCGCCACTACGCGGTGGCCGTGCCCAGTTTCTATTCGTTGCTGTTGGCGCGCGGGGCCTGGTTCCTGCTGCTGGCGGTTGTGTTCATGGCCGCGATGAGCGTGGTCGGCGACCTGGTCGAATCCCTGGTCAAGCGCAGCGTGGGCGTCAAGGACAGCAGTGGTCTGCTGCCCGGCCATGGCGGCGTGCTTGACCGCGTCGATGCCCTGCTGCCGACCCTTCCGCTGGCCATGATGCTTTCCTCTTTCGCGCATTCATGAAGCAGAAAATCACCGTCCTGGGCTCCACAGGCTCCATCGGTACCAATACGCTGGACGTGGTGGCGCGCCACCGCGAGCACTACGAGGTCTTTGCACTCAGCGCGGCCACGCAAGTGGACCTGATGCTGCGCCAGTGCGCCGAATTCAAGCCCGCCTATGCCGTCATGGCCAGCGCGCCACACGCGAAGCTGCTGGCTGAGCAGCTGCGCAGCAATGGATTGGCGACCGAAGTGCTGCAGTCGCCAGACGCGCTGGAGCAGATCGCCTCGCATCCCGAGGTCGATGCCGTCATGGCTGCCATCGTCGGTGCGGCGGGCCTTGCGCCTTGCCTGGCGGCCGCGCGCGCGGGCAAGCGCCTGCTGCTGGCCAACAAGGAGGCTCTGGTCGTTGGCGGCGCACTGTTCATGGACACGGTCAAGCGCCACGGCGCGACCCTGCTGCCCATAGACAGCGAGCATTCGGCCATTTTCCAGTGCCTGCCGGAAGACCGAGCCAGCTGGCCCGATCGCGTGGACAGTCTGCTGCTCACGGCGTCGGGTGGGCCCTTTCGCCTGCGCGATCCGGCCACCTTGTCCGAGATCACGCCGGAGCAGGCCTGCGCGCACCCGAACTTCTCCATGGGGCGCAAGATCTCCGTGGACTCGGCGACCATGATGAACAAGGCGCTGGAGGTCATCGAGGCACGCTGGCTGTTCGACATGGCTCCCGACAAGATCAAGGTCGTCATCCACCCGCAGCAGATCGTGCACTCCATGGTTCAGTTCAAGGATGCCTCGGTGCTGGCACAACTGGGCACGCCCGACATGCGCGTGCCCATCGCCTGCGGCCTGGCCTGGCCCCGACGCATCGCCAGCGGCGCGGCGCCCCTGGATTTTGCAAAGCTGTCGGCACTGACCTTTGAAGAGGCGGATGCCGTGCGCTTTCCTGGCCTGCACCTTTCCTGGCAGGCGCTGCTCGCCAGCGAGGGAACTACGGCGGTTCTCAATGCTTCCAACGAAGTCGCCGTTGCCGCCTTCCTGGAGCGACGCCTGGCATTTGACCGTATCCACGCTGTGAATTTGCGCACTCTCGAAACCTTGCTGCCGCCTACACTGGGCAGCCTGGACGACCTGCTGGCCCTGGACGCCCAGGCCCGCGAAATCGCGCACACCGTGGCGCGGCAGTGGCAGCTGTAATGCCGGCTTCGCGGGCCAGACCGGGTTTCTCGGTGGGCCTGCGGCGGTATCCAGGTGCGCATTGGATTCAAAGGAGTATCAATTGTTGCTGACCGTAGTTGCATTCGTGGTCGCGCTGGGCGTGCTGATTGCCGTCCACGAGTGGGGCCACTACCGCGTCGCTGTGGCCTGCGGCGTGAAGGTGCTTCGGTTTTCCGTCGGCTTCGGTCGCCCCATCCTGCGCTGGAAGCGCAAAGGTTCGGACACGGAATTCGTCATCGGTGCACTGCCGCTTGGCGGCTATGTGCGCATGCTCGACGAGCGTGAGGGCGAAGTCCCGGCCGACCAGCGCCATCTGGCATTCAACACCCAGCCGCTGCGGTCACGTGCGGCCATCGTGGCGGCAGGCCCGGTGGCCAATCTCGTGCTGGCCATTGCGCTGCTGGCCATCGTCAATTGGATGGGCATGCAGGAACCCGTGGCGCGATTGGCCACGCCGCCGGCGGGCACGGTGCTGCAGATGGCGGGCGTGCAGGGCGGCGATCGCGTGCTGCGCATCGCCTTGGGCGACCAGGAGTGGGAAGAGGTCCGCTCCATCAATGATCTGCGCTGGACACTGACGCGCGCCGCGCTCGATGACGAGTCGGTGCGCATGGAAGTGCTCCAGGGCCGGCGCACCGCACCGTCCGAACTGCGGCTGGCGCTGGCCGGGCAGGTGCAGGGCGAGCCCGATGCCGCCTTCTTCGAGCGCCTGGGCCTGCTGGGGCCCTGGACGCAGCCCGTGCTGGACAAGGTGATTGCCGGTGGTGCCGCCGAAAAGGCCGGCCTGCGCCAGGGCGACCTGGTGCTGCGCGTGGGCAGCACCCCGGTGGATGACGGCACCCAACTGCGCAATCTCATCCGCAAGATGGGTGCATCGGGCCAGGTCCAGCAGCAGGTCTGGCTGGTGGAGCGCGATGGCAGGCAACTGCATATTCCCGTGCTGCCTGATCTGGGCCGCTCGGAAGATGGCAAGGAGAGCATTGCCCGCATCAGTGCCTACATCGGCAGCGCTCCCGAGATGGCTCTGGTGCAGCGCGGTCCGCTGGAAGGCCTGTGGGCTGGCGTGCAGCGCACCTGGGAGCTGTCGTCGCTGACGCTGCGCATGATGGGCCGCATGGTGATAGGCGAGGCATCGCTCAAGAACATCAGCGGCCCCTTGACCATTGCCGACTATGCGGGGCGCTCGGCCAGCATGGGCCTGGTTCAATACCTCTCGTTCCTGGCGCTGATAAGCATCAGCCTGGGGGTTCTCAACTTGCTCCCCCTGCCGGTGCTCGATGGCGGGCACCTGATGTATTATCTTTGGGAGGGCGTGACTGGCCGAAGCGTGTCGGAAGTCTGGGCCGGGCGCTTGCAGCGTGCAGGCGTGGCGGTTTTGATGATGATGATGTCCGTCGCCTTTTTCAACGATATCAACCGGCTTTGGGGCTAACTTTTCAGCCGTTTTCGGCAAGCCGCAGCGGCGGCAAATCCATTCATGACTAAACGTATCAATCGCCTGGGCGTGCGCGCTGCATCGACCCTGGCTGCCATGGTTTTGGCTGCCAATGCAGCCTGGGCGCTGGAGCCCTTCCGGGTACAGGACATCCGCATCGAAGGCCTGCAGCGCGTGGAGCCGGGTACGGTCTTCGCATCCATCCCGCTGCGCGTGGGCGACCAGTATGACGATGACAAGGGCGCAGCTGCGATCCGCTCGCTGTTCGCGCTGGGATTGTTCAAGGACATCCGCCTCGAAGCCAATGGCAACGTGCTCGTTGTCGTCGTCGAAGAACGCCCGACCATCGCTGAGGTGAACTTCGCCGGCACCAAGGAGTTCGACAAGGAAACCCTGCAAAAGGCCATGCGCGATGTGGGCCTGGCAGAAGGTCGTCCCTTCGACAAGGCCCTGGCCGACCGTGCCGAGCAGGAGCTCAAGCGCCAGTACATCAACCGCAGCCTTTATGGCGCGGAAGTCGTCACCACGGTCACGCCCATCGAGCGCAACCGCGTCAACCTGACCTTCACGGTGACCGAGGGCGATCCGGCCCGCATCAACGAGATCCACATCGTCGGCAACAAGGCCTTCAGCGAATCCACGCTCAAGGACCTGTTCGACCAGGACACCGGCAACTGGATGAGCTGGTACACCAAGTCGGACCGCTATGCGCGCAACAAGCTCAACGCCGACCTGGAAACGCTGCGCTCGTACTACCTGCAGCGTGGCTACCTGGAGTTCCGCGTGGACTCCACACAGGTGGCCATCTCGCCCGACAAGCAGACCATCTCGCTGACCCTGAACATCCATGAAGGCGAGCGTTTCGTGGTCTCCGGCGTCAAGCTGGAGGGCAACTACCTCGACCGCGACGACGAGTTCAAGTCCCTGGTCAAGATCAAGCCCGGCGAGCCCTACAACGCCGACCAGGTCACGGCGACGACCAAGGCCTTCACCGAGCACTTCGGCAACTTCGGCTTTGCCTTTGCACGCGTCGAGGCCGTGCCGGACATCGACCGTGCAACCAACCGGGTGGCCCTGGTGCTGCACGCCGAGCCTTCTCGCCGCGCCTATGTGCGACGCATCAATCTCAGTGGCAACAACCGCACGCGCGACGAAGTGATCCGCCGCGAATTCCGCCAGTACGAAGCTTCCTGGTATGACGGCGACAAGATCCGCCTGTCGCGCGACCGTGTGGACCGTCTGGGCTTCTTCACCGAGGTCAATGTCGAGACCCAGGAAGTGGCGGGTTCGCCCGACCAGGTGGATCTGGTCATCTCGGTGGCTGAAAAGCCCACCGGCTCGCTGCAGCTGGGCGCTGGTTTTTCCAGCGCTGAAAAGGTTTCGCTGTCGTTCGGCATCAAGCAGGAAAACGTGTTCGGCTCGGGCAACTACCTGGGCGTGGACGTGAACACCAGCAAGTACCGCCGCACCATGGTGCTGTCCACCACGGATCCGTACTTCACCGACACCGGCATTTCGCGCACTTACGATCTGTACTACCGCACCGACCGTCCCTACTACGACGATGCGGCCTACAAGATCGTCACCTCGGGCGGCAGCGTGCGCTTTGGCGTGCCCTTCAGCGAGATCGACACGGTGTATTTCGGTGGCGGCGTGGAGCGCTCCGAAATCAAGCCCGGCACCTACCTGCCCCAGGCGTACAAGGACTATGCCGACAAGTACGGCTACTCCAACACGGGCATACCGCTGACCCTGGGCTGGTCACGCGACAGCCGTGACAGCGCGCTGGCGCCCAACTCGGGTCTCTACCAGCGCCTGAACACCGAGTGGTCGGTGGGTGGCGAGGCCCGCTATGTGCGAGCCAACTACCAGATCCAGCAGTACATCCCTCTGAGCAAGAAGTACACGCTGGCACTGAACGGTGAACTGGGCTACGGCAAGGGCCTCAATGGCCGTCCGTTCCCGCTGTTCAAGAACTTCTTCTCGGGTGGCCTGGGCTCGGTGCGTGGCTTCGAGCAGGGCTCGCTGGGTCCGCGCGACACAAAGGAAAACCTGGCGCTTGGCGGCTCCAAGAAGGTGACCTTGAACGCAGAGTTCATGATTCCCTTCCCCGGTGCCGGCAATGACAGGACTTTGCGTCTTTTTACATTCCTCGATGTGGGCAATGTCTACGGGGCCAACGAGAACTTCGATCTCGGGGAGCTGCGGGCTTCCACGGGCCTGGGCATCAGCTGGATTTCCCCGCTGGGCCCCTTGCGTCTCGCCTTTGCTCAACCCATCCGCAAGCAGACCGGGGATAAAATCCAGCGACTGCAATTCCAAATCGGAACCTCTTTCTAATGAAATCTCTATCTAGCCATTTTTCCCTGGCTGTGCTGCTTGGCGCCATGGCTGTTTCTGCGCACGCTCAAGAGTTCAAGGCCGGCTTTGTGAACACGGACCGCATCTTCCGTGAAGCGTCGACGGCCAAGGCTGCGCAGTCCAAGCTGGAGCAGGAATTCTCCAAGCGTGAGAAGGAACTGGTCGACCAGGGCAATACGCTCAAGAGCGCTTCGGAGAAGTTCGAGCGTGAAGCGCCCACCATGGCCGAAAGCCAGCGCGTCTCCCGTCAGCGTCAGCTGGTGGACCAGGACCGCGAGTTCCAGCGCAAGCGCCGTGAGTTCCAGGAGGACCTGAACTCCCGCAAGAACGAGGAACTGGCCCAGGTGCTGGAGCGCGCCAACAAGGTGGTCAAGCAAGTGGCCGAATCCGAGAAGTACGACGTCATCCTCCAGGAAGCCGTCTACATCAACCCCAAGTACGACATCACTGACAAAGTGATCAAGGCGCTGAACGGCGGCGGCAAGTAAGCCAGCGTCCAGGGCTGCATGCCGTGAGCGTATTGTTGGGTCAGATCCTCGATGCACTCGGTGGCGAACTGGTCGGTGGCGAAAGGGAGATGCCCATCTCCCGCATCGCGCCGCTGGATTCCGCCGGGGCCGGGGATCTCAGTTTTCTGAGCAACCCCCGCTACCGCCAGCAACTGGCCGCCTCCGAGGCGGCCTGCGTTATTGTGGCGCCCGCCATGCGTGAGCTGGCGCAGCAGCGGGGTGCCTGCATCGTGGTCCCTGACCCGTATGCCTACTTCGCCAGGGCCACGCAGTGGTGGAAGCGGAACTGCAGGTCTGTGGCGCCGGCCGGTATCCATCCAAGCGCGGTGGTGCACGAGAGTGCCATCGTTGATGCCTCTGCCACGATCGGCCCGCTCTGCGTGGTTGAAGAGGGTGCCACCATCGGTGCCCACACCGTGCTCAAGTCGCGCGTCACCATTGGCGAGAACTGCCATGTGGGCGCGCGCTGTCTGCTGCATTCCGGCGTGGTGCTGGGAGCGGACGGCTTCGGGTTTGCGCCCGAGAACGGAGCATGGGTGAAGATCGAGCAGCTCGGTGGCGTGCGGATCGGCGACGATGTGGAAATCGGCGCCAACACTTGCATAGACCGCGGAGCGCTGGACGACACGGTGATCGAGGACGGGGTCAAGCTCGACAACCTGATCCAGATCGGTCACAACGTGCACGTCGGCAAGCATACGGCCATGGCCGGTTGCGTGGGGGTGGCCGGCAGCGCGCGCATTGGCGCGCATTGCACCGTGGGAGGCGGCGCCATCGTGCTGGGCCATCTGCAGCTGGCCGACAGGGTGCATATTTCGGCAGCGACGGTAGTGACCCGTTCGCTGACACAATCAGGTGTTTACACGGGCATGTTTCCCGTGGATGAAAACGCCAAATGGGAAAAAAATGCTGCGACGCTGAAGCAGCTGCACTCCATGCGCGATCGCATCAAGGCCCTGGAGCGGCAACTGCAGCAATCGGCGGATCAAGGCCATAACGGAACGCAATGATGGATATTCACGCAATTCTCAAGCAACTGCCCCACCGCTACCCCTTCCTGCTGGTGGACAAGGTCACGGAGCTTGAGCGCAATACACGCATCAAGGCGATCAAGAACGTCACGTTCAACGAGCCCTATTTCATGGGCCATTTCCCAGGCCGTCCCGTCATGCCGGGCGTGCTCATCCTGGAGGCGCTGGCGCAGGCTGCCGGCCTGCTGGCCTTCGATGCCATGGGCCAGGTTCCCGACGAAAACAACATCTACTATTTCGTGGGCATCGACGGTGCGCGCTTCAAGCGCCCCGTGGAGCCGGGCGACCAGCTGGTGCTGGAGATCACCATCGACCGCGTTCGCGGCGGCATCTGGAAGTTCAAGGGCGTGGCCCGCGTCGAGGACGAAGTGGCCTGCGAAGCCGAGCTGATGTGCACCATGCGCAACGTGGGCTGACGGGCGCATGGCTGGCATTGAACGCATCCATCCCACGGCACTGATAGATTCCGCTGCACAGCTGGATTCATCGGTGTCGGTCGGCCCCTATGCCGTCATCGGGCCGCATGTGGAAATCGGCGCCGGCACCACGATTGGCGCGCATTGCGTTGTCGAAGGCCATACCCGCATTGGTTGCGACAACCGGATTTTCCAGTTCGCGTCCCTGGGCGCTCAGCCCCAGGACAAGAAGTACGCAGGCGAGCCCACGCGGCTTGTCATCGGTGACCGCAACACGGTGCGCGAGTTCTGCACCTTCAATGCGGGCACCGTGCAGGACCAGGGTGTCACGGTCATAGGCCATGACAACTGGATCATGGCCTATGTGCATGTGGCCCACGACTGCGTCGTGGGCAGCCACACCATCCTGGCCAACAACGCCACCCTGGCCGGCCACGTGCATGTGGGCGACCATGTGATCCTGGGCGGCCTGACGGGCGTGCACCAGTTCACCAAGGTGGGCGCCCATGCCATGGCGGGCTTTGCCAGCCATATCTCGCAGGATGTGCCGCCTTTCATGATGGTGGATGGCAATCCCCTGGCCGTGCGTGGCTTCAATATCGAAGGCCTGCGCCGGCGCGGATTCGGGTCGCAGCGTATCCAGGCCATCAAGCAGATGCACCGTCTGCTGTATCGCCAGGGGCTGACCCTGGAGGCCGCGCGCGACGCCATTGGATCGCTGGCTGGCGAGCAGCCCGAGGCCGCTGCCGATGTATCGCTGATGCTGGATTTTCTGGCCGCTTCGACCCGGGGCATTGCGCGCTGATCCGGCGCGCGAAAGGACGGCATGACAGAGAACGCGGCGCCATTGGCGCGCCTGAGTCCATCGATTGCCATGGTCGCCGGGGAAACCTCAGGCGACCTGCTGGCGTCCTTGCTCCTGGGTGGGCTGCAGGCCCGCTGGCCCGAGGCTTCGGCCTTTGGCATCGGCGGGCCCCAAATGCAGCAGCGCGGTTTTGAGGCATGGTGGTCCTGCGAGCGGCTGGCCGTGCATGGCTACAGCTGGGAAGTGTTTCGCCGACTGGCCGAGATTCTGAACATCCGCCGGCAGTTGCGCCAGCGCCTGCTCAAGCAGCCGCCAGCCGTTTTTGTCGGCATCGATGCGCCCGACTTCAATTTGGGCCTGGAGACCGATCTGCGGGCTGCGGGCATCAAGACCGTGCATTTCGTCTGCCCCTCGATCTGGGCCTGGCGTGCCGATCGCGTCGAGAAAATCCGGCGTGCGGCCGACCATGTGCTGTGCATCTTTCCCTTCGAGCCCGAGTTGCTGGCCCGTCACGGCATAGACGCCACCTACGTGGGTCATCCCCTGGCCAGCGTGATTCCGCTGCAGCCCGACCGTGCCGCCGCGCGCCGTCGGCTGGGTCTGCCGGAAGATGGTCTGGTGCTGGCCGTGCTGCCCGGCAGCCGACGCTCCGAAATCCGCTATCTTGCAGCCCGTTTCTTTCAGGCTGCAGCTTTGGTCCGGAAGGCGCTGCCAGCTATTAAAATAGTAGTGCCTGCCGTGCCTTCGCAACTGGACGAGTTGCGGCGCATTGCCCAGGAGTCCGGCATGGCCTCGTCGCTGCACATCGTGCGCGG
Source organism: Delftia sp. RIT313 (assembly GCF_000632165.1). Classification (NCBI taxonomy): domain Bacteria; kingdom Pseudomonadati; phylum Pseudomonadota; class Betaproteobacteria; order Burkholderiales; family Comamonadaceae; genus Delftia; species Delftia sp. RIT313. The sequence continues at coordinate 56,435 of NZ_JFYT01000001.1, read as the reverse complement.
CCAGTCCCATGATGCATTGGCAGCCTGTGACGTGACGTTGATCGCCAGCGGCACGGCCACGCTGGAAGCCGCGTTGTACAAGCGTCCCATGGTGATCGGCTACAACATGCACCCCTGGAGCTGGCGCCTGATGCGTGGCAAGCAGTTGCAGCCCTGGGTGGGCCTGCCCAACATCCTGTGCGGCGATTTCGTCGTGCCCGAGCTGATCCAGGATGCGGCAACGCCCCAGGCGCTGAGCGCGGCTGTGCTGCAATGGCTGCAGGCGTGCGAACATTCCCCTTCAACCGTCGAGGCGCTGGTACAGCGCTTCACAGCGCTGCACCATGAATTGCGGCGCGATACTGCCGAACTGGCCGCCCATGCGATCGAGAAAATCATTGCCCCCACTGCCGCCTGAACAGGCGTGCCTGCCCTGGCATCCGCCGGGGTTGGTTGCGGGCGTGGACGAAGCGGGCCGCGGCCCGTTGGCCGGCCCTGTCGTGGCCGCTGCTGTCATTCTTGACGATCTCAATCCCATCGAGGGCCTGAACGATTCCAAGAAGCTCACGGCTGCGCGCCGCGAGGCGCTCTATGACGAGATCCGTGCCAAGGCGCTGTGCTGCAGCATTGCCGAGGCCTCGGTCGAAGAGATTGATCGCCTGAACATCCTGCAGGCCACGCTGCTGGCCATGCGCCGCGCGGTGCTGGGCCTGCGCCTGAAGCCGGTGCTCGTGCTGGTGGATGGCAACCAGCTGCCCGTGCTGGACGTGCAGGCCGAGGCCATCGTCAAGGGTGACTCCCTGGTGCAGGCCATCTCGGCCGCCTCCATTCTGGCCAAGGTCACGCGCGACCGCTGGTGCGAACGGCTGCATGAGCAATATCCGGAGTACGGTTTCGACGGCCACAAGGGCTACGGAACGGCGGCCCACCTTGCGGCGCTGCGCCTGCACGGTGCCTGCGAGGAGCACCGGCGAACCTTCGCACCGGTGGCCCACGTCGTGAGCATTGCCCGCATGGCCGAGCCCCTGGCCGCTGCCCGCGTGGCAGCTGCGGCGCAGGGCGCGCAAGCCTTGCTGCTGTCGGCCTGAGCGCCTTGCCGTTTCTTTCTGCGCCCGTGGCGCGCTGTTCCCTTTGCCCGAAAGCCTCACCATGAGCCGACAACCCGCCGCCACATTGATCCAGTCCCGTGACAACGTCCTGGTCAAGGATTTGCGCAGGCTTGTCCAGGACAGTGGGGCCTACCGCAAGCAAGGGCGCGTCTGGCTGGAGGGGGACCATCTGTGCCGTGCCGCGCTGGCGCGTGGCATGCAGCCCTCCGTGGCCGTGGTGGCTGAATCCTTCTGGCCGCTGGTGCCGCTGGAATGGGTGCAGGGTGCGGGCAAGTGCGTGGTGCTGGCAGATGCCCTGTTTGCCGAAGTCAGCGGCCTGGAGTCCCCGGCGCGCATCGGTTTTCTGATGGACTGGCAGGCATCGGCGGTCATCCGTGCCGGCGTGGCCACGGTGGTGTTGGATCGCGTGCAGGACGCAGGCAACGTGGGCTCCATCCTGCGCAGTGCCGCTGCCTTCGGTTTCCGCCAGGTCGTGGCCCTGAAGGGCACGGCTGCGCTGTGGAGCCAGAAGGTGCTGCGCGCCGGCATGGGGGCGCATTTCGGTCTGCAACTGGTCGAGTCGGCCTCGCCCGAAGACCTGGATGCGCTTGGCTTGCCCCTGATCGTGACCAGTTCCCACCAGGGCGAACTGATCCAAAATGCCGCGCTGCCCTGGCCTTGTGCGTGGGCTATGGGCCATGAAGGCCAGGGCGTTGGCGAGGCGCTGATGCAGCGGGCAGCGCAGCATGTGCGCATCGGCCAGCCGGGCGGTGAGGAGTCGCTGAACGTGGCTGCTGCAGCGGCGATATGCCTGCACGCAAGCAGCGTGAGTGCCGGCTCACGTCAAGGGTAATCCCGCCTCCTGTCAGGAGGCTGAAGCACGACCAGCCTATAATGGGCGGCTTTCAAGCATTCCACACTACGCCTAGCGACGCTTCCTCGCCACCCCCTGCAGACAAGCTATAACCCGCCCGGATCCGTCCGTGCGGCACGCTGGGCGTAACCGTAATTAGAACCGGAGAACCCAGTGCTTTTGTCTCTCAAGGGAGCATTCCCATCCGCCATCCTGGCGCTCGCAGACGGCACGGTCTTTGTTGGCAACTCGATCGGTGCGCAAGGCACCACGGTTGGTGAAGTCGTTTTCAACACGGCAATCACCGGCTACCAGGAAATCCTCACCGACCCCAGCTACTGCCAGCAGATCGTGACGCTCACGTATCCGCACATCGGCAACTACGGCGTCAACGCAGAGGATGTCGAGGCTGGCAAGGTCCATGCGGCGGGCCTGATCATCAAGAACCTTCCGCTGCTGGCCAGCAACTTCCGCAAGTCCGAGACGCTGCCCGACTACCTCACGCGCAGCGGCACGGTGGCGATTGCCAACATCGACACGCGCAAGCTCACACGGCTGCTGCGTGACAAGGGCGCACAAAACGGCGCCATCGTCGGTTTGGCCGCTGGCGAAGAAGTGACCCAGGCGCGCATCGACGAGGCACTGGCTGCGGCCAAGGCGGCCCCCAGCATGAAGGGCCTGGATCTGGCCCAGGTGGTGAGCGCAGCCCAGCAGTACGAATGGACGGAAACCGAGTGGAAGCTGGGCGAAGGCTACGGCCAGCAGCAGGCCCCGCGTTTCCATGTGGTGGCCTATGACTTCGGCGTGAAGTTCAACATCCTGCGCATGCTGGCCGAGCGCGGCTGCAAGCTGACCGTGGTGCCGGCCAAGACGCCTGCCAAGGATGTGCTGGCACTCAACCCTGACGGCGTTTTCCTGTCCAACGGCCCTGGCGACCCGGAGCCCTGCGACTACGCCATTGCCGCCACCAAGGAGCTGGTGGAGTCCGGCAAGCCCGTCTTCGGCATCTGCCTGGGTCACCAGATCATGGCCCTGGCCGCTGGTGCCAAGACCTTCAAGATGGCCAACAGCCACCACGGCGCCAACCACCCCGTCAAGGACCTGGACAACGGCCGGGTCAGCATCACCAGCCAGAACCACGGTTTTGCCGTGGAGATGGAGTCCCTGCCCGACACGCTGCGCGCCACGCACATCAGCCTGTTCGACGGCACGCTGCAAGGCCTTGAGCACAAGGACAAGCCTGCGTTCTGCTTCCAGGGCCACCCCGAGGCTTCGCCCGGCCCGCACGATATCGCCTACCTGTTTGACCGCTTCACGGCGCTGATGGAGAAACACAAAAATGCCTAAGCGCACCGACCTCAAAAGCATTCTGATCATTGGCGCCGGTCCCATCGTCATCGGCCAGGCCTGCGAGTTTGACTACTCCGGCGTGCAGGCCTGCAAGGCATTGCGCGAAGAGGGCTACAAGGTCATCCTGATCAACAGCAACCCGGCCACGATCATGACCGACCCGGCCACGGCCGACGTCACCTACATCGAGCCCATCACCTGGCAGACGGTCGAGAAGATCATCGCCAAGGAGCGTCCCGACGCCATCCTGCCGACCATGGGCGGCCAGACCGCGCTGAACTGCGCGCTGGATCTGTGGCGCAACGGCGTGCTGCACAAGTACAAGGTCGAGCTGATCGGCGCAACTCCCGAGGCCATCGACAAGGCCGAGGACCGCCTCAAGTTCAAGGATGCGATGACGCGCATCGGCCTGGGTTCGGCGCGCTCGGGCATCGCCCATTCGATGGACGAAGCCTGGGCCGTGCAAAAGGAAATGGGCTTTCCCACCGTCATCCGCCCCAGCTTCACGCTGGGCGGCACGGGCGGCGGCATTGCCTACAATCCCGAAGAGTTCGAGACCATCTGCAAGCGCGGCCTGGAAGCGTCGCCGACCAATGAGCTGCTGATCGAGGAATCGCTGCTTGGCTGGAAGGAGTACGAGATGGAAGTCGTCCGCGACAAGGCGGACAACTGCATCATCATCTGCTCCATCGAGAACCTGGACCCTATGGGCGTGCACACCGGCGACTCGATCACCGTGGCACCCGCGCAGACGCTGACCGACAAGGAATACCAGATCATGCGCAACGCCTCGCTGGCGGTGCTGCGCGAGATCGGTGTGGACACGGGCGGCTCCAACGTGCAGTTCTCGGTGAATCCGAAGGACGGCCGCATGATCGTCATCGAGATGAACCCGCGCGTGTCGCGTTCCTCGGCGCTGGCCTCCAAGGCCACGGGCTTCCCCATCGCCAAGGTCGCTGCCAAGCTGGCCGTGGGCTACACGCTGGACGAACTCAAGAACGACATCACGGGCGGCAAGACGCCCGCTTCGTTCGAGCCCTCGATCGACTACGTGGTCACCAAGATCCCGCGTTTCGCGTTCGAGAAGTTCCCCGCTGCCGACAACCGCCTGACCACGCAGATGAAGTCCGTGGGCGAGGTCATGGCCATTGGTCGTACCTTCCAGGAGTCCTTCCAGAAGGCGCTGCGCGGCCTGGAAGTCGGCGTGGACGGCATGAACGAAAAGACCCAGGACCGCGAAATCCTTGAAAAGGAACTCGGCGAGCCAGGTCCGGACCGCATCTGGTATGTGGGCGATGCCTTCGCTGCCGGCTGGACGCTGGACGAGGTGCACAACATCACCAAGATCGACAAGTGGTTCCTCGTGCAGATCGAAGAGATCGTGAAGATCGAACTCGAGCTGGACCAGGTCTACGAGGAAAAGGGCGATGCCGCGCTGGCCGCACTGGACGCCACCACGCTGCGCACGCTCAAGCAAAAGGGCTTCTCCGACCGTCGCCTGGCCAAGCTGCTGCACAGCAATGAAAAGGCCGTGCGCGAGGCACGCAAGGCACTGGGCGTGCGCCCCGTGTTCAAGCGCGTGGACACCTGCGCTGCCGAGTTCGCCACCGACACGGCCTACATGTACTCCACCTATGACGAGGAGTGCGAGGCCGAGCCGACGAACAAGAAAAAGATCATGGTGCTGGGCGGTGGCCCGAACCGCATCGGCCAGGGCATCGAGTTCGACTACTGCTGCGTGCATGCTGCGCTCGCCATGCGCGAGGACGGCTATGAAACCATCATGGTCAACTGCAACCCCGAGACCGTGTCCACCGACTACGACACGTCGGATCGCCTGTACTTCGAGCCGCTGACGCTGGAAGACGTGCTCGAAGTCGTGGCTGTCGAGAAGCCTGTTGGCGTCATCGTGCAGTACGGCGGCCAGACGCCCCTGAAGCTTGCGCTGGGTCTTGAAAAGGAAGGCGTGCCCATCATCGGCACCACGCCCGACATGATCGACGCGGCCGAAGACCGTGAGCGCTTCCAGAAGCTGCTGCATGAGCTGGGCCTGCGCCAGCCGCCCAATGCCACGGCCCGTACCGAGCCCGAAGCGCTGGAAAAGGCGGCCGGCCTGGGCTACCCCCTGGTCGTGCGTCCCAGCTATGTGCTGGGTGGCCGTGCCATGGAAATCGTGCACGAGCAGCGCGACCTGGAGCGCTACATGCGCGAAGCCGTCAAGGTCAGCAACGACTCGCCCGTGCTGCTGGACCACTTCCTGTCCAACGCCATCGAGTGCGATGTGGACTGCGTGCGCGACCGCGAAGGCGCCGTCTTCATCGGCGGCGTGATGGAGCACATCGAGCAGGCTGGCGTGCATTCGGGCGATTCCGCCTGCTCGCTGCCGCCTTACTACCTCAAGCCCGAGACCGTGGCCGAGATCAAGCGCCAGACTGCCGCCATGGCCAACGCGCTGAGCGTGGTCGGCCTGATGAACGTGCAGTTCGCCATCAAGGAAACGGCCGACGGCGACGTGATCTACGTGCTGGAAGTCAACCCGCGCGCCTCGCGCACCGTGCCCTTCGTCTCCAAGGCCACCGGCATCCAGCTGGCCAAGGTGGCTGCGCGCTGCATGGCCGGCGACACGCTGGCCCAGCAGGGCATCACCAAGGAAGTCACGCCGCCGTACTTCAGCGTCAAGGAAGCCGTCTTCCCGTTCGTGAAGTTCCCTGGCGTGGACACCATCCTCGGCCCCGAGATGAAGTCCACCGGCGAAGTCATGGGCGTGGGCAAGACCTTTGGCGAAGCCTTCGTCAAGAGCCAACTGGGCGCCGGCGTTACGCTGCCGACCCAGGGCAAGGTCTTCCTGACCGTGAAGAACGCCGACAAGCCGCGTGCCGTGGCCGTGGCCAAGGAACTGGCTGCGATGGGCTTCGTGCTGTGCGCCACGCGCGGCACGGCAGCGGCCATCTCCGAGGCCGGCATCGAGGTGCAGCTCGTCAACAAGGTGACCGAAGGCCGCCCCCACATCGTGGACATGATCAAGAACGGCGAGATCGCGATGGTCATCAACACGGTGGAGGAGCGCCGCAATGCCATCGCCGACTCGCGTGCCATCCGTACCAGCGCCCTGCTGGCGCGTGTGACCACCTTCACGACCATCTTCGGTGCAGAAGCTGCCGTCGAAGGCATGAAGTCCATGGGCAACATGGACGTGCACTCGGTCCAGGAATTGCACGCCCAACTGCAGGCTGCCTGAGATCCTTCCATTGCCGCTGCGCCTGTTTTTTGATGGCGCGCAGCGAGCGGCACTGTCCGACAGTGCCGCCGGGTTATCCCACCATTTCGGGTGGGTAAACACGGCATAATGGAACGAATCATTCGATGAAACCGCCGCGCGGCAACGTGCGGCGGTTTGCTTTTGGGGTGCAGGTCCAGCCGCAAAGTCGCCGGCCCGCCTGTACCAAAGAAACCGCGCAGCGCGCGGCGTTCGCTGAACATGGAGACTTTTCAATGGCCACCATTCCCATCACCAAGCGCGGAGCCGAGAAGCTCAAGGACGAACTGCACCGCCTGAAAACCGTGGAGCGTCCCTCCATCATCCAGGCCATCGCCGAGGCACGTGCCCAGGGCGACCTGAGCGAAAATGCCGAATACGAGGCCGCCAAGGACCGCCAGGGCTTCATCGAAGGCCGCATTGCCGAGGTCGAGAGCAAGCTGTCGGCTGCCCAGATCATCGATCCCTCTTCCGTGGATGCCGGTGGCCGCGTGGTCTTCGGTGCAACGGTTGAGCTCGAGGATGAAGACAGCGGCGACACGGTCAAGTACCAGATCGTCGGCGAGGACGAGGCCGACCTCAAGCTGGGCCTGATCAACGTCTCCAGCCCCATCGCGCGCGCGCTGATCGGCAAGGAAGAGGGCGATACCGCCGTCGTGCAGGCACCGGGCGGCGAGCGCCGCTATGAAGTGGTGTCGGTGCGCTACCTCTGATGCGTCGGCGCCTGTGCCTCGATCATTGAGGAAGGCCTAAGCCCATGAGCAACCTGTACGAACGCGTTCCCCTGCTGGCTGCTGCCCTGTGGTGGGGCAGCCTGTCGGCCATCGGTTTCATGGCCGTGCCCATGCTGTTCGCCCAATTGCCCACGCCGGCTGTCGCGGGCTTCATGGCAGCCAAGCTGTTTGCCGCGCAGACCTGGGTGTCCATCGCCTGCGCGGCCCTGCTGCTGGTTCTGTCCCGGCGCAACAAGGAGCAGGTCCTGCAGCCCTGGGCCAAGGCCTGTCTGGGCTTTGTGATCGCAGGCATGCTGCTGGCATTTCTGGTCCAGTACGGCGTGTCGCCGCGCATCGTGGCACGCGACAACCTCAAGCTGTGGCACAGCGTGGGCACGGTGATGTATGCGCTGCAGTGGCTGTGTGCGCTCGTCGTGCTGTGGCGCATAGGCAGTCCTCCGTCTCAAGCGAAAGCCGAGGCCACGGCCTGAGCCCGGTCCTGCCGGTTCGGCACCATGCCAAACGAAAACGCCCGCAAGCGCGGGCGTTTTTTTGGGTCGAGCTGCTCACTCGTGCCAGTGCTCGGCCACCCAGGTGGCAGGCCGGATATAGCGAAAGCGCCGATTGCGCCGGCCGGCCAACGCGTCGGGCGGGTTGCATTCTCCGTGGAAGATGACCACGCGTGCACCATCCGGCACGAAGGGCGGCTTCCAGTAGTTCGTCGGCCATGCGGGAATGCAGTGGTACTTGAAGCTGGGGCACCAGGCCTGCGGCCAGTACTTGAGCTTGCCCTGCTTGTGCAGCATATCGGACAGGTAGGCCTGTTCGTTGCGGAAGCTGCTGCGGATCTCTTCGAAATGCGTGCGGAAGTAGTCCAGTACCTCGGGGTGGGCACCCAGCTCGAAGCGGTACACCGAGGAATTGCCCGTGATGCGCCAGGGACGCTTGTAGTCGTGGATGATCAGGAATTCGCCGGGCTCGGTGAAAAAATCGTCCAGTGGCCCGGTGATGACCACGTCCACGTCAAGAAACAGCGCCGTGCCGCGCAGGCCATGCAGGTCGGCACTGAAGGTGGCCAGCTTGTTCCAGCCGCGCTCGGGAATGCCGGCGGGCAGGTTCAGCGGCGGAATGGGCAGGCATTCGACTTCGTCACGAATCCCCACACCGTCATCGGTCAGGCAGACAAGGCGAAAATCGCCCTTCAGATGCCGACGCACCATGGCGTAGAGCCTGTTGACATACTCCGGACCGTACTTCTTGCCCCACTTCATGCAGATCACGAAGCGCTGCTGCGCAGAGGGGGAGGCGGAGGGCGGTTGCGCGGCCTGGGCCACGCTGGCGGCATGGGATGCTACGGTCATGGATGCGGCGGACTCAGTCTGCCTGGCGCTTCTTGACCGACTTTTGCTTGGGCTTGGCGCGCTTGACCTGGCCACCTGCCGTCAGGCGCTGGTTGCCCAGCACGCGGATCTGCTTGACCTCGGGCTTTTGGCCGGAGCGCTTGCTGAACTTGAGCAGTTTGACATCGCGAGGACCGGGCATGCGGTTCTCGTCGACGGCTTTTTCCTTTTCCGGCATGGGGCGCCAGAGCACCAGCAGCTTGCCGATGTGTTGAATGGGTGCAGCGCCAAGTTCGTCGCACAGCTGCAGATACATCTGCTCGCGTGCGGCGCGGTCGTCGTTGAAGACACGGACCTTGATCAGGCCATGTGCGTTAAGGCCGGCGTTGACCTCCTTTTGCACGGCAGCCGTCAGGCCGTCACCTCCGATGAGGACCACGGGGTCCAGGTGGTGTGCGTTGGCGCGGTGTTCCCGGCGCTCGGCGGGAGTCAATTGAATTTGGGGCATGGCCGTATTATCGAGGCTGAAAGAATCCAGCATGAAAGTCCAAACAAAAAGCAAGAAGGTCAACAAGGCTTGGCTCAACAGCCACGTCAACGATCCTTACGTCAAAGCCGCCCAGAAGGACGGCTACCGCGCTCGCGCGGCCTACAAACTCAAGGAGATAGACGAACAGCTCAAGCTCATCCGGCCGGGTGCCACGGTGGTGGATCTGGGCTCTACGCCCGGGGCGTGGAGCCAGTATGTGCGCCGCTGCCTGTCGCCAGAAGGCGCGGCGGTGGGCGCGCTCAATGGCCGGATCATCTCGCTGGATCTGCTGCCCATGGAGCCCATCGAGGGCGTGCAGTTCATTCTGGGCGATTTTCGCGAGGAGCCGGTGCTGGCGCAGCTGCAGGAAGCGCTGGGCGGTGGCAAGGCCGATGTGGTGGTCTCCGACATGGCTCCGAACCTGTCGGGCAACGGTACGACGGATGCGGCGCGCATTGCGCTGCTGGTGGAGCTGGCGGTTGATTTCTCCATCCACCATATGAAACCTGAAGGGGCCCTGGTCGTGAAACTCTTCCACGGCGGGGCCTACGACGACCTGGTAGCGCTGTTCCGGCAGACCTTCAAGGTGGTCAAGCCGATCAAGCCCAAGTCCTCGCGCGACAAGTCTTCGGAGACGTTTCTGGTGGGCATGGGGCTCAAGTAGCCCTGCACAGCCGCCCGGCGCGGCCCTGACGCGGGTCAAGACCGCATTCAAGCTATGGCTGCTATAGAGGGATATAGGCGACCAGCCAGCTTGAAACACCTAAAATGAACCGCAAATACGCTTCGAGCACGCTGGAAGTCGTTTTATCTGTATCCCCATTGGAGCCCCGCTTGAACAATCAGTGGTTTTCAAAAATTGCCGTCTGGCTGGTCATCGCCATGGTGCTGTTTACGGTGTTCAAACAATTTGACACCCGTGGCGGCGCCGGCGCGTCCCATGTCGGTTACTCCGAGTTCCTGGAAGAGGTGCGCAGCAACCGCATCAAGAGCGCCACCATCCAGGAAAGCCCCGGCGGCACCGAGATCGTGGCCACGACCAACGATGACCGCAAGGTGCGCACTACAGCCACCTACCTGGATCGTGGGCTCGTGGGTGACCTGATCAACAACAACGTCAAGTTCGACGTCAAGCCCCGCGAAGAAGGCTCGGTCCTGATGACCCTGCTCGTCAGCTGGGGCCCCATGCTGCTGTTGATCGGCGTGTGGGTGTACTTCATGCGCCAGATGCAAGGCGGCGGCAAGGGCGGTGCTTTCAGCTTCGGCAAGAGCAAGGCGCGCATGCTGGACGAGAACAACAACACCGTGACCTTTGCCGACGTTGCAGGCTGCGACGAAGCCAAGGAAGAGGTCAAGGAAGTCGTGGACTTCCTCAAGGACCCCAACAAGTTCCAGAAGCTCGGCGGCCGCATTCCGCGTGGCCTGCTGCTGGTCGGTCCTCCGGGTACCGGCAAGACGCTGCTGGCCAAGTCCATTGCGGGTGAGGCCAAGGTCCCGTTCTTCAGCATCTCGGGCTCCGACTTCGTGGAAATGTTCGTCGGCGTGGGCGCGGCCCGTGTGCGCGACATGTTCGAGAATGCCAAGAAGAACGCACCTTGCATCATCTTCATCGATGAAATCGACGCCGTGGGCCGCCAGCGCGGCGCAGGCCTGGGCGGTGGCAACGATGAGCGTGAACAGACCCTGAACCAGATGCTGGTCGAGATGGACGGCTTCGAGACCAACCTCGGCGTGATCGTCGTGGCTGCGACCAACCGTCCCGACATCCTGGATGCGGCGCTGCTGCGCCCCGGCCGTTTCGACCGCCAGGTGTACGTGACGCTGCCCGACATCCGTGGCCGCGAGCAGATCCTCAATGTGCACATGCGCAAGATTCCTGTCGGTCAGGACGTGAATCCGGGCGTGATCGCCCGCGGCACGCCCGGCATGTCGGGTGCCGATCTGGCCAACCTCTGCAACGAAGCAGCCCTGATGGCCGCGCGCCGCAATGCGCGTACCGTCGAGATGCAGGATTTCGAGAAGGCCAAGGACAAGATCATCATGGGCCCCGAGCGCAAGAGCATGGTCATGCCCGAGGAAGAGCGCCGCAACACGGCCTACCACGAGGCGGGCCACGCGCTGATCGGCAAGCTGCTGCCCAAGTGCGATCCCGTGCACAAGGTCACCATCATCCCCCGCGGCCGTGCGCTGGGCGTAACGATGAGCCTGCCCGAGAAGGACCGCTACTCCTACGACAAGGAGTTCATGCTCAACCAGATCGCCATGCTGTTCGGTGGACGCATTGCCGAAGAAGTGTTCATGAACCAGATGACCACGGGCGCGAGCAACGACTTCGAGCGGGCCACGCAGATCGCACGCGACATGGTCACGCGCTACGGCATGACCGACGCGCTGGGTCCCATGGTCTATGCGGAGCAGGAAGGCGAGCCTTTCCTGGGCCGCTCGATGAGCAAGACCAACAGCATGAGCGAGCAGACGATGCAGAAGGTGGACCAGGAGGTTCGCCGCATCATCGACGAGCAGTACGGACTGGCGCGCAAGCTGATCGAGGACAACTCCGACAAGATGCATGCCATGGCCAAGGCCATGCTCGACTGGGAAACCATCGACGCCGAGCAACTCGATGACATCATGGCCGGCCGCGAGCCGCGTCCTCCCAAGGACTGGGTGCCGCGCAACCCGCCGTCTTCCGACGGTGGCAACTCGTCCGGCGGCACGCCGGCAGTGGATGCCGACCCTGCGCCCACCACGGCCTGATCTGCTTGCCGCAGAATCTGCCAATCCCATGCAAAGGGCCCCGAGGGGCCCTTTTGCTTTGCTTGCCGGATGTGCTCAATCGCCCGCAGCGGTGGCCGAGCGAGGGGCCCGGTCCGGCAAGCGCCTACCTTCAGGAAATCCCATGCCGCATCAATGGCAGACTTCGCGCTTTGTTCTAGACCTTCAGCGTCCACTGGTGATGGGCATCGTCAATGTGACGCCCGACTCGTTTTCCGACGGGGGGCGGCACAACACCGTGGAGCGGGCCTTGCGGCATGCAGAGCAGCTGGTCGGCGAAGGCGCGCACATCCTCGACATTGGCGGCGAGTCCACCAGGCCCGGATCACCGGCCGTGCCGCTGGACGAGGAATTGCGGCGCGTGCTGCCCGTGGTGCAGGGCGCGGTGCAACTGGGCGTGCCTGTCTCCGTCGATACCTACAAGCCCGAGGTCATGCAGGCCGTGCTGGACCTTGGGGCCGACATCGTCAACGACATCTGGGCGCTGCGCCAGCCGGGCGCGCAGCAGGTGGTGGCCGCGCACCCGCGCTGCGGCATCTGTCTCATGCACATGCATGGCACGCCGCAGGACATGCAGACCATGCCCATGCAAGGCGATGCCGCGCCCGCCGTGCGCGATTTCCTGCAGGCGCACAGCGATGCCCTGCTGGCCCGGGGCGTGGCGCGCGAGCGCATTGTCTGGGACTACGGCATCGGCTTCGGCAAAAGCGTGGCACAGAATTTTTCGCTGCTTGCGCGCCAGCAGGAATTGCTGGGCCTAGACTTCCCGCTGCTGGCGGGCTGGTCGCGCAAGGGCTCGCTCGGGCAGGTCAGTGGCCTTGCGCAGGGCCAGCGCATGGTGCCCAGTGTGGCGGCGGCGCTGCTGGCAGTGGAGCGGGGTGCGCGCGTGGTGCGCGTGCACGACGTGGCCGATACGGTGGCGGCATTGACGGTCTGGCAGACCATGCACGACAACAACTGAACAACAAAGGAGCACTATGGCACGCACATATTTTGGTACCGATGGAATTCGCGGCCTGGTGGGCCGCTCGCCCATCACCCCCGATTTCGCGCTGCGCCTGGCGCACGCCGTGGGCCGTGTGCTGCGGCGCAAGGAAGCCCGCCCGATGGTGCTGATCGGCAAGGACACCCGGATCTCGGGCTACATGCTGGAAAGTGCCCTGGAGTCCGGCTTCAACTCGGCCGGCGTGGACGTGATGCTGCTCGGTCCCCTGCCCACCCCGGGCGTGGCCTACCTGACGCGCGCCCAGCGCGCCAGCCTGGGCGTGGTCATCAGCGCCAGCCACAACCCTTATTACGACAACGGCATCAAGTTCTTCAGCGCACAGGGCACCAAGCTGCCCGATGCCTGGGAGGAAGAGGTCGAGCAGGCCTTGACCGAAGATCCCGTGTGGGCCGACTCTGCCGCTCTGGGAAAGGCCCGGCGCCTTGAAGACGCGGCGGGCCGCTACATCGAGTTCTGCAAGAGCACCTTTGACCATGCACTTACGCTCAAGGGCGTGAAGATCGTTGTCGATGCGGCCCATGGCGCGGCCTATCAGATCGCACCCAAGGTCTTCCATGAACTGGGGGCCGATGTGGTGGCCATAGGCTGTGCGCCCGATGGACTGAACATCAACGAAGACGTGGGTGCCACGCACCCCGAGGCTCTGGTGCTGGCCGTGCGCGCCAACAAGGCCGATTTCGGCGTGGCGCTGGATGGCGATGCCGACCGGCTGCTGCTGGTCGATGCGGCAGGGCGGCTCTACAACGGCGACGAACTGCTGTATCTGCTGGCAGCCGACCGGCTGGCGCGCGGCGAGGCCGTGCCGGGCGCCGTGGGCACGCTGATGACCAATATGGCCGTGGAGGTGGCGCTGAAGTCCCAGGGCGTGGGCTTTGTGCGTGCCAAGGTCGGCGACCGCTATGTGCTGGAAGAGCTGCACCGCCAGGGCTGGACCCTGGGCGGTGAGGGCTCGGGCCATTTGCTGGCGCTGGACAAGCACACCACGGGCGACGGCCTGGTCAGCGCGCTGCAGGTGCTGCAGGCCTGCGTGCGCTCGGGCAAGAGCCTGTCGCAGTGGCTGTCGTCCGTGCAGCTGTTTCCCCAGGTGCTGCTCAACGTGCGGCTGCAGCCGGGCCAGGACTGGAAGCGCAACACCCAATTGGAAGAGGCCACCGAGGCCGTCCAGGCCGAGCTGGGCGATACGGGGCGGGTGCTCATCCGCGCCAGCGGCACCGAGCCTTTGCTGCGCGTGATGGTGGAGGCGCGCGATGGCGATCAGGCCAGCCGCTGTGCCGAGCGCCTGGCCAGCGTGGCCAAGAATTCGCCGGTTGCCTGAGCGGTTGCGCGCTCCTGCGCATGGAAGGCCGGGGCTTCATGCCTCGGCTTTTTCTCGTCTGGATTCCGGTGCGCGAGGTGATGCGATGCGCGCGGTGATGTGGCCCGGTCAGCCCTGGCTGCGCAAGAAGGACTCCAGCGCCTCTGGTGCCAGCGGGCGGCTGAAATGGTAGCCCTGGGCTTCATCGCAGCCTTGCTCGCGCAGGAACTCCAGCTGTGCCTCGGTCTCCACGCCCTCGGCCGTGGTCTGCATGCCCAGGGCCTGGGCCATGCGGATGATGGCGCTGACAATGGCGCGGTCGTTGCTGTCGTGGTCCAGATCCTGGATGAAGGACTGGTCGATCTTGAGCTTGTAGATCTGAAAGCGCTTGAGCTGGCTCAGGGATGAATAGCCGGTGCCGAAGTCATCCATGGCCAAGCGCACGCCGTGCTCGCGCAGCCGGTCCATGGTGGCTGTCGCCTGGCGCGGATCATGGATGGCCACGCCCTCGGTCAGCTCCAGCTCCAGAGAATCGGCCGGCAGGTCGCTGTCGAGCAGGATGCGGTTGATGATCTCGGGCAGTTGCTGCTGATGGAACTGGATGGCCGAAAGATTCACGGCCACCTTCAGGTCGCACAGGCCTGCATTGCGCCAGACCTGCAACTGTTGCATGGCGCTGCGCAGCACCCATTCGCCGATCTGCAGGATCTGGCCGCTGTCCTCGGCCACGGGAATGAACTCGGCCGGTGAGACCGAGCCCAGTTCCGGGTGCTCCCAGCGCAGCAGCGCCTCCACGCTGCGCACGCGGCCCGTGCTCAGCGTGATCTGCGGCTGATAGTGCAGATACAGCTGATTGCGCTCCAGCGCCCGGCGCAGCGCGTTCTCCAACTGCAGGGCGCGCAGGGACTGTGCCTGCATCTGCGGCGTGAAGAATCGGTAGGTGTTGCGGCCGGCCTGCTTGGCGTGGTACATGGCCGCGTCGGCGGCCTGGGTCAGCGAGTCGATGTCGTGGCCGTCGCGCGGGTACAGCGCAATGCCCATGGACGGCGCAATGGTCAGCTCATGGCGGTCGATCTGGTAGGCCTGGCGCGACGCCTCCTGCAGCTTGCCGGCCACGCGAGCCGCACCCTGGGCATTGGCGCCGGGCAGCAGCAGCACGAATTCGTCGCCGCCGATGCGGGCCACCGTATCGCGGTCGCGCACGACGGCACGCAGGCGTCGGGCAATCTCCACCAGCAGGGCATCGCCCACGCGATGGCCCAGCGAATCATTGACATGCTTGAAGTGGTCCAGGTCCAGGAACATCACGGCCAGCGGCGTGTCGTTGGCCTTGGCCAGCTCGATGGCGCGGGCACTGCGCTCGGCCAGCAGCGTGCGGTTGGGCAGGCCGGTGAGCGCGTCGTAGTGCGCCATCCAGTAGATGCGTTCCTGGTCCAGCTTGCGGTCGGCAATCTCCCGGTGCAGGTTCTCCACCGTGGCGCTGAGTTCGCGTGTGCGGTCGCGCACCTGCTGCTCCAGCAGTTCGTGGGCCTGGCTCAGGGCCTGCTGGGCACGCAGGCGGTCGTCGATATCGCTCACGATCCAGATCGATCCCTCGCGCGCATCGCCCGGATTGATGAGCCGCCCCGTGAGCTCTCCCCAGAACAGGCTGCCGTCCTTGCGGCGCAGGCGGCGCTGCGTGCGAAAGGACAGGCCGGCGCTCAGCGTGCGGTAGGCCTCGCGTCCCAGGCTGCGCAGCTCATCGCGGCTGGGATGCAGGTGTTCGCTGTTGATGCCCACCAGCGCATGCTCGCCCGCGTAGCCGAAGATGTCTGCGTAGCACTGGTTGCAGCGGACGATGACGCGTTGGCGAATGAAGACGATGCCGACGCCGGCATTGTCGAGCAGGGCCTGCTGCTCGCGCAGGCTGCGTTGCAGGGACGCCGCCATCATCGAAGACGGACGTTCGAGTACAGGGTCGTACGCAATCGTCGGCGCGGACATGGCGAAGCGGTGGGGCGGTAATGAAGGGAGGGTGGGAAGCTTACAAAGTGTAGCACTTGTGCGAAAAACACTCTATCGGCCTTCCCTGACGCAAGCAGGGCCTGGGCCGTCATGGGCCGTCACTTGCCGGGTGTAACTTGCCTGCGCCTGTGTTTTCCGGAGGCTTCGGCATCCAGCCGATCGGCCAGCTCATACAGCACGCCATGCCGCAGGGCGCCATGCGTCACGCGCATGCGCTCGATGCCCAGGCTGGAGAAGATCGCCCGCATCACGCTCATGCCGCCGCCGATCATGGGGCGCAGTTCTTCCTTGAGCCCGTCCATGTTCACGCGGCTGACATGCCCTGCACGCAGCAACTGCGCCTGCAGCCAGTCCAGTCCCTGCCGCGTGATCCAGCCGGCCGTGCCATCGGGGGCATGGGCCAGCACCTTGACGATGGCACCGGCCGTGCCCGAGGACCCATAGGCATGGCTCCACTGCCCGGCGGCAAACCGCGCGGCTTCGGGCGCAATGATGTCGGCCACCGCCGCTTCGGCCTGGGACAGTGCCTGGGCCGACAGCTCTCCATCGGGAAAGTGGCGCAATGCCCAGGTCACGCTGCCGAAGGCGAAGGAGCGTGCCTGCAGCACCTGCCGCTGCTGGCCAAGGCACAGCTCGGTCGATCGGCCACCGATGTCCACCACCAGCCGCCGCTGGGGACCGGGTGGCAGCAACTGGGCGACGCCGCGATAGATCAGGCGCGCTTCTTCCTCGCCGTCGATGACTTCGATGGCGCAGCCCAGGATGCGCTGGCCCTCGTCCAGGAAGACCTGGCGGTTCGATGCCTCCCTCAGCGTCTGCGTGGCCACGGCACGAACGCGGTGGCGGGGCAGGTCGCCCAGCACCTGCGCATAGCGCTCCAGGCAGGCCCAGCCCCGCTGCATGGCCTCCAGGCTCAGGGCGCCCTGTGCGTCCAGGGCGCTGCCCAGGCGTATGGCTTCCTTGCGGTGGCTGAACAGCTGTACCTTTGCGCCGTCGCTGCGGGCCATGGCCAGCAGGCAGCTGTTGGAGCCAATGTCGATGGCGGCCAGGCGGCTTTCGGGGGGATTGGAAGAGGGCATGCGCGACAGGCGGACGACGACACGGCTGCGGCAGGTTTGCAGCAGCCAACGCCATCCAGGGGGATGGCAGTGAGCTTAGCACCCTGGCGATACAGCGCGGCCCTCGTGGCTGCGTGACCTGGTCATGACCTTTGCATGACAGCGCCAGCGCAGCCCTTCATTGCCGGAAGTCGCTTGTATGACAGGTGTCATGCGTGGATGGGATCTATGTCATGAACATGTCACAAACCCGGGGCAGACTGCCCGAATCCCCGGCCCACGGGGTGACTACCGGGTCCTGCACAGGCCGGGCCCCTGCATCCATGCCCCAGACATTCACGCCGATTCCCGCCAGCGCCTCTGCCGCGCCTGCCGAACCAGAACATGAACAGGGGCTGCGCACCATGCCCGCAGGGCCGGCCTCGCTGGGCATGGCCCGCGAGACAGCGCCCATACCCGTCTCTGCACCCTTGAATGTCCCGATGATGCCCCTGGCCAAAAGCCTTTCCACCGCCCTGCTGGAATTGCAGGGCCAGGCGATGCCAGCGTCTGCCCCGGTCTCTGCTGCGGGGCTGGCCGCCGCGGCATACACTGGCCTGTACGCCACAGCCGAAAGCGGTGAAGTGCAAGAGCAACAGCAGCAGCAACAACAGTTTCTGGACCGCGACCATTGCATCCTGGCGTTCAACGAACGCGTGCTGGACTGGGCTGTGCGCGAGGATGTGCCGCTGCTGGAGCGGCTGCGCTACCTGTGCATCGTCTCTTCCAATCTCGACGAATGGTTCGAGGTGCGCTGCGCCCCCCATGTGACGGCGGCCAAGGCCGGCGACGCCAAGGGCCTGTACACGCTGCAGAGCTTTCGCTCGCTCATGGACAAGGCGCATGAGCTGGTATTGCGCCAGTACACGCTGTACAACCAATCGCTGATTCCTGCCTTTGCGGGGCAGGGCATACGCGTGGTCTCCCATGGCGAGCGCAGCAGCGCCCAGCGCAAATGGGTGCGCGAATACTTTCTGCGCGAAGTCCAGCCCCTGCTCATGCCGGTGGGCCTGGACCCATCCCATCCATTTCCCCAGGTGGCCAACAAGGCGCTGAACTTCATCGTGCGCCTCAAGGGTGTAGATGCCTTTGGCCGCGCCAACGAGGTGGCCATCGTCAAGGTCCCGCGTGCCTTGCCTCGCCTGGTGCGCCTGCCGGAGAAGATCGCGGGCAAGCAGCGCCTGTTCGTGAGCATCTCCAGCATCGTGCGCGCCCATCTGGTCGAGCTGTTCCCGGGGCGTGAGGTGGCGGAGTTCGCGCAATTCCGTGTCACCCGCCATTCGGATCTGGCGGTGGATGAGGACGATGTCAGCGACCTGCGCATGGCGCTGCGCCAGGGTCTGCACCACCGCCACTACGGCCAGGCCGTGCGGCTGGAGGTGTCCTTTGCCTGCTCGCCCATGTTGTCCGACCTGTTGCTGGGCCAGTTCGGCCTGCCGACCGAGGCACTGTTCCGCGTCAAGGGGCCCGTGAACCTGGTGCGCCAGTCGCAGCTGGTCGATCTGGTCGATGACCCCGCGCTGCTGTTCCCGCCATGGCGGCCGGCATGGCCGCGCCAGCTGCAGCCGGGCCGCTCGGTGATGGCCCAGATCCGCAAGCGTGACGTGCTGATCCACCAGCCTTTCGAGAGCTTCGACGGCGTGCTGGAGCTGCTGCGCGAGGCCGTCAACGACCCTGAGGTGCTGGCCATCAAGCAGACCATCTACCGCACCGGGTCCGACTCCGAAATCATGCAGTTGCTGGCCGAGGCCGTGCGCCGCGGCAAGGAGGTGCTGGCCGTGCTGGAGCTCAAGGCCCGCTTTGACGAAGAGGCCAACATCAACTCCGCCGAGAAGCTGGAGGCCCTGGGCGCCCAGGTGGTCTACGGCGTGCTGGGCCTGAAGACGCACGCCAAGATGCTGCTGATCACGCGCCGCGAAAAGCGCAGCGGGCAGCTCAAGCGCTATGGACACCTGTCCACCGGCAATTACAACGTGCGCACGGCGCGCCTGTACACGGACATCAGCCAGCTGACCTGCGATGCGCAGATCACGGCCGACATGGATGCCGTGTTCAGCCACCTGTCCAGCCACAACCGCCTGCCCAAGCTGCACCAGCTGGTGATTGCGCCGTTCCAGCTGCACGACCGCATGCTGGCGCTGATCAACCAGGTGGGCGAGGCGGCGCAGCGCGGCGAAGAGGCTCGCATCGTGCTCAAGATGAATGCGCTGACCGATGAGCTGCTCATGCAGGCCCTGGTGCGTGCCGGCCAGCAGGGCGCGCGCATCGATCTCATCGTGCGCAGTGCCTGCATGCTGCCGCCGCAGCGCAAGGGCTGGACCGACAACATCCGCGTGCGCTCCATCATCGGCCGTTTCCTGGAGCACTCGCGCGTCTTCTACTTTGCCTGGGGCAAGCAGCAGGAGCTGCTGCTGTCCAGCGCCGACTGGATGAACCGCAACATGATGCGCCGGGTGGAACTGGCCTGGCCCGTGCGCGACCCCGTGCTGCGCCAGCAGGTGATAGATGAATGCCTGGTCGCTGGCCTGTATGACAATCGCGATGCCTGGACCCTGGAGGCCAATGGTGCCTACCAGCGTGCACCCTATCCGACCACGGGCCTGGGTGCGCAGCGCGCCTTGATGGAGCGCTACGGGCCCCAGGTCTGAGCTGCGTCACGGCCGGCGGGCCCGCGCCATCCCGGCGCAAGCCGAAGCGGGTGGCCGTGCTCAGTGCAGATGCAGCTGCAAGGTCCAGGGCGTCTTCTGCCAGGCCACGGCCTCGGTGCGCAGCAGCTGGGCGGACTGGGGATAGCTTTTGGCCCAGCCTTCCAGCACGGTCAGGTGAAAGACGCTGTCCGAGCGATGCAGGCGCATGCCCTGCAGATCGGGGTCACGCCGGGCATGGCACAGCTGCACGGCCAGCCGCAGTGCGAGCAGGGGCCAGGCCACGGCCTGGTCCTCGATGGCGGCTTCCAGCTTGCGCAGCTTGCCCTGGTGGCCGAGCACGAGCTGGGTGATGCGCGCGCGCAGCTCCACAGGCCATGTCGCGGCACCGCAGTGCTCGGTGATGTAGGCGCCGTGCCGGTGGTAGGCGCTGAGGGAGATGCGCATGCCGATCTCGTGCAGGCTGGCGGCCGTGTCCAGTGCATGCGTGGACAGGGCATCGGGCGATTGTTGCGCGTGCAGCGATTGCCAGGCCCAGCGTGCCACCTTGCGCACGCGCAGCGCATGCGGGGCGTCAATGCCGAAGTCCTGCTGCAGCGCGGCAATTTCGGCTGCCTCGCGGTCGGCGGGGGGCTCATGCTCCAGCAGGTCGTGCAACACGCCCTGGCGCAGCGCGCCCTGGGCGACTTCCAGCTCATTGATGCCCAGCAGGCCCAGGGCCGCAATCAGGATGCTCAGGCCTCCGGCGATGACGGCGCGGCGGTCTTCCTTGAGTCCGGCCAGCCGGATGCGGTCCACATGGCCGGCCTCCATCAACTGCTCATGCAGCCAGCGCAGGCTGTCGGGCGTGATCAGCCCGCCGGAATATCCGTTGGCAGCCAGGATGTCGCCCACGGCGTTGGCCGTGCCTGACGAGGCATAGGCGCAGTCCCATGCAGTGGCCGGGTAGGCCGAGACGGTCTGGGTGAGGGCCGCCTGCGCGGCCTTGATGGCGGCCGAGAAATGTGCGCGCGACAGCGTGCCTTCGCCAAAGAACTGCGTGCTCCAGGCGACGCTGCCTATGGGGTAGGAGGCCACCTGACGCGCCTCGCCATGCTGGCCGATGATGACTTCGGTCGAGCGGCCGCCAATGTCCACCACCAGGCGCCGCTGCTGCGAGGGCGGCAACAGGCTGGAGACGCCGCGATAGATCAGCCGGGCCTCTTCCTCGCCCGAGATGACCTCGATGGGAAAGCCCAGCAGGGCGCTGCCGCGTGCGATGAAGACATCGCGGTTGCGGGCCTCCCGCAGGGTTTGCGTGGCCACGGCGCGGACCTGGTCGGCAGGAAAGCCGGCCAGGCGCTCGCCAAAGCGTGCCAGGCAGTCCCAGCCGCGTTGCATGGCCTCGTCGGTCAGCTCATGGTGCTCGTTGAGCCCATTGCCCTGGCGCACGGTTTCCTTGAGATATTCCACGCGCTCTATGCGCTGGTGGCTGCCGACGCGGCCTATTTCTAGGCGAAAGCTGTTGGATCCGAGGTCAACGGCGGCGAGCAGGGATTCTGGTGCCATGAAAGAAACGCCAATCAAGATTCGTCGAGCAGGAGTGCGCAGCGGTGCCGGGTGGCAGGGCTGCGCTTGTCTGGTGCCAGCTCGTGCGAGGCACAAGACTAAGACGGAATTGTGACACCGCGATGACCCGGGTCTTACAGACTATGGCCCAGCATTTGTGACGCCTTTTCTCCGTGTCATATCAATGTCACAAAGCCTTCTTACAGTCCAGCCATCGCATCTTTCAACCCCTAAGAGGTCTGTACATGAAGTTGTCTGTGATTCACATTCTGGTGGCTGGTGCTCTGTCTGCGGGCGGTATGGGCCAGGCCCTGGCGCAGCAGGAAGCCACCGGCGCCGGCGCCAGCTTCCCTGCGCCGCTGTACTCGAAGTGGGCCGCCGATTACCACAAGGCCACCGGCGTGAAGATCAACTACCAGTCCGTGGGCTCCAGCGCCGGCATCAAGCAGATCGAAGCCAAGACCGTGGACTTCGGTGCTTCGGACGAACCGCTCAAGGACGACGAACTGGCCAAGAAGGGCCTGGTGCAATTCCCCACCGTGATCGGCGGCATCGTGCCCGTGGTCAATATCAAGGGCATCCAGCCCGGCCAGCTCAAGCTGACCGGCCAGGTGCTGGGCGACATCTACCTGGGCAAGATCACCAAGTGGAACGACGAGGCCATCAAGGCCCTGAACCCCGGCGTGACCCTGCCTGACGCCACCATCGCTCCCGTGCGCCGTGCTGACGGCTCGGGCACCACCTTCGGCTTCACGAACTACCTGTCCAAGGTCAATGCCGAGTGGAAGGAAAAGGTTGGCGAAGGCAAGGCCGTGAACTGGCCCACGGGTGCCGGCGGCAAGGGCAATGAAGGCGTGGCCGCCTTCGTGGGCCGCCTGCCCAACTCCATCGGCTACGTCGAGTACGCCTATGTCAAGCAAAACAAGCTGACCTACACGCAGCTGCAGACCGCTGGCGGCGCCTTCGTGTCGCCCGACGACGCCACCTTCAAGGCCGCTGCCGCCGGTGCCGACTGGGCCAAGAGCTTCTACCAGATCCTGACGAACCAGCCCGGCAAGGATGCATGGCCCATCACCTCGGCCACGTTCATCATCATGCACAAGGCCCAGGACAAGCCCGCACAGGCCGCTGCCTCGCTGAAGTTCTTCGAGTGGGCCTACAAGTCCGGCGACAAGACCGCCACCGACCTGGACTACGTGCCCATGCCTGACGCCGTCAAGAACGTGATCTTCCAATCCTGGGGTCAAGTCAAGGACGCCTCGGGCACCGCGATTTCCCTGAAGTAAACCCTGAAAAGGGGCCATGGCGCACCGCCGGCAGGTGCATCATGGCCCCTCTGATCTCCCCACAAACCGCGAATAAAGGCGCCTCACGTGTCCACAACGTCGCCCTCGAACTCGCTGGCCGCCTCCGCACAGGCTTCCCAGCGACGCACACCTTCTCCGCTACGCCCCCCGATGCTGTCGGGGCGCGTGGCGGATCGCTTGTTTGGCGCTCTCGCGCGTCTGGCCGCGCTGCTGACGCTGGGCCTGCTGCTGGCCATCCTGGCTTCGCTGCTGGTCGGCGCCTGGCCCGCCATCTATGAATACGGCCTGAGCTTTCTGGGCCGCAGCGTCTGGGACCCCGTTCGCAACGAATATGGCGGCCTGGTCATGATTTACGGCACGCTGGCCACTTCGGCCATCGCGTTGCTGATTGCGGTGCCCGTGAGCTTTGGCATCGCCCTGTTCCTCACCGAGCTGTCGCCCGCCTGGCTCAAGCGCCCGCTGGGCACCGCCGTCGAGCTGCTGGCCGCCGTGCCCTCCATCGTCTACGGCATGTGGGGCCTGATGGTCTTCGGTCCCGTGCTCTCCACCTATGTGCAGCAGCCGCTGCAAAAGCTGTTTCAGGGCGTTCCTTATCTGGAAGCCTTCGTGTCCGGCCCGCCCGTAGGCATCGGCATCCTGTCGGCCGGCATCATCCTGGCCATCATGATCATCCCCTTCATCGCCTCGGTGATGCGCGATGTGTTCGAAGTCACGCCGGCCCTGCTCAAGGAGTCGGCCTACGGCCTGGGCTCCACGACCTGGGAAGTGGTCTGGAAGGTCGTGCTGCCCTACACCAAGACCGGCGTGCTCGGTGGCGTGATGCTGGGTCTGGGCCGTGCGCTGGGCGAGACGATGGCCGTCACCTTCGTGATCGGCAACATGAACCAGCTCAACTCGCTGTCTGTCTTCGAGGCTGCCAACAGCATCACCTCGGCGCTGGCCAACGAGTTTGCCGAAGCGGGCGAAGGCCTGCACCAGGCTTCGCTGATCTATCTGGGCCTGGTGCTGTTCTTCATCACCTTCGTGGTGCTGGCCTGCTCCAAGGTGCTGCTCAACCGTCTGCAGAAGAATGAAGGAGCCCGCTCGTGAGCAGCACCTCCACCAAGATGATCAATGCGGCCGAACTGACGCGCGTGCGCCAGGCCAAGTACGCCAAGCGCAAGCGCGTGAACCAGGTGGCGCTGACCCTGTCGCTGGCTGCCATGGCCTTCGGCGTGTTCTGGCTGGTCTGGATCCTGTGGGAAACCATCACGCTGGGTATCGGCGGCCTGAGCCTGGCGCTGTTCAGCGAAATGACGCCTCCGCCCAATGAGGCGGGCGGCATTGCCAACGCCATCTTCGGCTCGCTGATCATGGTGGCGCTGGCCACCTTCGTCGGCACGCCCATCGGCGTGATGGCCGGTGTCTACCTGGCTGAATACGATGCGCGCGGCTGGCTGGCCAATACCACGCGCTTCGTCAACGACATCCTGCTGTCGGCGCCTTCCATCGTGATCGGCCTGTTCGTCTACACCGTGGTCGTGGCGCGCTTCAAGAGCTTTTCCGGCTATGCGGGCGTGGTGGCGCTGGCGCTGATCGTGATTCCCGTGGTCATCCGCACCACCGAGAACATGCTGGTGCTGGTGCCTGCCAGCCTGCGCGAAGCGGCCTATGCACTGGGCACGCCCAAGTGGAAGGTCATCATCATGGTGACGCTGCGTGCAGCGCGTGCCGGCGTGATCACCGGCGTGCTGCTGGCCGTGGCCCGCATTGCCGGGGAAACCGCTCCGCTGCTGTTCACGGCGCTGAACAACCAGTTCTGGAATGCCGACCTGTCCAAGCCCATGGCCAGCCTGCCGGTGACGATCTTCAAGTTCGCGATGAGCCCCTACGAGAATTGGCAGCAACTGGCCTGGGCCGGCGTGTTCCTGATCACCGTGGCGGTGCTCGGTCTCAATATCCTGGCGCGGTTCCTGACCCGCCAGAAGTAATGCAGCAATAAGCAATCAACAAGGACAAGGATCACGCAATGACTGCGACCTCTTCCACCGCGCTGAACTCCTCCAAGCTGACGGTTCGTGACCTGAACTTCTACTACGGCAAGTTCCACGCCCTCAAGGGCATCAACCTGGACATCCCCGAAAAGAAGGTCACGGCCTTCATCGGCCCGTCGGGCTGCGGCAAGTCCACGCTGCTGCGCACCTTCAACCGCATGTTCGAGCTGTACCCCGAGCAGCGCGCCGAAGGCCAGATCATGCTGGACGGCGAGAACCTGCTGACCAGCAAGCAGGACGTGGCGCTGATCCGCGCCAAGGTGGGCATGGTCTTCCAGAAGCCCACGCCGTTTCCGATGTCCATCTACGACAACATCGCCTTCGGCGTGAAGCTGTTTGAAAACCTCAGCTCCTCCGACATGGACGACCGTGTCGAATGGGCACTGCGCAAGGCGGCCCTGTGGGGCGAGGTCAAGGACAAGCTGCAGCAAAGCGGCTCGGGCCTGTCCGGCGGCCAGCAGCAGCGCCTGTGCATCGCGCGCGGCATTGCCATCAAGCCCGAAGTGCTGCTGCTCGACGAGCCCTGCTCGGCCCTGGACCCGATCTCCACGGCAAAGATCGAGGAGCTGATTGCCGAGCTGAAGAACGACTACACCGTCGTCATCGTGACGCACAACATGCAGCAGGCAGCGCGCTGCAGCGACTACACGGCCTACATGTACCTGGGCGATCTGGTGGAATTCGGAGACACCGAGCAGATGTTCTTCAAGCCCCAGCGCAAGGAAACGGAAGACTACATCACAGGCCGCTTCGGCTGAGCAGGAGCAATCGATGAACGAAAAACACCTTTCCAGCCAGTTCGACAGCGAACTCAACCGCGTCTCTGCGCGCGTCATGGAGCTCGGCGGCCTGGTCGAGTCCCAGATCCGCCAGGCGGTCTATGCGCTGTCGCGCTTCAGCATCGAGGCCGTGGAGCAGGTCGATGCCGCGGAAAAGCGCGTCAACGCCATGGAAGTGGAGATCGACCACGAGCTCTCGTCCATCATCGCCCGGCGCCAGCCCACGGCGCGCGACCTGCGCCTGCTGATCGCCTTCTCCAAGGCCACGGCCAATCTGGAGCGCATGGGTGATGAAGCGCACAAGATGGCGCGCATGGTCAAGTCCATCATCGAAAGCGGTGCTGCGCGCTCCCTGCCCACGGGCGACCTGCGCACGGCGGCCGAGATGGCCTCGGGCCTGCTGCGCAAGACGCTGGACGCCTTTGCACGCCTGGACACCAAGGCGGCCGTGGCCATCCTCAAGGAAGATGATCTGATCGACCAGGAGTTCGACGGCTTCGTGCGCAAGCTCATCACCTACATGATGGAAGACCCGCGCACCATCTCGGCCAGCCTGGACCTGCTGTTCCTGGCCAAGGCCATCGAGCGCATCGGCGACCATTCCAAGAATGTGGCCGAGCTGATCATCTATCTGGTGGAGGGCAAGGATGTCCGTCACCAGACCATGGATGCCATTGAGTCGGCAGTGCTGTAAGTGCCGGAGGCGAACAACGGATGAAGAAGATGCCCATGGTCCTCATCGTCGAGGACGAGCCCGCCATCGCGGAGCTGATCGCTGTCAACCTGCGGCACAACGGCTTCCAGCCGGTCTGGGCCGAGGATGGCGTGACGGCTCAGCGCGAGCTGGATGCCGTGCTGCCCGACGTGATCCTGCTTGACTGGATGCTGCCCGGCGCCAGCGGCCTGTCCCTGGCGCGCAAATGGCGCGCGGACAGCCGCACCAAGGCCGTGCCCATTCTGATGCTCACGGCGCGCGGCGATGAACCTGACAAGGTGGCGGGGCTCGATGCGGGCGCCGATGACTACATCACCAAGCCCTTCTCGACCCAGGAGCTGCTCGCGCGCATCCGTGCCGTGCTGCGGCGCCGTGCGCCCGAGCAGATTCAGGACAAGGTCAATATCGGCGAGCTGGTGCTCGATGCCGCCGCGCACCGCGTGAGCTGGCAGGGCGACATGATCAAGGTGGGCCCCACCGAGTTCAAGCTGCTGCACTACCTGATGAAGCACCCCGAGCGCGTGCACAGCCGTGCCCAGTTGCTGGACAAGGTCTGGGGCGATCACGTCTTCATCGAGGAGCGCACGGTGGACGTGCACGTCAAGCGGCTGCGCGAGGCGCTGGGCATGGCCGGTGCATTGATCGAGACGGTACGCGGCGCCGGCTACCGGCTCAGCGCGCAGGCGCTGGCCTGAGGCCGCTTTTTCCGCATGAATCCACGCATGGCCTTCACGGGTCATGCCAGGGCGCCGCTGCCCAGGGCAGCGAATACAACGCAAAGAAGGCGCAAGTATGGGTTGGCGAGGTTTTCGCTTGTTGGCGTCCCAGATCGCGGGCGCATTGCTGGGCTGGTGGCTCTGGGGCGTCATGTCCGCCTCCAGCCCTGGCATGGCCGCCCAGGCCGTGGCGGCCCTGACGGGAGCGCTGTGCGCGGGCTGGATCTGGTGGCTGGTGGACAGCTGGAACGCCATGCGCCTGCTGTCCTGGCTGCGCCAGTCGGAGCTGCGGGAGGCTCCCGAGCTCAGCGGCATCTGGGGGGAAGCCAGCGTGCGCATGCGCCGGTGGCTGCGCCAGAGCGTGCAGCAGGTGCAGCAGGGCGATCAGCGCCTCAACGACATTCTTTCCGCCCTGCAGGCCAGCCCCAATGGCGTGGTCCTGCTGGACGCCGATGGGCGCATCGAATGGTGCAACCAGATCGCGGCGCGGCAGTTCGGCTTCGATGCCGAACGCGACCTGCTGCAAAGCATTGGCAACCTGGTGCGCGACCCCGAGTTCAGCGCCTATTTCGCCACCCAGGATTTCTCACGCGACCTGGTCATGCAGGGCCGCGAAAGCACGGCCTCGCGGCCCGTCAAGCTGTCGGTGCAGCTGTATGGCTATGGCGAAGGGCGCAAGCTGCTGCTGGCGCGCGATGTCACCGCGGTGGAGCAGGCCGAGGCCATGCGCCGCGACTTCGTGGCCAATGTCTCGCATGAAATCCGCACGCCGCTGACCGTGCTCGTGGGCTTTGTGGAGACGCTGCAGAACCTGCCGCTGGAGCCCGAGGAGCGCAACCGCTACCTGGGACTGATGGCCCAGCAGGCCGAGCGCATGCAGCATCTGGTGGAAGACCTGCTGGCGCTGTCGCGCCTGGAGGGCAGCCCCTTGCCCAGCAGCAACGAATGGGTGCCCGTGGCCCAGCTGATGCAGCGCTGCGAGAACGAGGCGCGCGGCCTGTCTTCCATGCTCACGCGCAAGCAATCCCTGCCGCATGCGCTGAGCTTTCCGTCGGCCGAGATGCTGGCGCAGGCCGGTGAGGTGGCCGGCGCCAGCGCCGAGCTGCAAAGCGCTTTCTCCAACCTGCTGGCCAACGCCATGCGCTACACGCCGGCAGGCGGGCGCATCGAGGTGACCTGGGAGAGCCTGCCTGATGGATCGGCCCGCTTTGCCGTGCAGGACTCCGGTCCAGGCATCGAACCCAAGCACCTGGCGCGTCTGACAGAACGCTTTTACCGTGTGGACCGCAGCCGTTCGCGCGACACCGGCGGCACGGGCCTGGGCCTGGCCATCGTCAAGCATGTGCTGCAGCGCCATGGCGCGAAGCTGGGCATCACCAGCGCGCCGGGCCAGGGGTCGGAGTTTTCCGTGACCTTTCCGGCCAGCCGCGTCCGCATCGCGGCCCCAGGCACACGCGAAGTCGGCGAGGCCCGCGAAAGCCGCGCCGCGTAGGCATAGGCGTGGGCGTGGCCCCGTGTGAACGGCGGTTGCCGTTCAGCGGCTTGTGGCTTTGCGCACGATGGCGCTGAACACCAGGGCCGTCACCAGCAGCGCACAGGCACTGCTGGCCCAGAACGGGGCGGGCGTGCCATGGTGCAGCCAGGCGGGCAGGGCGCGGTCCGTGCCGTAGGCCAGCCAGTATCCGCCGGCCAATCCGCCGCCCCACAGCAGCAGGCAGTAGATGACCAGCGGCGCCACGGTGATGCGGTAGCAGCGCAGCACGAAGAGGCAGAAGGTCTGCACGGCGTCGGCCACATGGTAGGCAGCCACCCAGGCCAGCAGGCTGGCGGTAGTGGCCACCACCTCGGGGTTGCTGCTGTAGATGCGGGCCAGGCCCTCGCGGGACAGGAACAGTGCCGAGGCCAGCACCAGTCCACCCGTTGCCGCAAGCCGCCAGCCCATGGTGACAAGGCGGCGCGCCATGGCCTCGTCCCCCGCGCCGCGCCAGTAGCTGATCCGCGCGCTGGTGGCAATCGCCAGCGACAGGGGCACCATGTAGCACAGCGCCGCAAGATTGGCAGCAATCTGGTGGCTGGCCGAGGACAGCGTGCCCTGGCGCGCCACGAACAAGGCCATCAGCGTGAACGAGGTCACCTCCACCAAAATTGCCAGCCCTGCAGGAACGCCCAGTCGAGCGAACTGCGCCAGTTGCGGCCAGTCCGGGGGCTCCATGCGCTGCCACAGCGCCAGGGGCGCATACAGGCTCTGGCTGCGCATCAGCACGAATGCGAGGGCAACCATGGCGTAGTTCACCACCAGCGTGGCCCAGGCGCAGCCCTCGGCGCCCAGCGCAGGCAGGCCGGCGCCGCCAAAGGCCAGCCAGATCGACAGGGGGATTTTCAGCAGCAGCGACAGCAGCTGCAGCCAGGTCACCAGCAGGGGATGGCCCAGCGCCTGGTTCAGTGTGCTGTAGATGCGAAACAGCAGCGCGGCCGGAAGGCTCCAGGCCAGCACCGAAAGATAGGCCCGCACCTCCACCTGCAGCGGTGGCGGCACATCGGCCCAGCGCAGCAGCGCATCGGGAAACAGCAGCACGCCCATGCCCAGGGCGCAGGCGGCCAGCAGCATGTACATGGCCTGGCGCAGCGTGCGGCCTATGGCCTCGGGCTGTCCGGCGCCGCGATGCTCGGCCCACAGCGGCAGCAGGGCCTGGAAGATGCCCATCAACGAGACATAGACACTCACGAAGATGGCCGAGCCCACGGACAGCGCTGCCAGCGCTTCTTCGGCGTAGCGGCCCGCCACGATGGTGTCGGTCACGCCGAAGGCCATCACCGCCAACTGCCCGGCCAGCACGGTCAGCGCGTGCTGGGCGATGGTGCGCCGTTCGGTGCCCAGTGGCGCGCGCGCGGGCTGGCTCATGGCCTGCCCTGGGCGCGGCTCGCCTCGGGCCTGCGCTTCAAGACCAGCAGGAAGTCCTTGCGATCGGTGGGGCGCACCACGCGGGCCACGGTTTCCCAGGTGCCCTGCAGGCGCGCGCTGTGCGGGTCCAGCCAGGTTTCTTCCTCGGCCACCATCCAGTCGCAGCGGGCGGCGCCGGCCATGCTCAGGCGTTGGGTGTCGATGTCGCCGTAGTAGCGCAGCGCCGCAATGTGGGCGCGGGGCAGGCCATAGGTTTGCACGCAGCTGCCGTCCTTGGGCAGTTCGGCCAGCACCTGTCGCATCTGCGGCTCGAAGCTGCGCGCGTGGTCCAGCAGCGGCAGCCACAGCGTCATCAGCAGCAGCCAGCCCAGCGTGGCGCCGCTGGCCGGCAGCACCAGGCTCTTCCAGATGGCGGCGCGGTTGCGCGATGTGCGCCAGGCGACGAGCACGCACCAGGCCAAGGTGGCGGCAACCGCCGCGGCGAAGGAGAACACCGAGAATTCCGGCGTGAACTGCGGAGCCAGCCTGGCCACATTGGCGGCCGGCTTGGCGGGAATGCCGGTCTGCAGCGAGAGCCAGATCACCCAGATGGCAATGGCGGCGACGCTGAAGAACAGCAGGGTGAACCAGTCGATCAATGCGCTGATGCTGCGGCGCAGCGTCGGCAGGGCAAAGGCTGCCAGCGTGGCGATGGCCGGCAGGCCCAGCAGCAGGGCGCGGTCCGCAGGCAACGTGCTCAGCGAAGCGATCACCGGAATGACGGCAAACCACAGCGGCAGCGCCAGATGGGGATAGCGGCGAGGCGCGGCGATCTGGCGGCGCCAGACCCACAGGGTCCACATGGCCAGCGGCCAGGCCGGCCAGCTGAACCACAGCAGCAGCCTGACCAGGCTTTGCCATTCCTTGGCGGTGCCGCTGTCCACCAGGCGCCAGGCCCATTGGTCCAGCCACCAGGACAGTGCAGCCGCCAGCAGTGTGACGCCCAGCCACAGCGCGGTCCAGATGCGCGCCTCGCGCGGTGCGGGCGAGGGCTCGTCACCCCAGGTGCGCGAGAAGAACGCCATGGTCGCACCGCCCAGGCCGAACAGCGAGGCCACGGTCGGCGCGCCGCTCAGCGCCAGGCCCGGCAGGCCCAGCAGCAGCGCCAGCATGGCGGTGCGGCCGTGGTAGGGCATGGCTGCGGCGGCAAAGAACAGCAGGGCCGCGCAGCCCAGCTGGGTCATGTAGCTGGTGGTTTCATGGGAAAGCTGGGCCAGGCCCAGGCAGGCCACCAGGGCCAGCAGGCCGCCATCGGCCATGGCGCGCGCATAGTCGGTGGGCTGTGCCTCGCCGCCAAAGGCAAAGGCCACGGGGCGCGCGCCCGGCGTGCGCGCCAGGTAGTACACGCCCCACCAGGTGGCCGTCAGCGTGAGCACCAGCATGGCGATGAAGGGCAGGCGTGCCGCCATCTCCAGATGCAGCCAGGAAGGCGCTCCCTGCATGGCCAGCGCGCCAAGCCAGTACGACAGCAGGCCCTCGGATTCGGGCAGCAGGCCCGCCATGCGCGGTGCCAGCCACGAGGTATGGCCCAGGGCCAGCTCCCGCATGTAGCCGAAGGCCTCCATGTCGGCCATGCGCCAGGGGCTGCGCCCCACATATCCGGGCACGACATAGGCCAGGCACAGCAGCAGCAGCGACCAGCGGGGCAGGCGGCGCACGGCGCTTTGGGCAACGATGGCAGGGGTGGGCTGGTTCACTCACAGGACTTTCTGCAACGGAGGGCGCAAGAATACGCGAAGCAAGGGCCTCGAAAAGAATGGGGCATGCCGGGCCGCCATGGATTGGCCGGACTGCGAAAAACAAAAGGGCAGCGCGGTTGCCCGTGCTGCCCTTCTGGCCGGAGAAGCAGGATTTACTTCTTGCCGAAACGGTTGCGGAAGCGCTCCACACGGCCGCCCATGTTGTCCACCGACTTTTGCGTGCCGGTGTAGAACGGGTGCGACTCGGACGAGGTGTCCAGCTTGAACAGGGGGTAGTCCTTGCCTTCGAAGGTGTCGGTTTCCTTCGTGTTCACGCAGGAGCGGGTCACGAACTTGAAGCCGTTGGACAGGTCCACGAACAGAACTTCGCGGTAGTTGGGGTGGATGCCTTCTTTCATGATCTTTCCTTCTGATGCAAGTGCGGTAGCCGTGCCTGACCCGCTGCAACCTTTGTAGCGGTTCAAATCAAGCGTACTTTCCGCAAGAAAAAGCCCTGCATTATCGCATAGTGCTCAGTTGCGTGCCAAGCCGGCGGGCCTGAGCCCCGTGTACGCCGCGCGTGGCCGGATGATCTGCCGTGTGGCGCGCTGCTCCAGCGCCTGTGCCAGCCAGCCTGCGCAGCGGCCCAGCGCGAACAGCCCGAAGGCGCTGCCCGCCGGCAACTGCAGGTGCCGCCGCAGGGCCACCAATGCGAAATCGACCGAAGGGGCCAGGCCAGTGAGTGCCATCACTTCGGCCGCCAGGGCCGCCGCCGGTCCCTGCCTGGGCAGCATTTCCAGCAGCAGGGCGGCGCGCACATCGCCTTCGGGGTAGAGGTGGTGGCCGAAGCCGGGCAGGGTCTCGCCGCGCGCCAGGCGCTGGCGCAGGCGTGCCGGGGCCTGCGCCTTGCCCAGCTCGTCCCAGAGCGCCTCGACGCGCGCGGTCGTGCCGCCGTGGCGCCCGCCCGTCAGGGCGGCAAGGCCTCCCACCACGGCCGCCCGCAGGCTGGCGCCCGTGGATGCCACGCAGCGCGCCGTGAAGCCGGAGGCGTTGAGTTCATGGTCGGCGCACAGCACCAGGGCCATGCGCACCAGGTCGGCGCCTTGTGCGTCCAGCTCCCAGGCCTGGGCGCATTGCAGGTGGATGGGGGTCTTGTCCGGCACCGTGCCCAGCAGGCAGGCCGCCAGCAGGCGCAGGAGCGCTCCGCAGCCTGCCGCCAGCCGCTCTGGCGATTGCTGCCATGCGGCAGTGGCCGCGTCATCGCTGGCGACGGTGAACAGGGCCAGCAATGTGTTTTCGCAAGGCTGGCCGGCCATGCGCTGCTGCAGGTCGGGCAACACAGGGGCGGCCTCCACGGCGTGTGCGGCGAAGGCGGCATCGGCCGGGTATTGCCAGAGCAGGGCGGCGGTCTCTTCCAGCGTGTGCGCGCGTGCCCAGTCCACGGCGTCCTCGCCACGGTAGTAGAGGCGGCCCTGTTCTATCAGCGTGATCGATGACTCCAGCACCGGCAGGCCCCAGTTGAGCGCGGCCTGGGCGACTTCGCGGGGTTTGCGGCCCTGGCCGCGCTGGCGCGCGAGTTGCTCGACCTCTTCGCGCAGGTAACGGCTTTCGCGCGGCGTGTCTGCCGCGTGGGCATGGAGCAGCCCCCGGCTGACATAGGCATACAGCGTGGCGCGGCTCACGCCCAGCAGTGCGGTGGCTTCGGTCGAGTTCAGGTAGTCGGGCATGGATGTGATGATATGTTGATTTATTTAATCAATATTGACAATATTTTCTGGAAATCTATGGTGCGGGTTCCAACCCTTGTTTCCGTTGCCAGGAGTGCTCCATGTCCAGTCTTCCGACCTCTTCCGCTTTTGATCACTGCGCCGCCCAGATCTGGGCGGCACTGGAAGGTGCCCAGGACGCGCTGCGCCGTCTGGAGATGCGCGGGCAAGGCGCCTTGGCCTCGGTGTTTCCGGTCTCCGATCTGGCGGCGGCCAGCCTGGGTGTGGCAGGCCTTGCCATCTCCGAGCTGGTGGCCCAATGCGGCGCTGCCGCGCCGCAGGTGGTGGTGGACCGCAGACTCGCGTCCCTGTGGTTTGGCAGCAGCCTGCATCCGCTGGGCTGGGAGATGCCCGCGCTGTGGGACGCCGTGGCCGGCGACTACCGCACGGCCGATGGCTGGATCCGCCTGCATACCAATGCGCCCCACCACCGCGCAGCGGCGCTGGCCGTGCTCGACGCGCCGGCCGATCGGGAGGCTGTGGCTACGGCGGTCAGGCGCTGGACGGCGCATGAGTTGGAGTCGGCCGTTGTTGCGCAGGGTGGCTGTGCCGCCGCCATGCGCGGGCTGGCTGCCTGGGCTGCGCATCCGCAGGGGCAGGCCGTGCAGCAGGAGCCTTTGCTGGCGTGGCAGGTGCATCCGCAGCCGGGCCAGCCCTTCAGTTTCAGTGCTGGTGCGTGGCAGCCATCGGCGCAGCGGCCGCTGCAGGGGCTGCGCGTGCTGGATCTGACGCGCATCCTGGCCGGTCCCGCCGCCACGCGCTGGCTGGCGGGCCATGGTGCCGAGGTGCTGCGCATCGATCCGCCCGGTTGGGAGGAGCCGGGTACGGTGCCTGAAGTCACGCTGGGCAAGCGCTGTGCCCGGCTGGACCTGCGCGCGCCCCAGGATCGTGCCGTGTTCGAGCAACTTCTGGCCGGCGCCGACGTGCTGGTCCATGGTTACCGGGACGGTGCGCTGGAGGGGCTTGGATTCGGGGCCACGTGGCGCCGTCGACTGAATCCCTCGCTCATCGATGTGTCGCTCAACGCCTATGGATGGAGCGGTCCCTGGCAGCAGCGGCGTGGCTTCGACAGCCTGGTGCAGATGAGCGCCGGCATTGCCAATGCAGGCATGCACCGGCTGGGCCGTGACCGGCCCACGCCGCTGCCGCTGCAGGCGCTGGACCACGCCACCGGCTATCTGATGGCTGCCGCCGTGGTGATGGCGCTGGTGCGGCGCATGCAGGGGCAGGGCGGCAGCACGGTGCGCGCCTCGTTGGCGCGCACGGCCCATCTTCTGGCGGGACATGGCGTGGGCGATCCGGATGCCTGCCCGCTGGCGCCGGTGAACGGTGCCGAGGATTTCAGCGCGGCGATCGAGGCGACCTCCTGGGGCGCGGCGCGGCGCCTGCGGGCGCCGGTGGAGGTGGCGGGTGCGCCCATGCACTGGGAGCGCGCGGCCTGTGCGCTGGGCACGTCTGTCGCAGCGTGGTGAGACGGGCGGCTGGAATGCAAAACGCCCCGCGTGAGCGAGGCGTCTATGGGGGCCGTGGGCTGGATCTGTGCGATCAGCCGCCGCGGCGCATCATGTCGAAGAAGTCCACGTTGGTCTTCGTGGCACGCATGTTCTTGATCATCAGCTCCATGGCCTCGATCTCGTCCATGTTGTACATGAACTGGCGCAGGATGCGGGTCTTTTGCAGGATCTCGGGAGCCAGCAGCAGTTCTTCGCGGCGTGTGCCGCTCTTGTTGAGTTCGATGGCGGGGAACACGCGCTTCTCGTAGAGGCGGCGGTTCAGGGCCAGTTCGCTGTTGCCGGTGCCCTTGAACTCTTCGAAGATCACTTCGTCCATGCGGCTGCCGGTATCCACCAGGGCCGTGGCGATGATAGTCAGCGAGCCGCCTTCTTCCACATTGCGTGCCGCGCCGAAGAAGCGCTTGGGGCGCTGCAGGGCGTTGGAGTCCACGCCGCCCGACAGCACCTTGCCCGACGAGGGCACGACGTTGTTGTAGGCGCGGGCCAGGCGGGTGATGGAGTCCAGCAGGATGACCACGTCCTTCTTGAGCTCGACCAGGCGCTTGGCGCGCTCGATCACCATCTCGGCCACGTGCACGTGGCGCGTGGCGGGCTCGTCGAAGGTGGAGGCGATGATTTCGCCCTTGACCGAGCGCTGCATCTCGGTCACTTCTTCGGGGCGCTCATCGACCAGCAGCACCATCAGGTGCACGTCGGGATGGTTGGCCGTGATGGAGTGGGCGATGCTCTGCATCATCATGGTCTTGCCGCTCTTGGGCGGTGCGACGATCAGCGCGCGCTGGCCGCGGCCGATGGGGGCGATGATGTCGATGATGCGGCCGGTGATGTTCTCCTCACCCTTGATCTCGCGCTCCAGGCGCAGCTGCTGGGTGGGGAACAGGGGGGTCAGATTCTCGAACAGCACCTTGTGCTTGTTCTGCTCGGGCGAGCCGCCGTTGACGGAGTCGAGCTTGGTCAGCGCGAAGTAGCGCTCGCCATCCTTGGGCGTGCGCACTTCACCTTCGATCATGTCGCCGGTGTGCAGGTTGAAGCGGCGGACCTGGCTGGGCGAGATGTAGATGTCGTCGGTGCTGGCCGTGTAGCTGGTGTCGGGGCTGCGCAGAAAGCCGAAACCGTCCGGCAGGATTTCCAGCACGCCGTCGGCGAACACTTGTTCGCCTGCCTTGGCTCGCTTTTTGATGATGGCGAACATCAACTCTTGCTTGCGCATGCGACCGACGTTTTCGATCTCAAGCGCTTCGGCCTGCTTCAGGACTTCAGACACGTGCAGTGCCTTGAGTTCATTAAGGTGCATGGAGTGACTCCAGAACGGAGTGGAAAGAAACCAGGGGAAGGCGTTGAGCCAAGCGAAACACTGTGGAAGTGGGCTGGCTTGCCTGAGGGTCTCAGCGCGGCCTTCAATGCATAAGGCCGGTGATGAAGGGCATTATGACAGGAAAAAATCCGAAGGTCACAGGGAAATTTGCGCTGGCGCCTCGTTTATGCGCCAGTGCGATGCGGTGCTGCGGCCAACGCCGGCCCGCATCTGTGACGGCCCCGTGTGCGGGGCCGTCGGGGGAATCAGGCCAGGTGCTGTTCCAGGAAAGCGGACAGCTGTGCCTTGTTGAGGGCGCCCACCTTGGTGGCGGCCAGCTGGCCATCCTTGAACAGCATCAGCGTGGGGATGCCGCGGATGCCGAACTTGGCAGGAATCTCGCGGTTCTCGTCCACATTCATCTTGGCGATGGACAGCTTTTCCTTGTAGGTCTGCGCTGCTTCGTCGAGGATGGGGGCGATCATCTTGCAGGGGCCGCACCATTCGGCCCAGTAATCGACCAGCACCGTGGTGCCAGGCTGCAAGACGTCGGCTTCAAAGCTTGCGTCGGAGATGTGTTTGATCAGTTCGCTGGCCATGGGTGGAGTCCTTGATTTTTCGCAATGAGGAAGGCGCAGGAAAATCCGCACCGCAAAAAGATTGTGACAGAAACCTATCACCTGCTGCACCGTATGGGCGGTAGCTCAATGCTATGACTGTCATAGCTGTTTATGGGGTGGCGACAGGGTTGCCGGGACTCCGGGAATTAGTGGCGCCTGCGCGCAGACCGGCCTGCGGCAGGGTATTCTGCGCGCCCGCGCTGCAGGCATATGTGCCGGCCGGCAGCGCCAAGTTGAATGCGAGCATGGAATGGAAACTGATGTGATGGATGCTTTTGAACCCGGTGCGGCAGCGCGCACGATGGACTGCGATGTGGCGGTGATCGGTGCGGGGCCTGCGGGCCTGATGGCGGCCGAAGGGCTGGCCGGCAAGGGGCTGGATGTCCATGTGTTCGAGGCCAAGTCCTCCGCTGGGCGCAAGTTCCTCATGGCAGGCAAGGGCGGGCTCAACCTGACCCATTCCGAAAACCTGCCCGCCTTTGTCTCCCGCTACGGCGAGCGCAGTGCCGAGGTGTCGCGCTGGCTGGAACTGCTGTCGCCGGATCAACTGCGTGCCTGGGCCGGTGAACTGGGCGTGGAAACCTTTGTGGGCAGCTCGGGCCGCGTATTCCCCAAGGACATGAAGGCTGCGCCCTTGCTGCGTGCCTGGCTGGTGCGTCTGCAGACCCAGGGCGTGGTGCTGCACACGCGCCACCGCTGGGTGGGCTGGCAGGACGGCGACGCGCTGGGCTTTGATACACCCGAAGGGCGGCTGCAGGTGCGGGCAAGGGCCGTGGTGCTGGCATTGGGCGGTGGCAGCTGGGCGCGCCTGGGCTCGGATGGCGCCTGGCTGCCCTTGCTGGAGCAGCGCGGTGTTGAAGTCGCTGCGTTGAAGCCTTCCAACTGCGGGTTCGATGTGGGCCTGGATGGTGCGGCTTCGGGCGGACAGATCGATCGCCGGGAGTTCATGGCCGAGCTGCTGGGCGCCAGCCCCCAGCCTGCGCGCGGCTGGAGTCCTTATTTCACCGAGCGCTTTGCGGGCCAGCCGTTCAAGTCGGTGGCGCTGTCCTTTGATGATGGCAAGGGCCATGTTTTCTCGCGCAAGGGCGAATTCATTGCCACGACCACGGGCGTGGAAGGCAGCCTGATCTATGCCGTCTCTGCGGCGTTGCGCGAAGCGATTGCGCGCGACGGGCAGGCCACCGTCCATCTCGACCTGCTGCCCCAGTTGACGCCCGAGCGCGTGCTGGTGGAAGTGCGCCATCCGCGCGGCTCGCGCAGCCTGGCCAGCCATCTGAAGGGGCGCCTGGGCCTGGACGGCATCAAGGCCGCCGTGCTGCATGAGGTGCTGGGCAAGGAAGGTGTGGCTGACCCTGTGCGGCTGGCCCATGCCATCAAGGCCCTGCCCATCACTGTGGTGGCGGCCCGGCCCATTGACGAGGCCATCAGCACGGCAGGCGGCGTGCGGCTGGAAGCTCTGGACGCCAACGGCATGTGCGCAGCCGCTCCTGGCGTTTTCTGTGCCGGCGAGATGCTGGACTGGGAGGCTCCCACGGGCGGCTACCTGCTGACGGCGTGCATGGCCAGCGGCCTGCAGGCGGCACAAGGCGTTGCGCGCTATCTCAAGGTGGATGGCGCAGAGCGTTAAGGAGGAGAGGGTGCCGCAGCGGGCCTGGACGGGGCAGGCGCCCGCAGGGCCTGCTGTTCAATGAAGGTGACGAGCCTTGCCCTCGGCACTGGTTTCACGGTTAGGGCTGCTTGGTTCCCCACCTGACCCGGTTGGCCGCTTCCCCATGCGAGGAGGCCCGTCACTCTCGATTATAGGGGCAAACACCGGGCCGCCCGGACGACATGGCCGGCCAAACCCGGGTCGCCTCGGGCAAGGGCGCCCAGCCCCGTAGAATCGCGGGATGTCTTATCTTGTGCTGGCCCGCAAATACCGCCCCCGCAATTTCTCTGAAATGGTGGGGCAGGAGCATGTCGTTCAGGCGCTCACCAATGCCCTGACGCAGCAGCGCCTGCACCATGCCTATCTGTTCACCGGCACGCGCGGCGTGGGCAAGACCACGGTCTCGCGCATTCTGGCCAAGTCGCTCAACTGCCAGGGCGCCGATGGCCAGGGCGGCATCACGGCAACGCCCTGCGGCGTCTGTGCGGCCTGTACCGAAATCGACAGCGGGCGCTTTCCCGACTACACGGAGCTGGACGCTGCCTCCAACCGTGGCGTGGACGAGGTGCAGAGCCTGCTGGAGCAGGCTGTCTACAAGCCGGTGCAGGGACGCTTCAAGGTCTTCATGATCGACGAAGTGCACATGCTCACGAACACGGCCTTCAACGCCATGCTCAAGACGCTGGAGGAGCCGCCCGAATACCTGAAGTTCGTGCTGGCCACCACCGATCCGCAGAAGGTTCCCGTGACCGTGCTCAGCCGCTGCCTGCAGTTCAACCTGCGGCCCATGGCGCCCGAGACCGTGCTGGAGCATCTGGGCCAGGTGCTGGGGCAGGAAGGCGTGGCCTCCGAGCCCCAGGCCCTGCGCCTGCTGTCGCGCGCCGCGCGTGGCTCCATGCGCGATGCACTGTCGCTGACGGACCAGGCCATTGCCTTTGGCAGCGGACAGCTGCAGGAGGCCACGGTGCGCCAGATGCTGGGCAGCGTGGACCGCAGCCATGTGTTCCGCCTGATCGAGGCACTCGCCCAGGCCGATGGCCAGGTGGTGGTGGAAACCTCCGACGCGCTGCGCCGCAATGGCCTGTCCGCCGCCTCCACGCTGGAGGAAATGTGCGCCGTGCTGCAGCGCATGGCCGTGGCACAGGCCGTGCCGCAGATGGCCGCCGACGCCAGCGATCCAGAAGCCGCAGAGATCGCCCGCCTTGCGGTGCTGATGCCGCGCGACGAAACCCAGCTGCTCTACAGCATCTGCCTGCATGGCCGGGCCGAACTGGGACTGGCACCCGACGAGTACGCGGCGCTGACCATGGCGCTGCTGCGGCTGCTGGCGTTCAAGCCGCAATCTGCAGAGCCCGCCCCGGGCGTGGCTGAAAAAAAAACTCCAGCGCTGACCCCCTCCACGGCGAAGCCTGAATCTCCCGCGCCCGTTGCGCAGACGCGGCCCGCACAGCCCGCTGTGCCCGAGTCTCCTGCTGTGCCGGCCAAGGCGGCCATGCCCGTCCCGGTCGCGCCTCCTGCTCCTGTCGCGCCTGCCGCATCTCCAGTGACCGCTGCGCCCGCCGTGGTCGCTCCCGTGGTGCAAGCCGTTGCGGCTCCAGCGCCTGTTCAGGCGCCCGTGGCCGTGGCGGCAGTTGCCCGGCCGGAACCTGTGCTTGCGCCTGTCCAGGAGGCCAGGCCTTCCGCTGCTCCAGAGGTGAAGCCGGCCGCCGGTGTCGCCCAGGAGCCCCTGGACGAGCCTGTGGACGATGTGCAGGAAGACGAAGACTCTTCTTCCGATGAGGCGCCGCAGGCGCAGGATGCCGATGCGCCCGACGAGGGTGCCTGGGCCGGGATGCCCGATGAAGGCTGGGCCGACGAAGGCCGCTGGAGCGATGACGGAGATCTGGCCCTGGAGCCGCCTGCCGCTGCCGTGGCACGGCAGGCCGAACCGCAGATCGACACTCAGATCGATGTGCAGGACTTCGCTCCCGAACGTGGCCGCCAGTCCCCCGGTGCGCCACCCGCGCCGACCGTGGAGCGCACGCCCGACGGCGATGTTTGGCACGCTGCCGTCCAGCAACTGGTGCAGGCCGAGGCCGTCACGGCGCTGGCACGGCAACTGGCGCTGCAGTCGCAACTGGTGGCGCGCGATGGCGATGCATGGACGCTGCGCGTGGAAAGCAGCTCGCTGGCCCAGCCCGCCACGCGCGAGCGCCTGCGTGCGGCGCTGGAGGCCGCTGGCCTGGCGCGGCAACTGCATGTCGAGCAAGGCGCCGTGGCAGACAGCCCCGCGCGGCGCAATGCGGTGGCCAGCCATGAGCGCCAGCGCATTGCAGAAGACATCGTGATGAATCATTCTCTGGTGCAGACCCTGATCCGCAGCCATGGCGCGAAAATCGTGCCCGGCAGTATCAAGCCCGTATCCATTCAGCCCTGACACGCTCTAGAGCGTTTCGTTTTTACCCTACAGAAGAAGGAACTCACATGTTCAACAAAGGACAACTGGCCGGCCTGATGAAGCAAGCCCAGGCCATGCAGGACAACCTCAAGAAGGCCCAGGATGAACTGGGCAACATCGAGGTGGAAGGCGAGTCTGGCGCGGGCCTCGTGAAGGTGGTCATGACCTGCAAGCACGACGTCAAGCGCATCACCATCGACCCCAGCCTGCTGGCCGAAGACAAGGACATGCTGGAAGACCTGGTGGCTGCCGCCTTCAACGCCGCCGTGCGCAAGGCCGAAGAGACTTCCAACGAGAAGATGGGCAAGCTCACGGCCGGCATGCCCGGCCTGCCGGGCGGCATGAAGTTCCCGTTCTGAGGCAGGCCCCAGCGGTTGTGCCGAACAGCCTGGAGAGGCCATGCCGGCTTCTCCAGCTGCCCACTCCTGTGGAGTGGCCATCGAGCGATCTGCCCCTGCAGATCGCTTTTTTTCTGAGACCCTTCTCCATTGAAAGGAAGCTGCCATGTCGGACGTGCAATCGCTCGATGGCCTGATCGAGGCCTTGCGCAGGCTCCCGGGTGTGGGCATCAAGTCGGCGCAGCGCATGGCCTTCCACCTGCTGCAGCGCGACCAGGACGGCGCGCGGCAACTGGCCCGTGCCCTGACGATGGCCGTGGAGTCGGTCACCCACTGCGAGCGCTGCCATACCTTCACCGAAGGCCGCATCTGCTCCATCTGCCAGGACGAAGGGCGTGACGCGGCCCGGCTGTGCGTGGTGGAGGCGCCCGCCGATATGGCGGCCATGGAGCGCACGGGTGCCTACCAGGGCTATTACTACGTGCTGATGGGGCGGCTGTCGCCACTCGACGGCATAGGTCCGCGCGATCTGAACCTGTCATCCCTGCTGGAGCGTGCCGGCGACGGCAAGGTGCAGGAGGTGATCCTGGCCACCAGCTTCACGGCGGAAGGCGAGGCCACGGCCCATGCGATCAGCGAGGCCCTGAAGGCGCGCGGCATCCATGTGACGCGGCTGGCGCGCGGCGTGCCCATAGGCAGCGAACTCGAGTACGTGGACCTCGGTACGATCGCCCATGCGCTGGTGGACCGCCGGTAGTGGCCGAGGCGGCTGGCGTTTCTTGTCTATTCATCAGGAGCCTGTATGCCGACCTCTGTCATCCTGCCGCCTGGCGGCTTCTCCATAGCGCATTGGTGCCTGCTGGTGGCGGCCCTGCTGCCGCTGGCCTGCGCCTACATCGCCAAGGCGCCCGGCATGAAGCACCGGCCGGGGCAGCGCGGTTTCGACAACCACGAACCCCGGGCCTGGCTGGCGCAGCAGACGGGCTACCAGGCACGGGCCAACGCGGCGCAGGCCAATAGCTTCGAGTGCCTGCCTTTCTTCATTGGCGCCTTGCTGGTTGCCTGGCAATTGGGTGCACCGTCCGCGCGTGTCGATGGCCTGGCCGTGGCCTTTGTTGTGTTGCGTATTGCCTACATCGCCTTCTATGTGACGGACCGCGCCACGCTGCGCAGTCTGGCCTGGGCGCTGGCGCTGGTGGTGAATCTGCTGCTGTTTTTCGCGGGCTACCGCTGAGGCCTGGGTGAGGGCCGGGCGCGTGTTCACCGCGCGCCGTGCTGGCCCTGAAGCCTACGGTGTTTCACATACGGGCAAGCACCGATGCTGTGCATGCGGGCTCTGGGCATGATCGTGTTGCACTGCAGCAAAATAACCACCATGTCTTCCCACGTGCTTGATCGCCGAACCTTGTTGAGCCTCATGGGGCTGGGTTCCCTTTGGTCGTTTCCTTCCCTCGGTTCGGCCGAGCTGGTGACGATTTCCGTGGGCGGTCAGGGCCTGCTGTATTACCTGCCGCTGGTGATTGCCCAGCAACTGGGGTACTTCGAGGCCG
The DNA here is from genome assembly GCF_000632165.1 of Delftia sp. RIT313. Classification (NCBI taxonomy): domain Bacteria; kingdom Pseudomonadati; phylum Pseudomonadota; class Betaproteobacteria; order Burkholderiales; family Comamonadaceae; genus Delftia; species Delftia sp. RIT313. The sequence goes on along the minus strand of NZ_JFYT01000001.1, from coordinate 13,621 downwards.
AGGGCCTGACCGTGCGCATCGATGACTATCCGGGCGGGTCGCAGTCGCTGCAGGCGCTGGAATCGGGCGCCGCCGATGTGTGCGCGGGTGCCTATGAACACACGCTTGTCGCGCAGCAGCGCGGCAGTGTGCTGCGTGCCTTCGTCGTGCAGGGGCGTGCGCCGCAGATTGCGCTGGGCGTGTCCTCGCGCTGGATGCCGCGCTACCAGACGCTGGCCGACCTGCGCGGGCGGCGCGTGGGCGTGTCCTCGCTGGGCGCATCCACGGCCCGGGCCGTGCAACTGATGCTGCTGGGCGATGGTCTGGAGGCCGATCTGGTGCAACTGGTGGGTGTGGGCTCGGGGCCTGACGCCATGGAGGCGCTGCGCACCGGGCGCGTGCATGCGCTGTGCCATGCGGACCCGCTGATGAGCGTGCTGGAGGACAAGGGAGCCGTGCGCATCGTCAGAGACCTGCGTGATCTGCGCAGCAGCGCACAGCTGTACGGCGGCTCCATGCCCTCGGGCACGCTGTACGCGACCCAGGCCTTTTTGCGCAAGAACCCTGCCAAGGCCCAGGCGCTGAGCAATGCCATGGTCCGATCGCTCAAGTGGCTGCAGACCGCCGCGCCCATGGATGTGCTCAGGGCCGTGCCTGCACCCTATCTGCTGGGCTCGCGGCGCGCCTATCTGTCGGCCTTCGAGCACATGCGCACCACGATCTCCCCGGATGGCCTGATGCCCGATGACGGGCCTGCCACGGCCCTGCGCGCCCTGGTCCGGCTCAACCCTGCGCTGGCGCGCAGCGGTATCGACCTGGAGCGCTCGTTCACCAACGAATTCGTGCGGCAGTGGCGGTGCCTTCAGCGCCTTCAGCGCTTTTTCACCTTGGATGGCTTGCCGCCACGCGGCGCCGTGGTGACTGACACCTTGGCGTTGCGGTTTTGCGGCTGCACGGCCACCTTGCGCGCGGTTCCGGTGGACTTGGCCGCCCGGGCATTGCCGCCGCTGCTGGCGCGCACCGGCAAGTAGGCCACCAGCGATTGGCCGGCATGCAGGGTGGCGGAGGACTTCAGGTCATTCCAGTCCGCCAGATTGGACGCGCTGACGCCGTAGCGGTTGGCCACGCTGATCAGCGTGTCGCGCTTGCGGGCCTTGATGGTGGTGCGGCGCGTGACGATCTCGGGGGCAAAGCTGATCTGGCCGTTGTCGGCCACGTGGCCGGCCACGTCGGCACGCACGTTGGCGCCGCGCGGCACCATGAGCGCGGAGCCGGCCTTGATCAGCATGCGCGGGGGGATGTTGTTGAGGGCGCGCAGGTCGGACTCGCCCAGGCCCACGCGCTGGGCCGCCTCGGCCACGCTGATGGTGGAAGGCACGGTCCACACGGTCCAGCTCGCGTACTGGCCTTCGTCGAAGGCCTGCATGTTGCGGCGGAACACCTTGGCGTTGTCCCAGGGCAGCAGGATCTCCGGCGTGCCGGCCGCAAAGATCACCGGCTTGCGGAAGCTGGGATTGAGCGCCTTGAAGTCATCGGTCGATACATCGGCCAGCTTGGCCACCAGTTCCACGTCGATGTCACGGGTGATGGTGACGGTCTGGAAGTAGGGGTGGTTCTCGATCAGCGGCAGCTCGGTGTTGAACGCATCGGGGTTGGCCACGATGTTCTTGACGGCCTGCAGCTTGGGCACGTACATGCGGGTCTCGGCCGGCATCTGCAGGTCGGTGTAGCCCGTGGGCAGGCCCAGCTTCTCGTTGCGCTTGATGGCGCGGCCCACGCTGCCTTCGCCCCAGTTGTAGGCGGCCAGGGCCAGGTGCCAGTCGCCGAACATGTCGTAGAGCTTTTGCAGGTAGTCCAGCGCGGCGCGCGTGGAGGCCAGCACGTCGCGGCGGTCGTCGCGGAAGGCGTTCTGCTTGAGGTCGAAATAGGTGCCGGTGGCCGGCATGAACTGCCACATGCCGGCCGCCTTGGCGGTGGAGACGGCCTGCGGGTTGAAGGCGCTCTCGATGTAGGGCAGCAGCGCCAGCTCGGTGGGCATGTTGCGCCGCTCCAGCTCTTCGACGATGTGGAACAGGTACTTGCTGGAGCGCTCGGTCATGCGCTGTATGTAGTCGGGGCGGCTGGCATACCACTGCTCGCGGTCCTTGACCAGATCCTGGTCCAGGTCGGGCATGGCAAAGCCCTGCCGAATGCGTACCCACAGATCGCCCGTGGTCTCCAGCGAGGCCACGCCGCCGTTGCCGGCGCTGCCTGTGCCCAGCGGGCTCAGCGGTCCGTTGGGGTACATCGGGGAGTGCGGTGCGGTGCTGGGGGCGGGGGCCGTGCTGGCCAGGTCCGGGCTGCTGGTGGTGGCGCAGCCCGCAAGAGCCAGCAGGCTGCCCAGCAGCAGGGTGTGTAGCAGTTTCATCAGAAGACGTTTTTCCATTGGCGCAGGCCGGCCAGCACGCTGGCGGGGTCCTGCTGTCTCACCTGTGCGTCGAAGCCTGCGGCGGCGGCGGCCACTGCGGATTCGCGCGTTCTAAGAAAGGGATTGATGGAGCGCTCGGTCTCCATCAGGGAAGGCAGCGTGGGCCGGCCGGCCTCGCGCAACGCCTGACAATGCCTCTGGTAGTGAGCCAGGGCCTGGTTGTTTGGTTCCACGGCCTGCGCAAAGCGCAGGTTGGACATTGTGTACTCATGTGCGCAGCAGACCAGGGTGTTGTCCGGCAGCGCGGCCAGATCGTCCAGCGATTGCTGCATCTGCTGCGGCGTGCCTTCGAACAGGCGCCCGCATCCCCCTGAAAACAGCGTATCGCCGCAGAACAGCACGGGCTGCGCCTGCGCCGCCGTGCTGTAGAAGGCGATGTGGCCGCTGGTGTGGCCGGGCACGTCAATGACCTGCCAGGGGCCGCCCAGGGCCTGCACGGTATCGCCACCCTGCACGCGCTGCACGGGCTCGGGCAACTGCTCGTAGGCGGGGCCCCAGACCTGGGCGCCCGTGGCCTGGCGCAGCTGCGCCACGCCGCCGACATGATCGGCATGGTGGTGGGTGACTAAAATGCCCTGCAACTGCAAGTCCAGCTGGCGCAGGCTGGCCAGCACGGGCGCTGCATCGCCGGGATCGACGACCAGGGCCTGCCCTGCGTCGTACAGCAGCCAGATGTAGTTGTCGGAAAAAGCGGGGATGGGCAACAGGTTCATGAGCAGCAAAATTATAGGGACGCATCACTGGACGCAATCTGCCCTCGGCCACTACCTGCTGGAATGGGAGCAGCAGCGCTGCGACGAGGCGGTGGCCGATATTTTCGGCTATCACAGCCTGCAGTTGGGCATGCCCATGCTCCAGGGGCTGCGCGCCAATCGCATGCCGCACCGCTGGCTGGCCCTGGATTCCATGCAGGATGCGGTGCCAGCCGAGGCAGTGCAGCCGCTGGAGGTGCCCGTGGCGCTGCTGGCCGATCCGGCCGCGCTGCCGTTTTCCGAGGCCAGCCTCGACCTCGTCGTCATGCCGCACACGCTGGAGACCTCGCCGGACCCGCATGCCGTATTGCGCGAGGCGGCCAGGGTGCTGATGCCGGAGGGCCGTATCGTCGTGTGCGGGCTCAACCCCGCCAGTCTGCTGGGCGTGCAGCGCCGTGCCGAGCGCGGCGTGTATCTGCCCGATGTGGGCTGGGGCGTGGGCTACTGGCGGCTGCGTGACTGGCTGCGATTGCTGGCCTTCGAGATCGAGGCCGTGCAGTTCGGCTGCTATCGTCCTGCCGTGCAGACGGATCGCTGGCTGCGGCGCTGGCAGTTCATGGACCGCGTGGGGCGGCTGGGCTGGCCCATGCTGGGCGGCGTGTACTGCGTGGTGGCCGTCAAGCGCGTGCCGGGCGCACGCATGCTGGAGCCTGCCTGGCGTGGCCGCGCAGCCGTGTCGGGCGCCTCCGTGCCTGTGGCCCACCGCATGCCGGCGCAGGCGGTGCAGGGCAGCGATCCGCATTCCAACCGGCCTGAAGGCCGGGCCATTCAACCCAAGGAAATTTTTTGAATCAAGTTGTTATCTACACGGACGGCGCCTGCAAGGGCAATCCGGGTCCCGGCGGCTGGGGCGTGGTGCTGGAGGCCGGCAGCGCCAGGAAAGAGCTGTTCGGCGGCGAGCTGAACACGACCAACAACCGCATGGAGATGATGGCCGTGATCGAGGCGCTGTCCGCGCTCAGGCGACCCTGCGATGTGGTGCTCTACATCGACAGCCAGTACGTGCTCAAGGGCATCACCGAATGGATCCATGGCTGGAAGGCCAAGGGCTGGAAGACGGCCTCCAAGGAGCCGGTCAAGAACGTCGAGCTGTGGCAGCGGCTGGACGCCCTGGTCCAGGGTGGCGGCCACCGCATCGACTGGCGCTGGGTCAAGGGCCACGCAGGCGACCCTGGCAACGAGCGGGCAGACGCCCTGGCCAACAAGGGCGTGGACCAGGCACTGGGGCGCTGAGCGCCTGGTGCGGGGGCGGGTGCAATGCCCGTCCCTTGCTTCCACCTCCCGAGACCTACCTACAACGCGGTAGATGAAAACCCCAGAACCAGAATTCGGCCCGCGCAGCTAATATTTCCATAAGTGGAAATTAGTTTGCGCCCTGCCAGGCATCTTCCGTGGCGTGGTGTTCAAAATTGCCACTTGTGGAATTTTTTTACCCATCTCACGATGAAAGAGCCTTGCGATGAAATACAAAGCAATTGCCGCATTGGCGATGCTGGGCGGCGCGGGAGCGGCGCTGGCCCAGAGTTCGGTGACGCTGTACGGCAGCATGGACCTGACCATGCCCTGGATCAGCGATGTGCGCGGGAGCCGGCTGACGCGCATGGATTCGGCCATTTCCCAGCCTGACCTCTGGGGCCTGCGCGGCTCGGAGGATCTGGGCGGTGGCATGAAGGCCTCATTCCAGCTGGAAAACGGATTCCTCACGGACATCGGCTCGCCGATCTCGCCGACCAGCTACTTCAACCGGGCTTCCTGGGTGGGTCTGGACAGCGCGTCGATGGGCTCGGTGCGGCTGGGTCGCCAGGTCGATTTCACGGCCGGCACGCTGAGCCAGTGGGGCAACGGCTACCAGCTCTACAACTTCTATCTCTACCACCCCGGCAATCTGGACGGCCTGTCCAGCCAGTTTCCGGTGGATAACTCCGTGGTCTACCTGACGCCCAGCATGGGCGGGATGCAGTTCGGCGCGCAGTACGGCTTTGGCGAGGTGCCGGGCCGCTCGCAGGCCAACCGCACCTACAGCGTCATGGGCAGCTATTCCAGTGCCAAGCTCAATCTGGCCGTGGCCTACACCGATGCGCGCGGCCGTGCCTTCGATATCGCCGGGCGCACGGGCCTGGCGAACGCGCTGGGCCAGGACCTGGTGGCGGGCCGGCCGCTGGTGCTCGACACCTTCCAGGTGCTGGGCATCGGCGGCGGTTACCAGCTCGATGCGCTTCCGGTCCGGCTCAACGCGCTGCTGACGCGCTCCACGCTCAAGTACGGCGCAGCCTCCAGCAACATGAGCGCGCTCGACCTGGGCCTGGCCTGGCAGACCAGCCAGTCCGTGACCATCAACACGGGCTACTCCTTCAGCCGCTTCGAGCAGACGAAGTGGAACCAGGTCCACCTGGGCGCGCGCTACGCCTTCTCCAAACGCACGCAGCTGCATGCCTCGGTCACGCACCAGCGCGCCTCGGATGGCGTGGCGGCGATGAATTCCGTGGGCGTTGCCAGCGGGCGCACGCAGACCGTGATTGCGGCAGGCATACACCACTCGTTCTGAGAGGCATGAGACATGCAGCCCGGTTGATGCGGGCGCATTGGAGACCCCACGATGAAATTCACCCTCAATTCCCGAAGCGTGGCCTTTGACGGCGACGGGCAGACCCCGTTGCTGTGGGTGCTGCGCGATCACTTCAAGCTGCCCGGCACCAAGTTCGGCTGCGGCATCAGCATGTGCGGGGCCTGCACGGTCCATGTCGATGGCGAGCCGGTGCGCTCCTGCGTGCTGCCCGTCTCGACGGTGGGCGGCAAGGCGGTCACGACCATCGAAGGGCTGTCCAGCAACCGTTCCCACCCCATCCAGAAGGCCTGGATGGACAAGGACGTGCCGCAGTGCGGCTACTGCCAGTCCGGCATGGTCATGGCCGCTGCCGCGCTGCTCAAGACCCATCCACAGCCCACCGATGCGCAGATCGACGAGGCCATGACCAATCTGTGCCGCTGCGCCACCTACCACCGCATCCGGGAGGCCATCCATGCCGCAGCGTCCAAGCAATGAACGGGGCTGCACGGCCGGCTCTGCCATCTCGCTGCGGCGCAGGCATCTGCTCCAGAGCGCTGCTGCGCTGCTGGTGGCCCCTGCTGCCGGCAGCCTGCTGATTCCGCTGGCGCAGGCCGCGCCAGCGGAGGCCGGTGCAGCGGCAGCAACGGCCTCCTCCATCGGCGACTGGGTCTGGATCGAGCCTTCGGGGCAGGTGGTGATCGGCGTGTCGCAGTGCGAGGTGGGCCAGGGCATCTACACGGGCCTGCCCCAGGTGCTGGCCGACGAGCTCGATGCCGACTGGGCCAGCGTGACCGTGCGCTTCGTCACCGGGCGCGACGCCTATCGCAACGATGCGGGCGAGATGCCGTTCCAGCAGTTCGTGGGCGCGTCGATGTCGATGAACTATTTCTACGAGCGCATGCGCCTGGCCGGTGCCCAGGCCCGTGATGTGCTGCTGCGTGCCGGCGCGGCCAGGCTGGGCGTGCGGGCATCCCAGTGCAGCACGCGCGCCGGCCGGGTGCTGCACTCCGCGACGGGTCGCAGCGTGGGCTACGGCGAGATCGTGGCCGAGGCTTCCAGGCTGTCCATCGCCGCGCGCCCGCGCATGAAGTCGGCTTCCGAGCAGGGCCTGATCGGCCGCAACCTGCGCCGGGTGGACACCCCGGCCAAGGTCGATGGCAGCGCGGTCTTCGGCATCGATGTCGAGGTGCCCGGCATGCTGATCGGCGCCGTGCGCATGGCGCCCAGCGTGACGGGGCGCATCGTGCGCATCCGTAACGAGGCAGAGGTGCGCGCGCGCCCCGGCGTGCATGCCATCGTGCGCACCACGCAGTGGCCCGACCCCGAGCCCAGCACCGTTGTCGTGGTGGCCGATTCGTACTGGATCGCCAAGCAGGCCGCCGACGCGCTGGACATCGAATTCGACGCCGGCGCGGCGGCCGGCGTGGACAGCGAGCGCATCCATGCGCAGTTCGTCGCAGGCCTGTCGAACGACAAGGCCGTCGTTGCCCGCAGCCTGGGCAAGCCGCGCGAAATGCTGGCGGCGGGCAAGCCGATCACGGCCGACTACCACTCGCCCTACATCACGCACGCCACCATGGAGCCACTGGCCGCCACTGTCCATGTGCGCGACGGTGAGGTCGAGACCTGGGGGCCCTACCAGGGCCAGGACTTCCTACGTGGCGAACTGGGCAAGGCCTGCGGCGTGCCTGCGGACAAGGTCATCGTGCACACCACCTTCCTCGGAGGCAGCTTCGGGCGCAAGTACATGCCCGACTTCGCCTTGCATGCGGCAGCGGCATCCAAGGCCGTGGGCCGGCCCGTCAAGGTCATCCGCTCGCGCGAGGACGACATACGGCATTCCTACTACCGGCCCGGTGCCTCGGGGCGGCTGAGTGCCGTGCTGGGCGCCGACGGCCTGCCTGCCGCGCTGCATGCGCGCATCTCGGGCCAGTCGCTGTACGGCGCCATCAACCCCAAGAAGATGGCCGATGCCGGCGGCTGGGACGAGACCATGGTCGAGTCCATCTACGACCTGATCTACGGCGTGCCCAACCTGCTGGTGGATGCCGTGGACGTGCAGCAGCCCATACCGCTGAGCTATCTGCGCAGCGTGGGCACCACGTCCAGCGTGTTCTTCCTGGAAAGCTTCATCAGCGAGCTGGCCCACACCGCAGGCGTGGACGACTACCAGTACCGGCGCCGCCTGCTGGCCGGCCAGCCGCTGGCGCTGGGCGTGCTGGATGCGGCGGCCAAGGCCGCGCACTGGGAGCAGCCCGCACCGGCAGGCCTGCACCGCGCCATGACCTTCAACGTCTACACGGGGCGGGGCGAGAGCTTCCAGACCTTCGTCGCGCTGGTCATGGAATTGCGTGTTGTGGAAGGCCGCGTGCGGCTGGAGCGCGCCATCTGCGCCATCGACGCGGGCCGCGTGGTCAACCCGGGACTGGTCAAGGCCAATGTCGAAGGCGGCATCGGCTTTGCGCTGACCAACACCTTCAAGAGCCGGCTGGGCTTTGACAAGGGCGTGGTGCAGCAAAGCAATTTCCACGACTACCCGCTGCTGCAACTGTCCGAAATGCCCCGCGTGGAGGTGGTCCTGGTCGAAAGCGACCGGCCGCCCCAGGGCTGCGGCGAAGTGGCCCTGGGCCCCACGGCGCCTGCCGTGGCCACGGCCCTGTTCCATGCCACCGGCCGCCGGTTCCGCTCCATGCCGCTGCCGCAGGACATCGCGTCCACCTGATCACCCCCCAACCCGCTTTTTTCGAGAAAAGGAATTTCATGCAAGTCGAACACATCACCCCGTGCATAGGATCGGAGATATACGGCATCGATCTCTCGGACCCGGCGCAGGTGCATGACCATGCGGACGCGCTGCGCCGGCTGCTGGCCGAGCGCCAGGTCATATTCTTCCGCGACCAGACGCTGGACCCTGCGCAGCAGGTACGCGTGGCCCAGGTGTTCGGCAAGGTAGAGCCCGTGTCCTCCACCTTTCCCTCGCACCCGGACGATCCCCATGTCGAGCTGCTGATCAGCCAGGGCACGCGCACCGGCACCGACATCTGGCATGCCGACCTGACCTGGCAGACCAAGCCGCCCGCCGGCGCCTGCCTCTACGCCGTGGACGTGCCGCCCACGGGCGGCGACACCATGTGGGCCAGCATGACCACGGCCTTCGCCTCGCTGGCGCCCGAGCTGCAGGCCTATCTGCGCAAGCTGCGCGCCACCCACAACTGGGAGGCGCCAGCGCTCAGGCAAAGCCTGATGCGCCGAGATCCGTCTGGCGAGGCCTATCGCGCCACCCGCCTCAAGCATCCGCCGCTGGAGCAGCCCGTGGTTCTGGAGCACCCGGTCACCGGGCTGCCCGTGGCCTTTGTGAACTCGCTCTACACCACGCACATAGAAGGCGTGACCAGCGACGAGAGCGCGGCCCTGATCGCCATGCTCAGCGGGCTGGCCAAGGTGCCTGAATGGCAGGTGCGCTTTCGCTGGCGCAAGGGCTCGGTGGCCATCTGGGACAACCTGGCCACGCAGCACTACGCGGTCAATGACTACCACCCCGCAGCGCGGCGGATGCACCGTGTGGCGATACGCCAGGCTTGAGCCCGGCAACGACCTTTGCTGACAATGAAAAAACCACGATGAAAGCCCTCTCCATGAAAGCGAAACGCAGAACGCTCGCCCTGGGCGCGGCCATGGCCCTGGCGCTGCTCGCCGGTCCGGCGCAGGCCCAGACCTACCCCCACAAGCCGGTCACCATCGTCGTGGCCTACCCCGCAGGCGGCGATACCGACGCGCTGGCGCGGCTGCTGGGCGAGAAGCTGTCGGCCCGCATCGGCCAGTCCGTGCTCGTGGACAACCGCGCGGGCGCCAGCGGCACCATAGGCAGCAGTTTCGTGGCCAAGGCACCGGCCGATGGCTACACGCTGCTGCTGGCGCCCAATACTTTTGCCATGGCCCAACTGGTGCTCAAGCTGGGCGCGGGCCACGGCTACGACGTGCTCAATGGCTTCACGCCCGTGATCGAGGTCGGCTCCACTTCGCTGTTCCTCGTCGCCGGGCCCGGTGCGGGCGTGCGCAGCTTCAAGGAGGCCATCTCCTCCAGCCAAGGCCGCTCACTGGGCTATGCCACGCCGGGCAACGGCTCGCCCATGCACTTCCTCGGCGAGATGGTCCGGCGCGCCACGGGCGCCCGCTTCGAGGCCATACCCTACAAGGGCGTGGCGCCGGCCGTCACCGATGTGGTGGGCGGCCATGTGCCCTTCACCTACAGCACGCTGGGCTCCATCGCTCCCTATTTGCCCGGCGGCAAGCTGGTGGCGCTGGCCGTGGCCGACGCCCAGCGCTCACCGCTGGCGCCCGACGTGCCCACTCTGGCCGAGCTGGGCTACAAGGACGTGGAGCTGACCGCCTGGTACGGCCTGTTCGGCCCCAGGAACATGCCCGCCGAGGTGGTCAAGCTGCTGAACACGCACCTCAACGAGATCCTCAGGATGCCCGACGTGGTGGCGCGCATGGCCACGCTGGGAACCGTCCCTGTGGGCGGCCCGCCCCAGCGGCTGGGCAAGACCAATGCCGGCGATTTCGAGCGCTTCGGGCGGCTGGTCAAGGAGCTGGGCATACAGCCGGACTAGATCGAACAGGCGCTGAACGAAAGGAGGGAGGAAGCAGCGGGCGCCGGCGCAAGTCATCCCGGGTGGTGGCCCGGGGAAGGAGGGTGGTCTTGCGCCGGCGCATCCTGCCTGATGCGCTCGGCCAGCAGGTGGGACATGAAGCGCAGGTAGCGCTCGATCTGCTGGTCTGCCTCGGGTCCCTCACCGAACAGCTCGGCCAGCAGCGGCCGTGCCGTGGGCAGGAAGGCCGAAATGCTGAGGATGGCCAGGTGGATGAAGCGCGGGTCCACCTGTGCCGGGTGGCTGGCCTGCGCTCCGTTCATCAGCATGGTCGAGGTCAGCTCCAGCCCGCGCCGCGTGATGCGCTGCAGCGGCGTGCCCGAGGGCGGCGGCTCTTCTTCGCTTTCGTAGTGGTAGATCTCGGAGAGCGCCAGCCGCTCGAACTGCGGGTGCTCGCGCATGAAATCCAGCCGCAGCAGCAGGCGCTGGTAGACGCGCTCTTCCACCGTGCCCTGCGTCCTGAGCGCCACTTCCATGCGGTTTTGCAACTCGCGCATCAGGGACTCCGTCACCTCCTGCAGCAAGCCCTTGAGGCTGCTGAAGTAGTAGCGCACCAGGGCGCGCGTGACACCGGCTGCCGCCGCGATTTCCAGAATGCTCAGCTGCTCCGGCGTGCGGGTCTTGAGCAGGTTGACCGTGGTCTGCAGGATGATGTCCCGTCCCACGGCATCGTCGGCCAGCGGGCGGCCGCTGTTGCGGCGGGGCTTCTTGGGCGCGGATTCGGTTGGCTTCTTTTGAGGCGGCATGCGGGCCATTGTCGGCGATACACAGGCAGCGGCCGCGCCGCAAGCGTCAGAGCTGGGCGGTGATGCGGGCCAGCGCGTCCGCGATCTCGCGGGCCTGCTGGGGCCGCACCAGCCTTTGCACCTCCTGCCCGTCACGCAGAAAGATCAGGGTGGGCCAGAGCTTGACGCGGTAGCTGCGACCCAGGGCCCGGCCGGGGCCGTCTTCCACCTTGATGTGGGCCACCTGCGGGGCGGCCTCCAGCGCCTGGGCAATCAGCGGTTGCGCGCCCTGGCAGTGGCCGCACCAGGCGGTGCCGAACTCCAGCAAGGTAGCGCCGGGCAGCGTGTCGACGGTGCTGCGATCGGGGGCGTCGGTCAGGTGCTTGGACTGGAAGGGCATGGGAATCTCCTGTCAGGGAAAGGCCTGCAGCGGCAGGATGGATACGGTTTCACCGGCTTGCACGGCACCGCGCTCATGTTCGAGCACGATGAGGCAGTCCGCCTCGGCCATGGAGCGCAGCACGCCCGAACCCTGCGGTCCGGTGGTGCGGACCAGGCAGCGGCCATCGGCGCCTGTGGACAGAAGGCCGCGCTGGTACTCGGTGCGGCCCGGCCGCTTGGACAGCGCATGGGCAGCCACGGCCTGGGGCAGGGCGGCCGGCTCGGCAGCTGCCTGCGCAGCGCCCATGAGCTGCAGCAGTGCCGGACGGACAAAGACCAGAAAGCTGACCATGGCGGCCACGGGATTGCCAGGAAGGCCGATCAGCACCGTGGTGCGTGCAGGCGTGCGGCTTGCGGCAAACGGCGTGCCCGCATCGGGCTGCAACAGGCCCACGGCCAGCGGCCGGCCCGGCCGCATGGCCAGTCGCCAGAAGTGCACGCAGCCCATGCGCTGCAGCATGGCGCGCGTGTGGTCGGCCTCGCCTGCGCTGATGCCGCCGCTGGTCAGCACCACGTCGGCCAGGGAGGCGGCTTCGCGCAGGCGCTCCTGCAGGGCCTCGGGCTCGTCGGCCACCACGCCCAGGTCCAGCACCTGCACGCCCATGCGCTGCAGCAGGCCGATGAGGCTGAAGCGGTTGCTGTCGTAGACCGCACCCTCGCGCGGCGCCGTGCCGGGGTGGAGGATTTCATCGCCCGTGGAGAAATAGGCCACGCGCAGCCGCCTGCGCACGCGCACCTGGGGCTGGCCCAGGCTGGCAATCAGGCCCAGGGCCGCGGGATGCAGGCGCTGGCCCGCCGCCAGGGCCACGCGGCCCAGGCTCAGGTCCTCGCCGCGCAGGCGCCGGTTGTCCCCGGCACGCACGCTGCCTGCCGGAATGCCGATGTGGTCAGTGCCTGCGGACACGGTGCGTTCATGCGCGATCACCGTGTCCAGCCCGCTAGGCAACACGGCGCCGGTCATGATCTTGATGCACTCGCCGGCCTGCACGGTGCCGTGCCAGGGTTTGCCGGCCAGGGCCTGGCCGACCACGCGCAGCACCAGCGGTGCAGCGGGCGAACCGGCGTGAGCTGCCTGCAGCTGGCCGCCATCGAAGGCATAGCCATCCATGGCGGCGTTGTCATGCGCTGGCACATCGACGGGGGAGACGATGTCTTCGGCCAGCACGCGGTCCAGCGCATCGGCCAGCGCCAGCGTCTCCAACTCTGCCACCGGGCCCAGGGGCTGCAGCAGGCTGGCCAGCTGTGTCAGGGCCTGATCGACCCTCAGGTCCTGGGTGGATGCGGTGGTGGGGGATGCGGGCTGGAAGGATGCTGTCATCAGAACGGAATCCGGTTGGGCAAGGCGGCGTGCGGGCCGGCGGCGCGGGGCACTACGACGGGGTAGCTGCGGCGCGCGCCAGCGCCTGCAGCTCCTGCTGCGTGTTGGCGTTGGCAAAGGCCAGCGGGCTGTCGCCCGCGCGGTCGAAGAGGGCCGGGGCGCAGCGGTGCTGGCCCGTCCATGCATCGATCTTGCGGCCGCCCGAGCGTATGAACGATTGCAGACTATCACGCAGCGATGACCGCATCAGGCAGAACACGGGCTGGGCCCGCAGCAGGGATTGATCTGCGTCAAGCGAGCGCTCCCAGCCATGGGCGACGACGATGTCGGCCGCAGGCTGCCGCGACATCGCCGCCTGCACAAGCCGCTCCACAAGGTCTAGCGGGAACAGCGGCGTATCGCAGGGCACGCAGACCAGCCAGGGCGTCCGGCAGTGCATCAGGCCACTCAGGAAGCCGGCCAGCGGGCCGGGATAGTCGGGTTCGGCATCGGGCCAGACCGGCGCACCGTGGGCCGCGCCCAATTGCGCATAGGCCTCGGCATGGCGGTTGGCGTTGATCAGCAGATGCCCGACCTGGGGCGCCAGGCGGTCCAGCGCATGGGCCGCCAGCGGCTGGCCCAGAAAGGGCTGCAGTCCCTTGTCGATGCCGCCCATTCGCATGCCGCGCCCGCCTGCCAGCACGCAGCCCGTGATGTCGTTCAGGGGCAGGGGGGCGGGCTGGACAGCGGGCTGGGAAGA